>JAAETO010000055.1 GCA_024228275.1 Arcobacter sp.
AACAGTAGGAAATGACTCAATCCTAACAGTAGGAAACAATTTAAATGAAAATATAAAGTTTAATCATATATCAACAGTAGAAAAAGAGAAAATATCTACGGTTCAAGAAGATTATGAACTTCATGTACTTAAAGATTTTAATACAATAGTAAAAAATTCAACTATAACAGATATTCTAATTTTGTATAATATAAAATGATATATAATAATTATACTAATTTGTTTTTTATTATAATAATACTAAAAATAGGCTTTTATAAATGATTTATAATAAATTATTTGTTATTATTTATTATAAATTTATAATAGAGGTAATTATATGTCAAAAAGTATTAACTTTGATCTAAATCTAATACCAGAGGGAGTAATTGTTGATTTTGCACATGATAGTTTAGACTTTAAAACTTATTCAGAAGTTATAATAGAAGCAATAATAAGTGCAGAAACACCATTTACAGTTGGTATTTTTTCAAAAGCAGGTAAGGGTAAAACTTCTTTGATGAAATTAATAGAAAGAGAAATAAATGTTGATATTAAAAATAATGATAAAATATTAACAGCATTTTTTAATGCGTTGAAATTTCAAAACAATGAGCATCCTATTTTAAGTTTTTGTAATGTTATTGAAAAAACTATTCAAAAAGATAGAAGTTCTTTTGATCAAGATACTTTAATAAATATACTTAATCATATAAAAAATATAAAATATAAAATATTAAATATTAAAATACAAATTGATGATCTTAAAAATGAAAATTCATTGATTAATACTGAAAAAAGTTTTGAAAAACAATTTTTAGATAAAAATTCTTTTTTTCAAATATTTGATCTAGTAAAAGGTTTAGAATTAATACTAATTGAACAAAATTTAAAAATTGTTATATTTATAGATGACTTAGATAAGTGTCTTCCTAAAAGCGCTATAAAAATAATTGAGTGTATCAATCTAATTTTGGATTTAAAAGGATTATATTTTGTTTTAGCTATTGATAGGGATATTATTGAAAACTTTTTAGATAATAGAATAAGTAGTAAATACGACATAAATAAGAAATATTTAGGAAAAACATATTTAGATAAGATAATTCAATTACCTTTTTATATTCCATCTTGTAACGGTAAAATATTAAACTTATTAGAAAATATCTATTCAAAAAATAATACAAGCTTAAAACTAGAAGATGAGATTAAAAATGTAATTTTATCTATTCCTCCTCTTAATATTATTACACCTAGATTTATTGTGAGACTAATAAATCGTATAAAAGTAAATTCAAAGATATTTATAAAAATAAATCCAGAAATAGATCTAACAAAAGAGTCAATACTTTCACTTTTTTCAATTTCTTGTACACTTGAAGAACTTTATAATGATATGTATCATTTACTTATTGCTAATGATGATGTAGTAAAATATCTTATAAAAACTATTCAACATGAGGTATATATACAAGATGATTTAGATATTAATTTAAATATAAATAAAACTCAAAAAGATAAATTATTAAAAATATTAGAAAATGATTTTAACTCTTTTAAAATTATATTTAGTACTGAACAGGGTAAATTTTGGTTAGAAGAAAGAAGTTTTAGATTAGAAACATTTGAATTTTTGCACTCAAAAAAAGTTGAACCTATAGTACAAACTACACCTATTTATAAGACTGAGTTTGAAAATATTATAGAATTAATTGAAAATAAAGAAGTTAATGAAAAAGAATTTATTAAAATTCCTAATAGAAATTTTGAAATGAGTAAATACGTAATAACAAATAAGTGGTTTAATGAATTTATAAAAGCAGGGGGATATTTAGAAAAAAATTACTGGTCAGATATGGCTTCTAAAATCTGGTTAATGAATAATAAAATAGATTCACTTGATCAAAAATATCAACTTATGCTTAAGAATGAGAAAAATTATTATCAAAAAAAATATAAAAAGAATTTGATTAAAGAAAATTTTAATAAAGATCTACAGCCAATAGTTTATATCACGTATTATGAAGCTCAAGCATTTTGTAATTATCTTAGTGAGATTGATAAGGTGTATACATATAGTATACCTACAAATGAACAATGGGATTATGTAGCAAAAGCCGGTGAAGAGGAAAGATTATTTCCTTGGGGTAATACTTGGAATAAAAATTACTGTAATAATTCATCAAATCAACTTCATAAAACATCAGAAATTGATACTTTTCCACAAGGAAATTCAAAGTTTGGAATTAGTGATATTGCTGGAAATGTATGGTCTTGGACATCAAGTTTAGAAAAGAATGAATATAATTATCTAAAAGGTGGTTCTTGGAATTTTTCTGATACTAACTATTTTAAAGTATCAAATAATAAGATGACATTTTTTAATAACCCTGGATCTCAATATTATGATATAGGATTCTTTTGTATTAGAATTAAAAAATAGTTTTATTTCCAAGATTATATCTAATCTTGGAAAGCGTCTATTCTATTACTCACTTCTTTTATTATTTTTGACCAATCTTTTATAAAAGGTTTAAATTCACTCTTTTTATCTTCATTTAAAGACAAATAAGTTCTTATATAACTTCTTTTTCTTACTATTGAATCATGGATTATATCATTACATTTTGATAGTCCATATACTTTTAATTTCTCAAAGTGAGGATATTCACTTTTTACTCTATTAAAAGAGAAGATTGTCTCTTTCAACTTATTTTCTTCAATACCAGTAGTAACAAATAAAAGTTTTTTATTTAATTCAAATAAATTGTTTGCTGTAATTAAACAACCAGTATGATCTAAATAAGGATTTTCTCCCGTAGGTAGAATTATTAGATTTGACTTCTTTATAAGTTTAAGCATTGTTTTATCTATCATAAAACAACCAGCAAGATCAATAATAACAACTTTTGACTCTTCCAATTTTTTATTTGATTTAAAATTATATGTCAAAAACGTATTATCATAAAAATTAACATTTCCAGAAATTGATGAACCTTGATCATTTGTTATATATGGAATATTAAATTCCTTAGCAATTCCTAAGGATAATACGGACTTTCCAATACCACCTTTATAGCCAGCTCCAAATATAATAAACTTATTTTCAAGAGACTTTAATAGATTTTTATTTATGTTAAAAAAATTCATTTAAACTACCTAATTTCTAATATAGTATTATGTTATTTATTATACCAATTTTTCTTTAAACTAACTTTAATAGTTATTTTGTAATAATAGGACAAATTATTTATAATAAATAAAAAAGATAATATCTTAAGGGCTTAAAAGTGAATTTTGAAAATTATAGTAAGATTTATAAAGAAATTTTAGACGATGAAAGTGGTGAGCTAAATTCAAATTATTTATTAAATAAATATGAGATTAAATATGAAGAAGAATTATTAAATATTTTAAATCAAATAAAAAAAAATGAATATATAAGTAGTGAAAACAAAGTTATTAATAAACTTATTAAAGAACTTGATGAAGATGTAGATTTATTAGATATTAATGAGATAATTAATATTAAAGAGAAAGTTATAACTGAAACTCAGTTAGATTCTTTGGAAATAGAATCTAATAATGAAAAGAGTGTTGAAATAAGTGAAATTGTCAAAGATAAAACTAATAATTGTAAGAAAAAAATCATTAACAATAAGAACTATTTTATTTATGGAATGTCTATTGCGGTAGTATTAATATCTATAATTTTTTATTTTAATAATCTCGAACAAAAGATAGTAAAAAAAGAAAATATTGATGTAGAAGTAGTAAAAAAAGAAAATATTGATGTAGAAGTAGCAAAAAAAGAATACAATACTGATATTCAACAAGATAGTCTAGTATTAAAAGAAACAATAAAAGATTCTAATATAGATCTTAAACAAGATTTACTTGAAGATTCTTCTGAAAATAGTGTGGTATTAAATGAAAATAAAGCAGAAAACTTAACTATTTTAAAAGAAGAAGAAATTAAAGTAGATTCAAATAAAAATTTTACAGATATTAAAACTGTTGATTTATTAGTTGAAGAAACTTCTAATTCTGAAGAAGTATTGAATAAAATTGATCAAAATGAAACTTTTGAAAATGATATTAAATTATCATCTTTAAATGACATAAAAAAATATATAAAAGAAATAAAAATCGTAAATGGTAAGTTGTTATTTAAAACAAAATATTATGAAGAGAATAGTAATTTATTTGGTTTTAAAATATTTAAAATCACATCACTTTATGTTAAATTTGAAGATACAACTAATAATATAAGAAAAAGATTCTTAATTAAAAACAATTAAAAAGGAAATAAATGAAAAAATATATTTTATTGATATCTTCAATATTTATTATAATTGGATGTAATAATAAGAAGCTTGAACCAAAAAAACAACCAGAGATACAAAAAAAAGCTATTGAAATTTCTTTTACTGAAGAAATTAAAAAAGATGTTAAAGAAAAAATAGTCTTAAAAAAAATAAAGAAAGTTTCAAAAGTAAAAAAGAAAAAATTATATGGTACTTACTATAGAATGGTTACAAATAGTATAGAGGTATTTACATATAAAGGTAGATTATCTAATAACAAAATAGTTGATACTAAACTAATAAATCCTTTTTATATTAAAGGAAATATCATAAGAATTGAAAAAATATATGACTCTGTAATAGGTGATAGATATGGCAAGATATCTGGAAAATGGCTATTCGTATCAATGGATGATCTTACTTTAAATAAAAAATAGTATAAGATATAGCGTAATTTAATTACTCTATATCTTATAAATAAAAACATAAAAATTTTAGAAAGTAGTTATAGCCGAAATTGAAATCAAACATAATAACAGATAAAAAATATATAATTTTATTTTTAATAATATTTATTATATTTGGTATATATATAATTTATTTAAATCTTAATATATATAATTTAAAAGAAAATATTAATAACAAAAATGAATTATATAAAATACAAATAAAGAATCGTATAAAAGAAATTGATTTATTAAATGAGCAACTTACTGATTTACAACAAATATTAAATATAGGACTAGATTTATCGAATAATGGTAATATTTATTTAAATACTAAAATTAATGACTTTGATAAAAAATATTTATTAAAATCTATTCCAAGTGGATCTCCTCTTAAAAAGACATTCATTACATCTGAATATGGATATAGAGAACATCCTGTATTAAAAAAAATGAAATTCCATACTGGTGTAGATTTTAAAGCTGCTATTGGAACAGAAGTTTATGCTCCAGCTGATGGTATTGTTGTTAAATCTAGAAAGTTTGATCCTGGAGGATATGGGAAAATGATTATAATTTCTCACAACTTCGCTTTTAAGACTTTATTTGGACATTTAAGTGATGTTTTAGTAAATGAAGGTGATGTAATTAAAAAAGGATCATTAATAGGATTAACTGGTAATTCAGGTCAAACATCAGGTCCTCATTTACATTATGAAATAAGATTTATAGAGAAAGATATAGAACCTATTAATTTTGTATACTGGAATAATAAAACTTTTAATACAATATTTACAAAAAAAATAAAATTAGATTGGGAAAAATTAATATTATTAATAAAAATAAGAATAAGTGAAAGAAAAATATTATAAAAATAATCATACATTTATTTTCTAAAGTTTATTAGATTTTTAAATGTGTTGAGTAAGGTAACTAATGATTAGTGAAAAAGAAAAATATCAAAATATATTAAATCAATTACATGAATTGAATAGAAATATAGTTTTAAATGAAAATGAAAAAATTGAACAATTAGCAGAAAGAATTGATAATTTGAATAACACTTTTGAAGATTCATCTATAAATACTAATGAAAATAAATTTAAAAAATACTATCTATCTAGTTTAATATTATCTTTAATAAATACTTTAATATTAATCTTAATTATTTTTTATATAAATGATGAAAAAACAGTTGATAGTAGTACTAATAAAACTAATATTTCAGAATCTTTATATAGTGATTCTTTTAATAGTGGTCAAGATGTTATATCATTAAATAAAAAAGGTATTCCAATTATTGAAGAAAATGAAGAATTCGTAGAGATGAATCCAATCATCAGAAAAGGTACAAAATATTTATGTACTGCAGACTCTAATATTTATAAAATTCCTTATACTGTAGAAATTAAAGGAAAATTATATGATGATAGATTTAAGTTTATTTTACAAGAAAATTCAATTACAAAAGAATGTATAATAAAAAAAGAAAATATGTAATGTTAAGTTTTTAAAAACTAAAATATATCAGTAGTTTTTTTCAATTTATCTTTATCAAAATGAGTATAAATTCTTGAAGTATTAATATCTGCATGACCCAAAGATTCTTGAACAAGTATCAAGTCTTTGTTTTTTTGATAAAGTAGGGTGGCAAAAGTATGTCGTAACATATGTGCACCATTTTTTTCTTTTCTAATCCCTACACTTAAAAGTATTTTTTCTACAATACTGCTAATATAAGCTTGACTTAAAGGCTTACCTTTTTGATTACAAAAGAGTAGGCTATTATCACAACATTTTATATCTAACCATGCTGTTAAATCATTTTTAATAATGGATTCTTTTATCATTACAACTCTTGGTTTATTTCCTTTTCCTCTAACTTGTATAATATAAGCATCGCCATCTTTATTAAAGTCTTTTAAATCAATATTAATTGCTTCACTGACTCTGATACCAGTATAAAGAATCATTTTTATAATAAGCCTATTTCTAGCAGTTATTTTTGAACTAAAGGGATATATGTCTATGCCACTTATAAATCTTTGAACTTCTTCTTTTTGCATAAAAGAGGGCAGTTTCGTACCACTTTTTCCAGATAATCCTCCCCAGTTCTTTAATTCTATACCATATCTGTAAACAAAACTATCTTTACCCTCGTTTTGTTTATCAATATAACCAAAGAATGTAACTAAGGCTATTCTATAGTTTTTTTTTGTTGCATCAGATAAAGTACTTGTCTCAGTTGCTAGAAAATCACTTAAAAGTTCTTCATCAATTTCTTTCATAGATGATGCTCCATAATTATCCATAAATTTATATAACTTTGCAAGAGGAATAAAATATACATGTATACTATTAATTCCAATATTTCTTACTTCTTTAACTGTAAGCTTTAACTTATTAATAGAATCAAAGCCTTTTACTAGTTCTTGTAAGATTTGCGCTAGACGATCTTTATCTTTTACCTGTCTATTTGAAAGAGATGTGATTTTATTTCTAATGAATCTAGATAGCCAGAATAAATATGTTTGATTAAATGTTGATTCAAAGTCTAATGGATATTTCAATAAAAAGCCTTTTTATATATTTTACTTTTGGAAACTATAATTTCCAAATTATTATATATTAATACTTAAGACAAACATAGTCTAGATAATATATTGATCTTTTTGTAAAATCATCTTATTTTATTGTTTGAAAACTCAATGATATATTGTGCTATTTGATCTAAGTGAATAATATCTTTTACTGCATTAGCTTGTATCGCTTTTGCTGGCATTCCAAAAACTACACAACTTTCTTCATTTTGTGCAACTGTATAGGCTCCATTATCATGTAGTTCTTTCATAGCAATACTACCATCATCTCCCATTCCTGTCATCATAATAGCCATTGCACTTCCACCTGTAATATTGTTTACAGATCTAAATAAAACATTCACACTTGGCTTATGATGACTTACTTTTACAGTATCTAAAAGTTTAGTTTTATAGTTATTATTAGATGTCTTTTCTATAGTTAGATGCATATTCCCTGGAGCTAAATAAGCATTTCCTTTTTCTAAAATCATATTATCTTTTGCTTCATGAACTGTTACTTCAGAATAATTATTTAATCTATCTGCAAATGATTTAGAAAAACCATAAGGTATATGTTGTGTAATTAATATTGGAGGTAAATCTTTTGTTAAGTTCTTAAATACTCTTAATAATGATTCAACTCCACCTGTTGATGAACCTATTGCAATTAGTTTTTTTCCATTAAATGCCGCTTTCAAAGGTATAACTTCATCAGGATGTACTTTTCTATCAACTTCAAAGGCTTTTTTTGATTCAATTTTTTTTAATGGCTTTGGTTTTTTAAGTGTGTATCTCTTTAAAAGAAAAGTTAAATTAAGAAGGTTTTCTTTTATTCTTTTTGCAAATAAACTTATATCGTCCCCTGCTTCTGGTTTATTGATAAATCCTACTGCTCCATCATCGAAAATATCATTTCCTCTAACATTTTCTCCTGAAATAACAACAGCAGGCATTGGATGTAAACGCATAAGATTTCTTAAAAAAGTTACTCCATCCATTTTAGGCATATTAATATCTATTGTAACTAAATCAGGTTCATACTGTTTAATTTTTTCTCTAGCGTCAAATGCATCAATTGCTTCTTGAATTACTTCAAACTCATCTACGTCATTAATCATATCTTTAATGATTTTTCTCATAGATAAAGAATCATCAATTACTAATACTGTATACATACTAACATCCCATCTTAAATAATTAAAATAATTCTATTTCCATTTCAGGTTTTACTTCTGGAGTTTCTGCACCAAATAAATCAACACCTCCAACATATTCTTTAATAACTGGAGCTTTAGTGATTTCAGTTTGTAATGCTTTCTCTTCATTAACAATTTTATTATCAGTTTCAGATTTTTGAGTAACTTTTATATATGTTTCAAACTCATCTGCTAGTAATATTAATCTACCATGTTCACCTCTAGTGTGTTCACTTATTAATTTAAAACCTTCAGATTTACAAAAATCTTTTGCAAATTCAACATTTCTATGACCTATTGAATTAGATAATACATTTAATTGCATTATATCAGCTCCTCCTGATATTTTAGCTGTTAAATTTTCTTTAGTACATCCTTGTTTATACATTTCATTTAACATTGCTTCGACAGAATAAAGTCCGTATTTCATATCATCATTAGTGCTATTTGATGTTGGTAATAAAAAATGATTCATTGCTTTTATTTTTTTAATTTTATCATAGAACATAATAGCAACGCAAGAACCTAATAAAGTTTTAAAAGCTATACTATCAATATCTTTGCCAACAGCAAATTCACCACCAATTATTGTATGTGTGTAATATCCTTTTGTTTTATGACTAAATCTAGATATAGAAGCTTTTTCTATACCTCCATCTTTATGTCCAATTACTATCAATGTAGTTCCTTTGTTTTAATAAAGATATTCTGTCCTACTCTTTTTACAAAATTAATGAGATCATGTGGATTTTCAGAATGACCTAAGTACAAAGTTCCTCCCATTTTTAAGTGAGAAAATAATTTTCTTAGTATGATGTTTTGGTCTTCAGATGAAAAATAAATAAGAACATTTCTACAAAATATAACATCAAAGTGATTGTTTTCATGTGGATATGTTGAATCATTTAAATTCATTACTTTAAAAGTAACCATCCTTTGAACTTCTGGTTTTACTTTTATTAATATTTCTTCAGTACTAAGAGTTTTGTTTACTCGTTTTTTAAAATATTTTTGTGGTTTTATCCATTCAGGAAATTCTTTTGATGATTTTGAAAATCTATAAACTCCATTAGCAGCATATTGTAATACATTTGTATCTATATCCGTTGCCAATATTGAAGCAGATATCTTTCTATTAGTCTCTTCTTGAGCTTCAAATACAGTCATTGCCATAGAATATGGCTCTTCACCTGTAGAAGAAGCAGAACAATACATTTTAATTTCTTCTCCAGATTTAGAAAATTCAGGAAGAATTCTATCTTTTAAATCTGTAAAATGAAAATCTTCTCTAAAGAAATGCGTTTTATTAGTTGTAAAAGAATTTATAAATTCAATAGTATATGATCCGTTTTCAATAGCATTCAATAAATTGTTTATATCTCCAGAGTACTTAGTGTCTCTTTGTAATTTATGTAATCTATTTGAAATCATAATATCTTTATTCTCCGCAAGTGTAATACCTGTTAGTGAATAAAGTATATCTTTAACTTTTTTATGTAATACGTTATTATCTAACATAATTATACTATTCTTTTATGACGCTTTTTGAGATACAGTCATATTTTTTTCAATTTTTCTTTGTGCATTAATAATACCTAATACATCTAAAATTAAACCAATACTTCCATCACCTCTTACTGTAGCTGCACCAACCCCTTCTACGCTTCTGAAATTTTTGTCTAATGGCTTAACAACAACTTGATGTTGATTTAAAAACTCATCAATAGAAATAGCAACTTTTGTATTTCCAGATTTTACAACAATTAACATTCCATCTTCAAGTTTATCAAATGTAGGGTCAACTCCAAATAGTTGATGTATTCTTACTACAGGAATAAATTCTTCTCTTAACATTAATAAATCTTGAGAACCATCACCAATTTTTTTAATCATTTCAGATGTTGGTTGTAAAGATTCAACAATAGCACTTAGAGGTAATATATATTTTTGATCTCCTACAGCGATATCTAAGCCATCCAAAATTGCAAGAGTTAGTGGTAGCATAATTGTTATAGTTGTACCCTCACCTAGATTTGTATCAAGTTTAATTGCACCACCAAGTTTTTGAATGTTAGTTTTAACAACATCCATCCCTACTCCACGTCCTGAAATATCAGTAATTTGATCAGCTGTACTTACTCCTGCACCAAATACTAGCATTGCCTTTTCATTATCCGTCATTGAATTATATTGATTTTCATCAATTTGACCTTGATCTAATGCCTTTAAAGCAACCTTTGAAGAATCAATACCTTTTCCATCATCTTCAATAGTAATGATCATTTGACCATTAGCTTGTTCTGCTGAAATAATAATTGCTCCAACTTCATCTTTCCCACTTGCTAATCTTACATCAGGAGTTTCTAGTCCATGATCTAAAGAGTTTCTAATAATATGCATTAAAGGATCAGTTAATCCTTCAATCATGGCTTTATCAATTTCAACATTATCTCCATAATGTTTAAATTCAACTTTTTTACTAAGCTTTTTAGAAATATCTCTTACAACTTTAGGAAATTTAGAATAAATAGATTCCATAGGTACCATTCTGATACTCATAATAGAATCCTGCATATCTCTAATGTGTCTTTCTAGCAATTCTAGTCTTTCTAATACAGCATTTCTAGTTTTAGTTTCTTCAATAGATGTTGAAAATTGAGTTAGCATTGCATTTGTTATAACTAAATCTCCTACATTATTCATTAATAGATCAATTTTATCAAGATTAACTCTTATATTATTAGAAGTAGAAGCTTTTTTCGTATTTTCTTTTTCTGTTTTTGGTTTTCTTTTTACAGCAGATTGAGTATTAGCTGCAGAAGCATTTACTTTCTTTTCAACTTTTGTTTCTTGAACATTTTTTGTAACTTGAGTAGACTTTTTTGTTAATGCATTTTTTTGGTCTTCATTATTAGCTTCAATTTTAGCTTCAGGCGTTATTTCTTCAACATCATCAAAGAAGCCAAAATCATCACTTTCTTCATGTACTAATACAGGGGTTTCAGTATTTTCAGATTTTTTATCTAGTTCTTCATCAAAAAAACCATATGATTCGTTATCTTTACCTATATCATCATCAGCAAAAAAACCATATGAAACATTAAACTTACTATCGTTTACTTGTTCATCATATAGTCCAAATGAATCATTTTCATTATCGTTTGAGTTAGTAGAACTTTCTTCAGTATTTACTTGAGAGTGTTCAGTAATTGGTGTTTCACCATTAATATACGCTCTAATAATTACAAGTAATTCCGAAGTCATTTCTGTAAAAACATCTCTTTGTAATTCTCCTGCAACTTCTAACTCTAATAGTTCTTTCATAACATCAAGACCATCAATTAATGTTCCTGCCATTTCTGGAATGAACTCTATTTGATGATTTCTAAGTTTATCCATCATGTTTTCAACATCATGTGTAAATTCAGCAAATAAAGTTAGTTCTACCGAAGCTCCACTTCCTTTTAATGTATGAACATCACGGAATAACTGACCCATTTCATCATCAGTTAACGAACCATTATTCTCTGCTTCTAATAGAACATTATCCGCAGACTCAAATAATTCTTCAGCTTCTTCAACAAACATCTCTCTATATTTAGAAATATCAAAACCAGACATGATAAAACCTTTCTTATCTACTTAATACTATATTAACTGCTTTTAGTAATTGTTCAGGTACAAATGGTTTTACAATCCAACCAGTAGCTCCAGCAGCTTTACCTTTTGCTTTCATTTCATCACTTCTTTCAGTTGTTAAAACTAAAATTGGTCTAGAAGAGTAAGTTGATAATTTCCTTAGTTCACCAATTAAAGTTAATCCATCCATATTTGGCATATTAACATCCGTAATTATTAAATCAAATGTCGTTGATTTTGCTTTTTCTAAACCATCTACACCATCTACTGCTTCTGTTACATCAGTATATCCACCTTCGTTAAGTGCATAATTTAGCATATCTCTTAACATTGTAGAATCGTCAACTATTAAAAGTTTAGCCATAGAAACCCCTTGTTTTCGTATTAAAATATTTTTTATAATAACTATCTTAACTAAAGAAATATTAATTTAAGTTTAGTGATATAATTAATTAAAACAAATTATTAGTTTTATACTAAATGTAAATATAGCACTCTTTATTAATTATTTATAATTATATAAAACTTTTACATAATATAATATTAAAATTATTAACTAGAAATATATATGAAATTATTACTTTATTGGATAAATAATAACTATATTTAGTAAAAATTAATAAATAAGCCTGATAAAAGACTTATTTATTAAGATAGACAGATTAAATATTACTTGAAGCTAATTCTATACGATCTTTTTTAACTTTTAAAACTTTTATTTCTACATTGTCATCAACTTTTAAGACATCTTCAACTTTTTTTATTCTTTCTTTTGAAATCTTTGAAATATGTAATAATCCTTCTCCACCTTTTGGTAATTCAACAAATGCTCCAAAATCTGCAATTCTAACAACTTTTCCTGTTAAAACTTCATCAATAGTATATAGTTTTTCAAAATCGATATTTTTATTTCCATTATTTTTTCTTGTAGATGCATTATTTGAAATAGATTTTATATGTTCACAAGCATCAAGAACATTTTGTTTGTTTTCTCCACTAACTTTAACATTTCCAGTATCTCTATCTAAATCAATTGAAACAGAGAATCTTTCAATTATCTCTTTTATTGTTGCACCTGCTTTTCCTATAATAACCATAAATTTACTAGGATCAATTGCAAACTGTTCTATTAAAGGTAATGCCTGACTAGGAACTATATCTAAGGCAGCTTCTTCCATTAATCCTAATATATGATCTCTTCCCTCTTTTGCTTGAAGTAAAGCCTCTTTAAGTACTGATAATTCAATACCTCCAAGTTTTATATCCATTTGTAAAGCAGTAATTCCATCTTTAGTTCCAGCTACTTTGAAGTCCATGTCTCCATCGTGATCTTCTAATCCCATTATATCTGTTAGTACAGAATAATTATCACCTTCTACAACCATACCCATAGCAACACCTGCAACTAAATTTGAGACTGGAACACCAGCAGCTTTAAGAGCTAATGAACCACCACAAACTGTTGCCATAGAAGAAGAACCATTTGATTCTAAAATTTCTGAAACTAATCTTATCGTTTCTGTATAATCTTTATCAATAGTAGACTCTAAGGCTCTTTTACCTAAGTTACCATGTCCAAGTTCTCTTCTCCCTACATTGAACATTGGTTTAGCTTCACCAACAGAGAAACCAGGAAAATTGTAGTGAAGCATAAAGTTGTCAATTTTTGTTGATTTTTCAGTTAAAACTTCATACATTTGACCATCTTTTGGACCAGCTAAAGTTCCTACAACTAAAGCTTGTGTTTCTCCTCTTGTAAATAAACAAGATGAGTGAGTTGAAGGTAAAATATTAGTATCAATAGATATAGGTCTTACATCTTTAAGCCCTCTTCCATCTGCTCTAACTTTATCTTTTACAATCATATCTCTAACAACTTCTCTTTTAACAATTGAAACGGCTTCGTATATTGCACTAAACTCTATTTCTTTTAAAGAACAATATTCATTTAATGAAATCATTTTTGCCACATCTTTTAATTCTGTAGCTCTTTCACTTTTTGCAAGTTTTTTAATCGCATGTTTAATTTCACTAATAAAATTTTCTCTAACATAATTAATTATATTTTCATCAATTGTAAATTTAATTAATTCAACATCTTTACTATCTTTACAAACAGCTTCAAAAGCACTTTCATAAGTACTATTAGCTTCTTTTAAAGCTTTTTGCGCAACTGAAATAGCTTCAACTAAATCATTTTCACTCATTTCATTAGTTTTATGAACTTTTGTAAATGCTTCAATATCAACTTCAACCATATCTTCTGATGAAATTGCTTTCATTTCAATCATAAGAAGCTCTTCTTTTGTTCCAGCCACATATAAATCTAATGTAGATTCTTCTATTTTAGTTAACGAAGGATTTACTATATATTCACCATTTATTTTTGTAACTCTAACTCCTGCAACTGAATTTTTAATTGGTAGATTTGAAGTGTATAAAGCTGCACTTGCAGCATTTAAAGCTAAGGTTTGTAAATCAACATTTTTATCAGCACTTAAAACTATAACTGTAATAGTAGTAGGATACACATATCCTTTTGGAAATAAAGGTCTTAAACTTCTATCAATTATTCTAGATGTTAAAGTTTCAAATTCACCAGGCTTCGCTTCTCTTTTGAAAAAACCTCCTGGAAGTTTAGCAGCAGCATATGTTTTTTCAATATATTGTACTGTTAAAGGAGTAAAGTCCTCGTCTACTGGATTATCAAATTCACTTACTACTGTTGCTAAAACTACAGCATTGCCTAACTTAGCTAAAACTGAACCATTAGATTGTTTAGCTACCTTTTCAAACTCAAAAATTTCTTGTTTTCCATTTAATTCAAATTCACATACTGTCGACATATAATTTTTCCTTTATTTTTTTAATTTCTTCATAAGTTATTTCTTCTAATTTATCGTAATAAAAATCTATACTTATAAAATGATCTAAACTTTTAACATAATATAAATCATCTGCAATTGATTCTATTGTATTTATACTTACAGTTGGTAGTATTGGAATAGCTACTGAAACTGATTTTGCACCTAAATTAATTGCAGTTTTAATGCAAGCCATCATAGTTAAACTTGTGTTTAATCCTTCATCAATTAACAAAACATTTTTATTCTCTAATTGATCTAATTTTTTGCCTTTCCTAAAGTTATTAACGCAAAGTGATAACTCATTTTCGTAAATTTGTTTAGATTTAGTAAATATATAATCTAGACTAATGTCAAATGCTTTTACTAACTCTTCATGTATAACAACTTCTTCTGTCTCTGTAACAATTGCTACTTCACATTCTTCATTATTTGGTGAGAAGATTTTTCTTGAAAACATAATATCTAATTTTGCATCTAACTCATTTGCAATAATTTTTGCAACAGGAAAACCTCCATAAGAAGATGATATAACAATCCAATCTTCTAATTTCATTTCATTAATTGGTAGTATATCAATTAATCTATAAGATGCAACATCTCTATTTTTAAAATATATTTTATCTGGTGTCATCTGTTATTTACATCCATTTTTTTTACTTTATGTTCATAATCAACTCCACCAAGTGGTTTTAAAAATAATTGTAAATATAAAATATCTTCTTTTACTGGTTCATTATCTATTGTTGAAGATGCGATTATACTTTTTTCATATTTTAAATCTAAATTCCAACATTTATCACTTATTCCTAGTACTAAAGATTGTTTATTTCTAATTTCATCTTTTAAATTATAATTTGTGTTATATTCAACTCTATATTCATCAGATAACTTATATTTTGCATTTAAACTATATGATTCTAAATCTTCTTTTCCTGAATTAGGACTCTTTTTTGAGAAATAATGGTTAAGATTTAAATTTAAGTTATCATAATTTAATGAAAAAGATGATGAGCTTTCTACTAATTTTTTATCTTGATGATTATAAAGAAGATTGTTTTTTACGGAACCTAAAATATAATTATATACAATTTCATTTTCCATATTTTGAAATTTAGCATTATCTAACTTATCATATAATATAGATTGTTTTAATTTATGATTTATTATTTGTTTTAAATTATCTTTTTTATATATTGATTGATTAAAACCAAGTGTCACAAGATCTGAACTTTTTGTATTTCTAAAAGGGCTAAGATCTTGGTACTTATTATTTATATTATATAAATCTCCACGCTCTTCAATTAAATTAGTATTTAAATAACTTGCACTAAAGTTAACAGTGTGTAAATTTTCTTCATATTGTTTAATTAAATCCGAACTAAGAGTAACATTTATATTATTTTCAGCATAAGTTGCATTTTCATATGATATAGCACTATTTGAATATTCATATTTATTATATGTAAATTCATTTTTTAAAATTACCTGTAAATAATCGTCAAAAAAGTTAAAAGAGTATGATATTGGTAAATTTAATTCGTATTGATTAGCATTTATAGACTTCTCTCTATGATGATTTGTATATTTTATATCAGTTGAATACAATAGTTTATCTAATAAAAAAGGTTTACTGTAACTATGAGCTTGAAGTTTCGGTAATTCTTGCATAGTATTAGAATTTGATTCATTTTGAGTATTTATATAATACCTAAAATATGATCCTATAAAATAATCTGAATTATGGTAAATATAATTTATTTTAGATTCAACATTCTTTTCATTTGATTTACTACTTTTTTCATTTTCTAAAGTTTTATATTCAATGTCATTTAAATAGTTTAAAGAAATATAAAGCCCATCCTTACTTTTTTCATTATTAAATATATTATATTTTTGGTAATCTAGATCAATTCCATAATGATTTTGATTTCTTAAATTATTTCTAATCTGATGTTTTCTTTCTTCTGTAAAATATCCACCACTAAGTTTTAAAACAGAATTTATAGAATCTGCATATCTTAAGTATGCATACATACCAGAACCTCTTCTTGCTCTATGTTGTGGTATTAATTCAATATCATAATTTGATTTTGGAGCAAAGTAAATTGATTGAGAGTAAAATAGTCCTTCACTTTTTGAATAACCTATAGTTGGAGTTAATAAACCAGTTTTTCTTTCTTTATTTGTAGAAAATCCTAAATATGGAGTGTATAAAACAGGTACATCTTTAAAGTAAAGTCTAGTGTTATAACTATTTATCCATTGTGTATTTGTATCATAATCAGCATTAGACATTCTAAGACTCCAATCAGGATCAACACAATCACAGCTAGATAGTATAGATTTAACTAAAGATATAACATCATTTTTTTTATTAGAATCTTTTGAATTAATCCAAATTGAGTTTTTTTCATCAAAAAACATATTTGGTTTTAGATATAAATCTTCAGTACTTATATCTAGAAATGCATAATTACTTTTATTTTGAATATTATTGTCTTTAAGTATTAAAACATCATCAAAAAGTTCAAATGTTCCTTTATTTTTATCATATATTATTTTTTTTGCAGTAATGTAATAAGTAGGAGAAAATATTACTACATTACCTTTTGCTATTAAGATATTATTTTTTGTATTAACCTTATCAGCTATAATTTGAAATTTTTCAGTTTGAGCTTCAAGTGAAACTACTAAAATTAAGCTAGCAAGAAATTTTCTAAACATTTACTACTAATGTCCTTCCTAACTTATCATGAAAGGTTTGTTTACTATCAGTAAAAAATGCTAATATAAATCCAATATAAAAAAACATTTCACTAATAAGTCTTAGAATAGATCTACTCATTGCAGTAAATATGGAAACTCTTCCAAAATTATTAAAATCTATTACTCTTATTTTAGTTATGATTTTTCCAATAGTTGCGCCGTAATACCATACAAAAAATGATTGATAAATAAATTTTAAAAAAAGTATTTGCCAAACAAATTCATTCATTATCACTAGTACTGAGACTAAATCATTTCCATTATTTAAAAGATTATTCCAATATATTGCTATTACTATAAAAGTTATTAGAAAATCATCTATAATAAAGGCTAAAGTTCGTGACTTGATTGAAGCTAGTTCTAAATTATCATTACTCATATTATAAAAACACTTTTATTTTAAAGCTTGATATGCGATATCAGTTCTAATTTTTTTACCAGCAAAATGAACTTGTCCACATAAAGCGTATGCTCTATCTCTAGCTTCTTTTATACTATTACCAAAGCCTACACATAGTAAAACTCTACCACCTGTAGCAAAAAGTTTACCATCTTCTTTTGATACACCAGCATAAGAAATATGTGTGTTATTTAAAATATCTTCATCAACAATTTCGTCAACTATAATTTCTGCAGGTTCACTTGAACTATATGGGTAGTTTGCACTTGCCATAACAACTGCTACACCAAATTCATCTTTAATCTTAATCTCTAACTTATCAAGTTGTTTAGTAGCACCTTTATAAAAAAGTTCTGAAACTGGAGTTTCAAGTAGTGGCATTAAAATTTCGCATTCAGGATCACCAAATCTTACATTATATTCTAATATTATAGGTTCATTATTTACAACCATAACTCCAATAAAAAGCACACCTTCAAAAGGTGCTCCTTCTTTTTTCATACCATCTAAAGTTGGTTTAATAACTCTTTCTTCAACTTTTTTATAAATATCATCATTTACTAAAGGTGTTGGAGCATATGCACCCATACCACCAGTATTTGGTCCAGTGTCTCCATTTCCTACTCTTTTATGATCTTGTGCAGCAGGAAGTACTTTATAGTTTTCACCATCACAAATAGCAAAAATAGATAATTCATAACCATCTAAAAACTCTTCTACAACAATAGAAGTACCTGCTTCACCAAATGAAGATCCTGATAGCATATCAGATGCTGCTTGTTTAGCTTCATCTTTTGATTGAGCAATTATTACACCCTTCCCCGCACATAGGCCATCAGCTTTTACAACAATAGGCACGGTCATATTATCAATAAAATCATAAGCCTCTTTTTCATTTGTTGTTTCTATAAATGCTGCTGTTGGTATGTTATATTTTTTTAATATATTTTTCATATAAACTTTTGAACCTTCAAGTTGTGCAGCTGCACTACTTGGTCCAAAAACTGTTAAATTGTTTTCTTTAAATATATCAACAACACCATCTACTAAAGGAGCTTCAGGTCCAACAATAGTTAATTCAATATTGTTTTCTTTAGCCCATAATGCTAATTTATTATAATCTTTTATATTTATATTTGTACCTAAATCAGAGGTAGCACCATTACCTGGCATAAAAAATATGTTATGTTCTTGCTTTTCTTTAGATATAGCTAATCCTATAGAGTATTCTCTACCACCACTACCAAGAATTAAAATGTTCACTAGATTTTCCTTAAAATGAGTAATAAAATAATTAATCCAAGTAGTCGTTAACCATCAAATGGCCCACAAAAGCCAACGTTAGCACATAAGAATTACACTTTAGGAGCTTAAACACTAGGAAAAGCTGCACACTGTGTATTTACAATTATATACAAATATATAGTATCGGACCCTCAACAATGGAAATCCCGTACTACTTAGATATATTAATTTTACCTAATAATATATGAAGTAAACATTAAATATTTATATTCCTAGCAAGTTTTATACATTCTTCAATTGAAGTTTTAGAAGATATTTTAAAATTAATATTTTTAGGAAGATACTTTGCAGTAGTGTTACCAATTACAATTGCTTTTAAAGTATTGTTCCAAGTAAATTTTTTAAAAAAACAATCAACACTTGACGGAGAAGTAAATATTATAGTTGAATTATCTTCAATATTTACATTAATATTATCATTACATACTGTTTTATAAGTAATTAATTCTTCAATATCTATATCATTTTCTTGTAAGATTGATACAAGATTAGATACTACTTTTTCTGCTCTAATATATAAAGTTTTTTTATCTTTTAAAAGCTTTATTAATTCTAAAGCATATTCATTACCATGTGAGCTTTTTCCAATAAAATGAACTTTTCCACCAACTGTTGTTATTACTTCAGCTGTTTTTTCTGCAATAGCATATGATGATATATTTTTCCATTCATTATTGAAACTATTTAAGGAATATATTGCATTTTTTGACGTAAAGATTAGTGCGTCATAATTTGAAATATCTATATTTGAACTAATAAATTCAATTTTAAAAACTTCTAAATTTATAACATCACTAAAAGGTATATTATTTAATAAATAAATTTTCTGCATATTTTAAATTTATAATTCCTAATGATCTTTTTTATATATCTTCTTCATGTTCCTCGTCTAATTCTCTTTGACCTTTTGATCTAGTTACTACATGAATTGGAGTACCTTCAAAATTAATATTATTTCTTAAAAAATTAATTAAATATCTTTTATATGAGAAATGTAAAAGTCTAGGTTTATTCATAACTAATGCAATTCTTGGAGGTTTAGTCTCAAATTGTGTTGAATAATAAATTCTTAAATATGCACCATTAGGACTTGGTAGTGCATGTCTAATTGTTGCTGTTTCAATTGTTTTATTTAATACCGAAGTTGGAATTCTTTGTGAGTAGTTGTCATAAATTTCTACAAGTTTATCTTTTAACCTATCAATACTTCTTCCAGTTTTTGCAGATACTGCAATTATAGGAGCATAGTATAAAAATTTAAACTTACTTCTTACTTTTTCTTCTAACTGTTTAAAATCTTCTCTATTCTCATCCCATTTATTTAATACAATAATTGTTCCTAATCCGTATTCATCAACTAAACCGGCAATCTTCTCATCTAAATCAACTAATTCATCTGAAGCATCAAGAACTACTAATGCAAGGTTAGCTTGTTCGAGCATTTCTTGCGTTCTCATTAATGCAAATTTTTCAATTCCTTCAATTCTACCACGTCTTCTTAATCCAGCAGTATCAACAAAAGTAATATTTTTATCTTTATACTCAAATGATTCATCAACAGGGTCAATTGTTGTACCTGCTATAGGAGAGACAACAGATCTTTCTTCACCTACAAGAGCATTTAATATAGATGATTTTCCAACATTAACTCTACCAATAATAGCTACTCTAATTTCTCCATCGTCTAGTTCTGCACTTTCATTTATATCTTCAATTGGATCTAAAAAATTCTCTAATGATTCATCTTCATCTTCTTCTAAAATAGATTCATCAATTTCTACTGGTCTTTGAGGTAATTGTTCCCAAATCCATTCAAATAAACTTTTAGTTCCTCTATTATGTGAAACAGAAATACCAAACATATCATTTTCATCTATTCCAAATTCAAAAAATTCCCAAAGTCTTTCTTTTTCTTTGTCATTATCAATTTTATTAACAACTAATGCAAGTCTTTTACCTAAGTCTTGAAGCTCATAAAATAGTTCTTTATCTTTTTCATCAGGCAGTTTTTTACCATCTACCATAAAAAGTATTATATCAGCCTCTTTTGCACATTCAACTGCTTTTCTTTTTACATTTGAAAAAATTGCATCGTTAGTATCATCAATCCCACCAGTATCTAGCATTAATGCATCTTTATCTAAAATTTCAACTTCATGTCTTCTAATATCTCTAGTTGTACCTGCTATATCAGATACAATTGCAATTCTTTTTTTAGCTATTCTATTAAATAATGAAGATTTACCAACATTTGGTTGCCCAATAAGTGCAATCTTTTTAAGTCTGTTATTCATTTAATTTTTTTTTCCTTTTAAATTAAAAAAGGTATTAGCAAAGTGCTAATACCTTTACAAAATATATCATATACTTTTAGTATAATCCAAATTTTCCTTCTTCTTTAGATTTATATAATACTCTCATATTATCATCTTTGTCATAAAATACTTTAAATGAAGCATCAGAAACTTTTAAGTCTTCTAAAGCTTCTTCAATATCTATTGGCTTATATGAAGTTAACCTAACTGGGAAAATCTCTGAATCAAGTTTTTCCAACTCACTAGCAATTGCATCAGCTATTTCTGAAGAAGCAACTTCACTAAGTTTAGTGGCTCTATGACCAGTAATCTTATCATGATGTCTTCTAAGTACTTTAGAAACTCTATCTACAGCAATATCAATTGCAGCATATAAATCTTTATCTTTTTGTTTTACAACAACAGTGTCTATGTGAGCAATATTTAAAGTAAATTCAAATGTAAATGCTTTTCTTCCATTTTTCTCTTCTTGAGAAATAATAGAATTTACCGATATAATATCTAAATTATATTTTTTAAAAATTTCGATTGAACTATTAATGTAATCTTTAATAGGTTCAGTTAATTCTATGTGTCTTCCTACAATACTTGTATTCATAACATACTCCTTGCTTAATATAATAAAAGATTTTATCATAAAAAATATAAAAGGATGATTTATACTTTGAAAAAAAATAATTAAATTAAAATTTCCCTGTTCCCTTTTGCATTTGGTTCAGATAAAACACCAGTTTTCTCAAGTTGTTCAACTATTGTCGCTGCTCTATTATATCCAATTCTTAATTTTCTTTGAATATATGAAATAGAAGTTTTTTTATCTATTAAAACAACTTCTTTAGCATCTTCATATAATTCATCTAAATCTCCAATATCTGAAGAACTAGAAGATTTACCATTCAAAGAAGAAGTGTTTCTATCTTTTACAAAATTCATATCATATACTACTTCTCTTTGATCTTTTAGAAAATCAACAACTTTTTCAATTTCCGTTTCCATAGACCAAGGAGCATGAATTCTAACAAGTCCAGACATACCAGGAGGAGTAAATAACATATCCCCTCGTCCCAATAATGATTCAGCACCTAAAGAGTCTAAAATAATCTTTGAATCAACTTTTTGACCAACTTTATATGATAGTCTACTAGGAAGATTTGCTTTTATAAGACCAGTTACTACATCAACTGAAGGTCTTTGCGTTGCAACTATTAGATGTATCCCTGAAGCTCTTGCCATTTGAGCAAGTCTAGCAATAGATAGTTCAACATCTTTCCCACTAGTCATCATTAAATCTGCTAATTCATCAATAACAACTACTATATATGGAATTGTGTCAAAACCCTCTTTTTTAGCTTTGTCATTATAGTTTTCAATATTTTTAGTTTTTGTTTGAGACATTAAAGTATATCTTCTTTCCATCTCAGCAACCATATTCGATAGAGCATTTATAGCATCCGTTGGTTTTGTTATAACAGGAGTTAAAAGATGTGGAATATCATTATACATAGAGAATTCAAGCATTTTAGGATCAATCATAACAAGTCTTAAATTATCTGGTGAATTCTTATACAATAAGGATAAAATCATAGCATTTATACCTACTGATTTACCAGATCCTGTAGTTCCTGCAATTAATAAGTGAGGAAGCTTTTTTAAATCTGTTATAAATGGTTTTCCTACAATATCTTTACCTAAAACCATTGTTAAAGGTGATTTGGCATTTTGAAATATTTCACTGTCTAATAATTCTTTTATATAAATAGTTTGAGTATCATCATTTGGAACTTCAATTCCAACTACATCTTTACCTGGAATGGGAGCCTGAATTCGAATTGTTTGAGCTTTAAGTGCCATAGCTAAGTCATCTTGTAAATTAAGTATTTTTGATACTTTTACATTTGGAGCAGGTTTAAATTCAAAAGTAGTTACAACGGGTCCAGTATAAGTTCTAACAACATCACCTTCAATTTTAAACATTAAAAGTTTTTCTAATAAATCCTCAATTTTCTTATCAATTTGAGCTTCAGAAATCTTTGATTTTTTCTCTTTTGGTGCTATTTGGAAAAATTTAGTAGATGGTAATTCAAAATCTTTAGGTTTTTCAGTTTGACCTAATTCTATTGCGTCTTGTAATTTTTTATTTTCTTCAAGTTCTTCAACTATAATTCCGTGAGAGTTCTCTTCTTCAGTTTCAATATTATCTATATTTATTTCCGAATCTACAGTTATTTTTATTTTCTCTTCTTTTTCAAATTGGTTAAGATTAATTATATTTAAATCGTCAACTTTAATATCAGTAATATTTTCATTAATATCTTCTTTTATAACAATCTGAGCAATATCACCAACTTCTTTTACTGTTACCTTTTCTTCTTTTATTTTTACTCTTTTTTTATTCTCAATTTTTTTTGGTTTTTCTTTTGTATTAACTCTTTTAAAGTTTGGAACTAGTTTTTTTGCGTCAATCTTAATATTACTATCCTCAAATATTATTAGTGAAGATATTATAAGACCTACTAATAGAAAAATCCAAAGACCTGCATGACCAATAAAAGGAAGCATAGAGCTTACTATAAAGTTTCCAATTTCGCCACTAAATTGACCTTTTACTACAATTAAAGATTGAAAAATCAATAATGATATTAAAAGTAACAAAACAGATATTGATTTAATAATAAAACCTTTTAGGTCGAAATCTTTTTTTAAATTTAATAAATATAATGGATATATAAATAAAAAAAGATATATGTATGATAAAAATCCAAAATATTCATGAGAATATTTTGCAAATATATAACCTATTTGACCAACACTTTGCTTATCACTTACAAAAGTTGAATATTCAAAATAAATTATAATAAATAGAAATATTAGTGAAAAAATTTTTTTAATTATTTTATAGCCTTTATTTAAGTAATTTTGTAATTTTACTTTGGAGTTTTAACCATGTTTTATGATCCATTAAAGGAAAACCTGCCCATTGTTTTTTTGGTTCTTTTATAGTTTTAGTAACTCCACCTCTAGCTGCTATTGTAGTAAAAGGAGCAATTTCCAAATGCCCTGCAGTTGCACTTTGTCCACCCATTACTACATATTCATGTAAAGTTGTTGAACCAGCAAGTCCAACTTGACCTGTTAAAATACATCCTACTCCTAATTTACAATTATGAGCAATATGAACAAGATTATCAATCCTTACACCATTACTAATAATTGTTGACTTAAAAACAGCTCTATCTATAGTTGAATTTGCACCAATTTCTACATCATTTCCAATAATTACATTTCCATTTTGATATATTTTAATATATTTACCATCTTTTGTATTTGCAAAACCAAAGCCATCACATCCAATTACTGTTCCAGAATGAATAATGCAATCATTTCCTATTATACAATCTCTGTAAATTGATACATTTGGATAAATTATAGTATTATTTCCAATACTTACATTATCTGCAATAAAAGCTCCAGCCATAATAATACAATTTGAACCAATTGAAGCATTCTTACCTAAATAAACGTTTGGTTGGATTGTTGTATCTTTATCAACAACACAATCTTTACCACTTTCTTCAACTACATTTTGTGAAAATAATTTACTAGCAAGAGCTAATTTTATGTATGGTTCATCACAAATTAATGCAATAGTACCTTTTGGAACTTCTGCTAAGAATTCTTTTTTAATTAGCACTGCAGCCGCTTTTGTATTAACTAAATCTTTTATATATTTTTTATTTTCTAGAAAAGTTAGTTCATTACTATTTGAATCAAGTAGAGTATTTAATCCTGTAATCTCAATATTACTTTTGCAATTTATTTCTAAAACTTTAGAAATTTCATTTAATGTCAAACTTTATCCTTTAATATAAGATAAGAAATCTTATGATTTCTTATCTTTCCATTGCTACAACACCACTTTTTACAACTTCAAGTGGTTTAAATTTATTCATTATTTTTGTAAAATTAGCTATTCTATGAGGTTCATCAGTTGCAGAAATTACTATTGCTTCTTCAGTTACATTTTGAATATGTCCATTGTAAGCTCTTGCAATTACCTCTATATCTCTAAGTGGTTGATCAATTGGAACTTTGATTAATACAGTCTCTTTTTCTATAACATTTTTATGTTCATTAACTTTTAATACTGGAATAATTTTGTTTAATTGTTTAACAATTTGATCAATAACTCTTTTGTCTCCTGTAGTTACTATAGTCATTCTAGAGTATTGTGTACCAGACATTGGAGCAACAGTTAAAGAATCAATATTATAACCACGAGCAGAAAATAGTCCAATAATTCTAGATAAAACATTATGCTCATTAATTACAATTACTGAGATTACTTGTCTTGTTGTTTCAGAGTCATAATAGTGGTTAAAATTATTCATTGCTATCTCCTAAAAGTGTCATTTCATTTAATGCATGTCCATTTGGAACCATTGGTAATACAATTTCATCACGAGCAACAATAACTTCAATCATTGCAGGCTTCTTCTTTTCTATTGCATCATTTAAAGCAGCATCAAATTCATCTTTAGTAGTAACTCTATATCCTAATCCTCCAAATGCTTCTACAAGTTTTTTAAAATCAGGCTGAGCTGTTAAATCAGTTTCTGAAATTCTATTCTCATAAAATAAAGTTTGCCATTGTTTAACCATTCCTAAATAATTGTTATTTAAAATAATATTTATTACTGGCAAATCGTATTCTACACATGTCATTAACTCTTGAATATTCATTAATATAGAACCATCACCTGTAAAATTGATAGACACTTTATCTTTATTACCTCTAGCAACACCCATTGCAGCAGGAAGACCAAAGCCCATAGTACCTAACCCTCCAGAAGTATTAAATTGTCTAGGAAAAGAAAATGGATAAAACTGTGCAGACCACATTTGATGTTGTCCAACATCTGTTGTTATAATTGCATTCTCTCCAAGAAGTTGTCCTACTCTTTGAATTGGCCATTGTGGCTTAATTACAGTTTCTGAATCATTGAATCTTAATGGTTCTTTTTCTTTATAGTCTTTTAATAAAGATACCCAATTAGAATAATCATTAAATTTTATATCAGAAGCTGCTTCAATCATACCTTGAATTGTAACTTTTAAATCTCCAACTATTGGAAAATTTGTATCTACAAGTTTTCCAATAGATGCGGGATCAATATCAACATGGATTACCTTTGCTTTTTTAGCAAATTCATCAAGTCTACCTGTTACTCTATCATCAAATCTAGCACCAAGAGAAATTAGTAAATCAGTATCATGTACTGCCATATTTGCAGCAAACTCTCCATGCATTCCTAACATTCCAATTAATAAATTATTTTCATGTCCCATACTACCTCTTGCCATTAAAGTTTCAACAGCAGGAATATTTGTTTTTTTTGCAAATTCTCTAATTTCATATGCACAATTTGATAAAATTGCTCCACCACCAATATATAGCAAAGGTTTTTTTGATTTTGAAATTGCTTCCATTGCTTTTTTTAATTGTCTTTTATTATATTGAACAGTAGGTTTATATGTAGGCATATTCACTGATTTAGGATATTTAAAATCACTAATTTCAGCTGTTATATCTTTTGGAATATCCACATGTACAGGTCCAGGTCTTCCTGTATTTGCAACATGAAATGCTTCTTTAATAATTCTTGGTAAATCTTTAATGTCATTTACTAAATAATTGTGTTTTGTACAAGGTCTTGAAATTCCTACTGCATCAATCTCTTGAAAACCATCTGTTCCAATGATTGTAGTTGGAACTTGTCCTGAAATCACTACTAGTGGAATTGAATCCATATATGCATCAGCTAAGCCTGTTACTGCATTTGTAAATCCAGGTCCGCTTGTAACAATTGCAACACCAACTTTTCCAGTAGATTTTGCATATCCCTCAGCTGCATGTATTGCTGCTTGTTCATGTCTAGTCAATATATGTTGAAAAAAACTTTGTTGATAAATTTCATCATAGACATTCATTATAGCGCCACCAGGGTATCCAAATACTACTTCTACCCCTTCCTCTTTTAATGATTCTGTAACCATTTTTGCGCCAGATATTTTCATTGTCACTCCCTATGTTTAATTAATCGGACATTTTACAAAAGTTATTATTAATAGATGTTTAATATAAAAAATGTACTTATCTTATTTTATTCTATATTTATAATTATTATAGTAAAATCAGTTAATAAGTAAGATAATAGGAGATTATTATGGATGTTAATAGTATTAGTAATAACATAAATTCCTTAAATACAAATACAAATAATAATCATATAAACAAAAATTCATCAACTCAAAAAATAGATAACAATGATGATTTTTTAAAACTTTCAATCAATGATTATAATAAACAAAGAGATGAATTATCTTTATCTTTACAATCTTTTAATGAAGGTATAGCTATTACGAAAATAGCAAATATTGGATTAGAGAAAGAACAAGAAATCTTACAAAATATTAATGAGAAACTTAATCAAATTAAAGATGATAATAGTTCTATAAATGATAAGAATATTTTTAAAAATGAAATTAATCAAGATTTATTCAAGTTTAAAGAAGAAGCATATCAAACAAAGTATAAAAACGAGAATTTAATTATTATAAATGAATATGAAGAAAATTATAGTATTGATATAAGTACAAAAGAAACTTATTTTTCTATAGATAAACCTAACACTCCTGAAATTGCTATTGAGCTAGCAAAAGAAGTTAGTAAAAATGATTTTAATAGTACTGACCAACTTCAAGCAACTATAAATAAAGTAGAGAATAGTAGTCATCAACTTCAAAATTTAAAAGATCAATTTACTGACTTAGGAAATAAATTAGAGTCTAGTGCAAGAACTTCTATAAAAGATCAAATTGATTTATCTAATAAAAATAGAGCAGGTAATGAAATAAATTTTGGAAAAGAAGCTAGTGATTTTTCTAAAACAAATATCCAAGCAAATGTTGGTTATTTAGCTGCTGCTCAAGCAAATATTATTCAGGAACAAAGTGTAAGATTATTAACTTAAAGTTAATATTTAAATAAACAGTGGTTTATTGCGACACCTTCTCTTAATCCATCGTCAAGTACTATTGATTCTGTTTTTTCTAAAACTTCAAATATTGCTTTGTATATATAAATTCCAACTTCAATAAATTCTACTCTTCCAGATCCGACTAATTTACTTATAACTTCATTTGAAGAATTTTTAAAGACATGTAATGAGTCTTCTAAATCTTTTATTTCTAAAATTGTACCATTTACTAGATTCTTATCATAATGAAAAAAATCTTGTCCTAATTTAATTGCCGCAATTGTTGTAGGTGTTCCTGCTGTTGCAACAAAAGTATAATCATTTAAATCAATATTAAGTTCTAATAAAAATTTTTTAATATCTAATTTATGAGCTTCTAATTCTTTTATTACATCATTATAATTATTATATTTTTGAGTTAAAGTTACTATACCAAAGTTAAAACTATGAGAATCGAAATTTTCACCCTTATTAATAATAATCTCTGTTGAACCACCCCCAATATCAAGTAAAATGAAATTAGAAGACTTGATTCTTTCTCTTTTTAATGCATATTTAACTGCAAGTAAAGTTAATCTAGCCTCTTCTTTTCCATCAATAATTTTAAATTTGGCACCAGTTTTATTTTCAAATGTTTTTAGAACTTCATGATTATTATTTGCTAATCTCATAGCTGCCGTTGTAACACAAATAGCTTTTGATGGGTCATATTTTAATTTTGTTGAAGATATGTTAATTGCATTAATCACCCTATCTTGTGCTTCTTTTGATATTATATTAGTTTTATGTAAACCATCAGCCATTCCCACTACTTCATTATATTCATTTATAATTTTATTATTCAAGCAGTCATATATTAAGACTCTAAAAGAATTAGAGCCTAGGTCTATTGTTGTAACTTGATTCATATTATGGATGCGGAATTTTAACTTTAGAGTTTAATAAAAAGCCTATAATAACCATTAAAATTAATACCACATGTTCATTCATTATACCAGTTAACCATATTAAATAAACAAGCCATAATAATATTGCGCCAAGTGGAGTTGGAACTCCTATAAAAAATTTAGCAACTTCACCCTCTTGCGAATCAATATTAAATTGAATTAATCTTCTAAGACCAGAAATAACATAATAAATGAAAGCAAAAGCAACTAATGAAGTATTTAACATTAATTCCTTTCCATCAATAATTGCAAAAAATATAAACATAGTTGGAACGATAACAAAAGATAAAAAGTCTGCAAAGGAATCTAATTGAATACCAAACTCAGTTGATAGATTATACTTCCTTGCTATTTTACCGTCAACTATATCAAATGCACCAGCTATCCACGCAAATAGTGCAGCTGCAAAAAAATTATTATGAGTTAAATAATATATAGCAAAAACACCTGCTGCTATATTAAAAAAAGTTGCTAAGTTAGCTAAATTAAAGTGACTATATTTATTGAATAAAAATGACATTATTCTCCTTCATTATTGTATTTTAAATTGGTTTCTACCATTTTGTTTTGATTTATAAAGATTCTCATCTGCTAATTTATACAATTTATTACATGAAATATATGAATCTGGTTCATATATTACTGCTCCTATTGAAATTGTAACAACATTCGAAATTTTACTATTTTTATGCTCAATATTTAATGATTCAATATTTTTATTAACTTCATCAAGACAATCTTTTAACATCTCTTCATCAATATCAAATAATATAACTCCAAATTCTTCTCCACCAAGTCTGAAAACGTACTCATATTCTTTATTAAAATATGTTTTTATACTATTTGCTACTGCTTTTAAAGTTATATCACCCATGTCGTGACCATAAGTATCATTATATTGTTTAAAGAAATCTATATCAAACATTATAAAAGCAGTATTCCATTTATTAGCATTTGATATAAATGGCATATTATCGAAAATTCTATCAAAATACATACGGTTATATAATTTAGTCATGGAGTCAGTTATTGAATCCATTTTATATTTCTTTGTAAGAATTTTTAATTGATTGTCTTTTTTTATTATTGAATATATAATTAAGAAAATAAACAAAAATGATACTATAATTAATAAAATCATGTTATAAAAAAGGTAATCTTTCATTTGAGTATATTCTTTTAAAAATGAACGTCTTTGTTTATAAGCAATTTTTTTTTCATGCTCTTTTAGAAAATCTATTTTAGTGATTAATGTTTTGTATTCACTAATAGTAGTTTTATAAGTAAATGATTTTAATACGTGTTTATGTATTTTATTAACTACTTTTCTTTCTTCTACATCTTTATAAGCATTATTATAATACTTCCAATCTTTTTTAATCTTTATAAAAAATGTTTCTCTATTACATTTTTTATAAGTTCTTATACAAGTTATTAAATCTTTAAAGTTTTCCTCAATATCATGAAGTTTTAATACAGGTATATAATTACCAAAATATATTTTATCTATATTTTTTTTCAATTTATCAATTTGAGAATTAAATAATATACTTGAGGTCAACAATGAAATAATTATGATTATACTTAAGATACTTAATTTAAAAACTAAGCTTTTATAGAACTCTTTTTTCATGCGATATTATAACTAATAACTATTAAAAAATCTTATAAGTTAGCTTAATTTTATCTTAATCTATTTTTAGATAAAATCGCGATCTTAAATTAAGAAAGGTTTAATTTTGTTAAATATAAAAGATACGTTTATTGGGAATTCTGCAAAAAGCGACATTTTATCAGGACTAGTAGTTGCAGTTGCTCTTGTTCCTGAAGCTATTGCATTTTCATTTATTGCTCAAGTAAGTCCTATTGTTGGATTATATGCTGCGTTTATTCTAGGATTGATTACTGCTATTATGGGTGGGAAACCTGGTATGATTTCAGGAGCTACTGGAGCAGTTGCTATTGTACTAGTTGGTGTAAGTATAAGTGCAAAAACAATTTTAGAAGCGCAAGGATTAAGTGGTACAGATTTATCATTTGGGATAGTACAATATATCACTCTAACAGCTGTTGTTGCAGGTATTATTCAAATAACTATTGGTGCGTTAAGAATGGGTAAATTCATTCGTTTAGTTCCACAACCTGCGCTTCATGGCTTTGTTAATGGTCTTGCAGTAGTTATTGCTACAAGTCAATTTAAATTTTTAGAGGGTGCTAGTTTTATTATGTATGCTATTATCTTAGGAACTATGGCTACTATGTATTTTTTACCAAAAATTACTAGTGCTATTCCATCTGGACTTGTTGCTATTATAGTATTTACACTTGGAGTTTATTTAACTGGTGCTGATACTAAACTTGTAGGAGATTTAGCTAACTTAACTGAATTCAAAGGCTTATTGCCAACTTTTCATATTCCAGATGTTATATTAGATTTCGAAGCTTTAAAATTAGTACTTCCTTATGCAATTATTGTTGCGCTTGTTGGTGTAATTGAATCTTTACTTACTCTTTCTGTTTTAGATGAAATTAGTGGAACAAGAGGAAGTGCAAATCAAGAGTGTATTGCTCAAGGTACTGGAAATATTACTTGTGGTTTATTTGGCGCAATGCCAGGTTGTGCAATGATTGGTCAATCAATTATTAACTACACATCTGGTGGATTAGGAAGATTATCAGGTGTTGTTGCTTCAATTGGACTAATTTTACTTGTTGCTACATTAACAGACCTTTTAAATATAATTCCTGTTGCTATCTTAGTTGGTATTATGTTTATGGTTTCTATTGGAACTTTTGAATGGAGTTCATTTGGTAGAATTACGAAAATGCCAAAAAGTGATGCCTTTGTACTCGTAACTGTAACAGGTATTACTATTGTTGCTGATCTTGCTATTGCTGTAATATCAGGTGTTATAATATCTGCATTAGTATTTGCTTGGAATCATGCAAAAGTAACTGCTAAAACACATTTAGAAGATGATGGAACAAAAGTATATGACTTCGATGGTCCACTTTTCTTTGGTAGTGTTACATCATTTAACGAAGAATTTGATATAACTAATGACCCATATAATATTGTTTTAGATTTTAAAGATGCTAGAGTAATGGATATTTCTGGTGTTGAAGCAATTGATGCTATTACAAAAAAATATCAAGAAGCTGATAAAAAACTGTCAATCAGACATTTAAGCCCAGATTGTAAAAAAATTCTTAAAAATGCAGGACCATTTTGTACATATGAAGAAGATGATCCAAAATATAAAGTTGCAATAAACTACTAAATTTTAAGGGGGTGTATAATTAAATACACCTCTTTATTTACTTTTTTTCACCTCTTTGATATAATATTTATTAAATAAATATTTTAGGATTATTATGGAAATTAATAATTTTTCTCAATCATCATCATTAATTTATCAAGAATTAGCTCAAAAGAGAACAGAGTTAGCTAATTTAGATAAAAAAGATTTCGAAAAATCTACTCAAGAGTCATATGATAAAATAAATTTAAGTAATAATAAATATGATGAAAATGACTATCAAAGAGTTCTAGATAAGTTTAAAGATCTTGATGCTAAAACAAAACTACATGAACAAACTCATGCTTCAGGAGCTGTAACAACTGCACCTATTAATTATAATTACCATGTTGGTCCTGATGGTAACTTATATACTTCGGGAGGTTCTGTAAGATTTGAAACCTCTATTCCAGAAGATCGAGCAAGTGCAAATGTAAAACTAGAAAAACTAAAAGATGCTTCAAGTTCAGTTGATGAGTTAAGTAGTGCTGATGCTCAAATAGCAAGAACTGCAAATTTAAACAAACTACTAATACAAAGTAAAGAAGAAAGCTTAGGAGTAAATAATGAGAATTGATAACAATATTAATGCTATGACTTCTTCAGCTGTACAGATGAATGAAGTAGCTACTAACTTAGCTAATATCTCAAATGAAATTTCTGACCCAGAACATCAGGAAGTAACACAAGATTTAATTGATACTATTGCAGCTCAAATACCTGAAGTTATATCTTATGAAGCAAATGCAGAAGGTATTAAAACTCAAAATGCCGTTGCAGATGTTTTATTAAATTTGAAGGCTTAAAATAGATGTTAAAGATAAATGTAGTATGTCCACACTGTCAAAAGGTTAATTCAATACCTAAAAAAGATAGTTATAATAAAGCTAATTGTGGATCTTGTAAAGATTCCTTATTAAGTACAAGTCCAATTGAATTAAATGAATCAAATTTTGATCATGTAATAGTTAACTCCGATATTCCAGTAATAGTTGATTTTTGGGCACCTTGGTGCGGTCCATGTAAAATAATGGGACCAATTTTCAATGAAGTGGCTTTAAATTATTCTTTAAAAGCTCTATTTGTAAAAGTAAACACTCAAGAAGAACAAAACTTAGGTACCAAATATAATATAAGGTCAATACCTACATTAGTTGTTTATAAGAATGCTAAAGAAGTTAAAAGAATTAGTGGCGCTTTAGATCATATAAGACTATCTACTTTAGTTAATGAAGTTTTATAAATATTTTTAAATAACTAAAATTTATAAACTAGACTTAACATTAAAATATCTAATCCATAATTATTTTTGTTTAAATATGCATTTGAATAGTGAATATATTTAAATGAAGTACTTATAGTTTCATTATATTTGTATAAAAAACCTAAACTCCCTTTAAACTGAAAATTTATTCCAAATTTTCTATTATTAAAATTTAAATCATAAAAATGAGCTATTCCTCCTCCTATGTCAAAAAATAATTTATTATTAATTTGAAAATCAATAATATATTGAGTGCTAATTATTTTTAATTTTGACTTGGAATCATGTATGCTATCAATAGAAACTTCAATAATATTGTTTGTATTATCAATAATTTCAAATTCTAAATCTTTTTGTAATGATAGATTAAATGTGCTATTTTTAAGGCTTTTTCCTAGACCTAGTGATAATTTATCAAATGAATAACTTATATTTATAATAATTAATAAAAAAAGAAAAATTTTCATTTTATATCCTTCTTTATAATTATATATTTAATTTAGGATAAAGATTATTAAAATTATTTATTAAATTATATAGATAAGATAATTTTTTTATTTCTTGAAATATTATTTATTATTAAAATTTTGATTTTATATATTTAGTGATAATAAAATAAATTTATTTTGAATTATTTTTCACTTAATTTCATTCTTGAATAAAGTCCAACTGTTGTAGTATAACCAACTTCACTAAATTTCAAATCTCTATTTCTATTATATATAAGTGTTGTTGGAAATGCTTTAATGTTAAATTTATTTGAGTAAAATGAATCCTTATCATTTACAACCTTAAATGTTAAGTCATGTTTTTGTAAGTATTTAAGTATATCTTCTTTTGAACCTGATTGTACTGCAATAGTAATTACTTCATAATCTTTTGATATTTTTTCTATATTTTTCGATTCAAATTTACATGTAGGGCACCATGTAGCCCAAAAATGAATTAATAGTGGTTTATTCTTTGGTACTTCATAGACAAGATCATTAATAAGTTTAAATTTATTTATATCTAATTTGTTTTTATTTAAGTCTAATGATTTATAGTAACTTATTATATTAATAACTATTGCAAATAATATGAAATATTTTATGCTTTTTATTAGAATACTTTTTATTTTATTAATCATATTTCTCTTTTATATTGAATTATTTTAATTTATATGTATAAATAACTCTTTTAACTGTTCTTCATTAAATATTTTAATTTCATTTTCACTTAGAAGTTTTGCTGTTAAACCTTGTCCATCTATTAAATTTTTAGAGAATGTTCCATCGTAAATCTTTTCATTTCCACATGAAGGAGATTTAGATTTTAGTAAAGCTACTTTAATGCCCTCTTCTTTACAAAGATCAAGTGCTCCTTTTGCTCCTATTAAAAAATTAATAGTTAGATTGACTTTTTCTTTTGTTTGAACAATAAATGGTTTATTTGAATTAACTATTTCAGCTGCTTCTCTTGGTGTCTCTAATCCTGAAAATACTTCAGGACAAAAAGAGTAAATTTCATTACTACATAAAATATCCATAAAAAGTTCTTTTTGTTTAAAAGTAAAAGAACTTCCTAATGCAATTGATGAATTTTCTCCATCATATCTTACATTTTCACCTAATAAACAAGATGAAACCAAAATCTTCATTAGTATTCTTTTTCTAATAATTCTTTTTGAAAGAATGTAGAAGTTTGTATATTATTAAATGCTGCTTTCATAGATACAAACATTTGTGGATTATCTTCTTCAAGGTTTGCTAATAATTCTTTAGTTTTTGCTCTTGCATGAGGCATTTTAACATCAAATCTAAGACCTGGACAGGCTTCATCACCAATTACATTTAATTCATTTGTATCAGCAAAAGCTCTTAATTGTCTCTCTCTACAAAAAATTAGTGGTCTGATTACTTCTAAGCCATTTTCAGCTTTATAAATAGGAGGCATTGATCTTAAGGCTCCACTATATAAAAAGTTCATAAAAAATGATTCCATAGCATCATCTAAATGATGTCCAAGAGCTACTTTATTATAGCCTTGTTCTAAAGCTGCTGAATAGATATATCCTCTTCTCATTCTTGAAAAAAATGAACAAAAAGATGAATTCTTTCTAATCTTTTCTCCAGCTAATTCGAAAATTTCTGTATCTACAATTTCGTGATCAATCCCATGCTCTTTACAATGATCTGCTAAGAATTGAACTTGTTCACCCATTCCGTATGTAATAGTTACTGCTTTAAATTCAAAATCAAAAGGAGTTACACTTTTTAGTCTTTTAAGTGCATGTATTAAAGTTGTAGAATCCTTTCCCCCAGAAAAGCCAACTAAAACTTTATCACCCTCTTTTATTAGACCATATTCTGCATTGGTTTTACCAACTAATTTAGATATTTTTTTACTTAATTCTATCAAAATTATTTATCCTATGTTTTTTTCGCGATTATATCAAAAAAATTTAAAATAGTCTATATAAAGACTACACATATTTTATATATAATTTAAAAAAAGGATTAATAATGAATAACATTTTTCTAAAAACTACTTTAATTTTGTTTTTAGTAGTAAATATTAGTTTCTCAAAAGAGTTTAAGTTTAACTCAGGTGAAAATAAAATAAATGTAATTGAATTATACACATCTGAAGGTTGTAGCTCTTGTCCTGTTGCTGAAAAATGGATCTCAAATTTAAAATATAATAATAATGTATTCAAAGAGTTTATCCCTATGTCTTTTCATGTTACGTATTGGGATTTTCTTGGTTGGAAGGATAGTTTTGCGGACATTATGTATGATACAAGACAAAGATATTATGCTATTAAAATATGGAAAAACAAATCAATATATACTCCTCAATTTGTTGTAGATGCAAAAGAGTATAGAAAGTGGTTTACAAATCAAGATATACCAAAATTTACAAAAGAATATGGAGGAAACTTAGTTTTTACAATAAATAATAGTAATTTAAAAGTAGATTATTTTAATAAAAATATAAAAAACAAAAAAGTTTATCTAAATATAGCATTATTAGGATTTGATTATAAAATAAATATAAAAAGTGGAGAAAATAAACGTAGAGTTTTAGAACATGATTTTGTAGTACTTGATCATATACAAAAATTTGCTGAAATTAAGAATAATAGATTAATTTACAATATGAATTATATTATGAATAAAGATAAAAAAAGGAAATATGCATTAGTTGCTTGGATAAATTCATATGATACAAAAATATTACAAGCAAGTGGTGGATATATAAAATATAATTAACTCCTTTTTTAGTTAATTATATTATAATTTCATACTAAATTATTACAAAAAAGATTTTATCAATGACTCAAGAAGAAGTATTAGAATTTAAACATACAGTAGCAAGAACAATTATTCCAATTGTTCAAAATATGACAGAAGATCAAATAAGAAATATTATTGATATTGTTGAGAAAGAGCATAAAGATTTACCTGAAGGTTTTGGTAATATGTTATATGAGCAAATATTAATAATGAAGTATAATGGTAGATATTAAATATATTTAATTATAAAATTTCTATACTATTTTAAATAAGAAAGGATAATCCTTTCTTATTTATTACCTCTAGCACCAATATTTCCATATCTGTGATAAGAATGAGAAATTGATTGCTCAATAAAATAGTTTAATAACTCTAATCTTCCTTCCATCATTGGTTTTTGTCTAATAATGAATTTAGAAGATTCAGCAGCTTTTTTAAATACTTTTACAGGAACTTTATTTATATCAGAATAAATTACTCTATCATATTGTTCAATTGATTGAATAAATTGTTCGTCATTTTGTTCAATTACAGAATCTCTACTTGTAAATAATACTTTAGAATCTTCTAAAAATGTTTTTACAAGATCATTATTTAGAATTGTAACTTTAAAGTGAACACCTGCAACTCTTGCTGCCAAGATTCTTGAAACAGTTTCAAAAATTGTATCATCAGATGAAACTCTAATTAATACATTTTTTAAAGCGTGGTATTTAAACATATTGTCTTCACCACGAACAACTGCATAATCTTTTTCTTGTGAGAATTCATTCTCATAATTTTCATAATAAGATTGTAAAGCAAGATCTAACTTTTCAAAGTCTTCTTTATTATGAGAATTAAATTTACAAGAAGAAATAAACTGAGTTAATTCTGTATCATATTTTTTTGCTGTAGTTGGAGTACTATTCTCTTTAATATCAACAAACTGAGTAATGTAGTTGAATATACCAACTTTTCTACCTGCACCAATTGCAGATTTACCCATACCACCAAATGGTTGCCTAAGAACAATTGCTCCCGTTGTTCCTCTATTTACATAAAGGTTACCAGCTTTAATATTCTCTTTCCAGTACATAACTTCTCTTTCATCTAAAGACTCAACACCTGAAGTTAATCCGTAACCAGTATCATTTACAATTTTTACTGCATGTTTTAAGTCATTTGCTTTTACAACTGCTAAAACAGGTCCAAATAACTCATTCATATGAATAAAGTTACCTTCACTAACACCCCACTTGATTGCAGGTTTTAACATATATTCATTATCTTCTGCATAAGATGGCGCTATTGCCCACTCTTCTCCAGCTTCTAATTCATTTATTGCTTTTTTAAGATTTCCAGAAACAGGATTTGCTAAAGTACCAATTCTGTTTTTAAAGTCCCAAACTGTACCAACACTCATAGATGATGCACTATCAATTAAAGCTTTTTTAAACTCTTTATCATTATAAACTTCTTCTTCAAGAACTAATAATGATGTTGCAGAACATTTTTGTCCTGAGTTAGCAAATGCACTTTGACAAATATTTTTAACTGCTTGTTCTCTATCCGCCATATTAGTAACAATCGTTGCATCTTTTCCACCAGTTTCAGCAGTTAAGAATAAGTCTGGTCTTGTTTCTAACATTTTATATGCTGTATCTTCTCCACCAGTTAAAATTACGAAATCTACTTTTTTATTTGAGATTAAGTGTTCCCCAGCTAATACACCTGGGCAAGGTAAGAACTGAAGTGTATTTTTAGAAACTCCTGCATCCCAGAAACACTTACACATTTCGTAAGCAGTAAGGGCTGCAACTGACGCAGGTTTTATAATAACAGTATTTCCAGCTGCTAATGTAGCTGCTATGCCACCTAAAGGAATAGCTACAGGAAAATTCCATGGAGGCACAACTACACCAACACCTTTTCCAGTAAATTCTATATTTCCATATTTTTCAAAATATTGAATAGAATATGGGTAGAATTCTAAGAAATCAACTGACTCAGAAACTTCGACATCAGTTTCAGTAAATACTTTTCCAACTTCAGCTGCAGCAATACCAATTAAATCATTTCTTCGCTCACGTACTTTAATCGCAACTTGTTTTAAAATTTCATGTCTTTGTTTATGAGTTTTATTTCTCCAACAATCAATATCTTGTGATGCAACTTCAATAGATTTTTTGATGTCTTCAGCAGTTGCCATAGAGAATTTACCAGCAAGAACTTTTTCTTTTATTTGTGATTTATCAATAGCTTCAAATACTTTTCTATCGCCAATTAAATCTTCTCCACCAACAACAACAGGAACAATTGTATGTTCTGTATTAGCATTAAACTTCCATTTTTTTACAATATTTCTAGCCCACTCGTGGTTTTTTGGTAAAATAAAGTCAGTATCAGCTTCTGAATGGTATTGTCCATTATCATAAGCAGAGTTTGAGAAATCTTCCCATTTTTCGTCTAATCTATTTTGTTTTCTTTTTGCACCAACAAAAGAAGTTTTTTCAGCTTCAAAAGATTTAATAAATAGTTCTTTTTGCATATTCCAATCTTTTGAACCAACAGTTAATCCAAATGAGTATCTAATAAAGTTATTAGGACCAGTATTTTCATCAAGTCTTCTAACTAAGTATGCAATTGCATTCGTAAATTGCTCTTTTGCAGCTGTTGGAGCATATAAAATTACTTCTTTAGAAATCTCTTTAATTGCTAATCTAGCTGCATCACTCATACCTTCAAGCATCTCCAAGGTATGGTATTTTGAAACATTGTTATCATTTGCAAGTTGTGTCGCATAAGCTAATTCAAATAAATTATGAGAAGCAGTACCTAAATGTAAATAAGGTGCATTTTCAGCTTGTAATGCATACCTTGCCATTCTTTTATAGTTTGAATCTGTATCTAACTTTTCAGTATAAGTCACCATTTCCCAATGCTTTTGAGATGCTTCAGTCTCTTCCATTTCCATGTTAGCACCTTTTACAAGTCTAACTTTAATAGCAGCTCCACCATTTTTAACTCTATTTCTAGCCCAGTTAGTTAAATCTACTTGCCAATTAAATGAATCAGGCAAATATGCTTGCAATACAATACCTGCATAAAAATCTTTAAATTGTGCTTGTTCTAATGTTCTTTTGAATACTTCAACAGTAATAGCTAAATCTCTATACTCTTCCATATCTAAGTTTATAAATTTATTTGATTTTGTTCCATCTGGGGCTGTGTACTCATATTTTTTTGCTTGTTCATAAATTATAGTTAATTTTTTTACAAGTACTTCAACAGTGTGTTCGAAATCTAAAGGGTTTATTTGTGAATAAATAGTTGATATTTTAATTGATATATAGTCAATATTTGGATTACTTATAGCTTTTAAGTATTTTTGTACTCTTTCTTCAGCTTCTTCTTCTCCTAGAACTACTTCTCCAATAAGGTTAACGTTAACTCTTGTTCCCTCATTTTTTCTCATTACTAAATGTTTATTAAAAGGTTCATCTTCACCTTTAATTACTACAGTTCTAGTATCCTCTCTAATTTGATCAACAAACATAGGAACACTTAAATTAGGCAAATATTTACCTAAATTTTGGAATAGCCATAATAGTGTTTTATCTTTTGTTGTAAAAAAGTTAGCCATACCATGCTTTTCTAATAAAAATATAATTTGATTTGCAATTCTATCATTTGACTCTGCTCTAAAACATTGATCCATTAGTTCTATTAAAAGTGCTTTATCTTTTGGATGATCTAACATTTTGTTCATCTTAATATAAAATTCTCTATCAAAATCACTTACGAGTTCAGTTGCCCTATTTTGCCACTTTTGGGCTAAGTTTATAGCTGAGTTTATAAGTTTTTTTTCATTTTCCAAGTCTTTTGCCAATTTTGTAGCAGAATTTGCAAGTCCTTGTTCATTCATCATCTGTTATCCTTCAATTTAATTAGTTTTTAAATAAATATTAAGTAGCCTACCCCACGCACTTAGAAATTGTGTGGTAGAGGAAAATTAACGGCCAGGTTATTTTCCTCTTTACTACTTATTTTTTATCAACTGTTTATGTATAATAAGTATTATCCTTTATATTAAATTTTTTCAAAAAATTAATGAATTTTATCCATTTATTTTCTTCTATTATGATTTTTTATAAATTATATATTAAATGTGAAATTATTAATAATGCTTAATTAGTGTTCTTGTTACTTCTTCTAACATTAAAAATATTTTTTCTGTATCGTTTTTGGATTCATTGTATAATGGATTTATTTCAGCAATTTCCCAACAACAAACTTTTTCATTTTTAATAAGTCCTAAGTTAAGCTGTAAAGCTTGATTATAAGTTAATCCATTTGGTACGGGAACTCCTGTACCTGGAACATATAAGGGATCAATGCTATCTACATCAAATGATACATATATATGTTTACAATTAGATAATTTATCAAAAATGTTTTCTAATGTATTTTTTATACCGTTATAATTTATATCTTCAACTGTAAATACATTAATACCATTTTTCTTAATAATATTTTCTTCTGCTTTTTCAAAATCTCTTAAAGCACAATAAACTATATTTTCTGGTTTTATACTTCCTTCTTTTGATACCATAAATTTTAATTTATCCCAATACTCTAACTCTTCTTTAGATGGATTATTAATACTAGATTTTTTATTATCAATTCCGCAAGCCATAGCTAAAGGCATACCATGAATATTTCCTGATTCACTTGTATATGGAGTATGAATATCTGCATGAGCATCAATATAAACAACTCCTATTTCATCTTCCTTATGAGCCATTTTTAAACCATGTATAGTACCTGCACAAGAAGAATGATCACCTGCTAAGATTATAGGAAAAATATTGTCATGTCTTAAGTCTTTAACTTTATTTGCAAGTTTTTTAATAACTGAATATGTTTTATCAATATATTTTGCATTCTTAAAATTAGTTTTCTCAGAATAAGGATCATTTTCATTAAAAATAGCTTCTGATAAAAACTTTTTAAAATATGTTGATGATAAATTTTCACTTGATTCTTTTAGAGCCTTTATTCCAAGAGCTGCACCTTTTTTACTAGCAGCAATATCAGAATAAACTTCAATAAGTTTTATTTTAGATGTGTCAAACATGTTATATCCTAAATTAAAGAGTATAAATCTTTTACATCATCGATTTCAGGAATAAGATTCATTTGTTTACCAATATTATTAGCTTTTGCTAAATCATAAACAAGTCTTAATACCGAATAATCTTCTAATGCAAAACCAACTGAATCAAATAATATTGTACCATGACTATCAACATTTAAAACTACATCTTTTTTTATTAACTCTTGTAATTCAGTACAGACAAAGTCTTTTGATAATTGTTGAATTTCACCTTCAATTTTAGCCTGTTCTAAAAATTCTACTACAACAGTTGATTTTTCTACAAGTTCTTTTTGTATCTCAGTCTTTCCAGGACAATCTCCACCTAATCCACTAATAAATACATCTTTTTCAATCATATCTTTCGTTATAACAGTTTGATTTCTTTTATCTGCTGTACAAACTATGATAATATCGGAGCTTTTTACTGCTTCTTTTGAATTTGTACACCTTGTTAATTTAATATCAAATTCTTTCATGTTTTTTTCAAATTTGTCCATAGCTTTTGGATCTGTATCGTAATATCTAATTTCTTCTAAATCAAATAGATAAGAATATGCTAAATATTGAAATTCACTTTGTGCTCCAGTACCTATTAAAGTTAATATTTTTGAATCTTTTTTTGCAAGATATTTAGCAGCTAAAGCAGAGTTTGCTGCTGTTCGTATTGCAGTTAATATTGTCATTTCAGTAAACATCAAAGGTTCACCTGTTTTCGTTACAGACAATTGTCCTGTAGCCATAACAGTAAATTTATTTTGCATAGGATTTTTAGGATGTCCATTTACATACTTAAAAGAGTATAATTCGTCATTTGATATTGGCATTAATTCAATAACGCCGTCATTAACATGATTAGCAACTCTTGGAGTTTTATCAAAAGTTTCCCATTTTGAATAATCTTCTTCCAATGTGTTAATTAATTTAAAGATAAAATCTTTAAAACCTATTTTCCCAACTAATTTTTTGATGTCTTCAATTTCTAAAACAATCATTCCATTTTCCTTAAAATTTTTTTGTTAAAATTTTAAAATATTAAATAAATAAATTTTAGATGCTATGTTAAGATTAAAATTAATAGGAAATCAAGAAGTTACTTAAATACATAAATTTAAAAAGAATTAATAGATATATTATATATATAATATCTATCTAATTTTTATTCGACTTATCGTCCCTATAGCTCAATATAGTATTCATGATTTAATCCTAAAGGATTTCACACTTTCCATTTAATCTAATAGCCTAAACAAAATATTATTTTGTTTTATTAATTTTTTAATTAAATTTTAAAATACTTAAAAAGTCAAAAGAGAAAAATCGAATTTTTCCATTACTTTAAATAGTTATTAAAAACTATTCTAAGTTTATCTATTACTTTTTACCATAAAATATAAATTTTACAATATTCTTTAAAGGTAATATTCTTTAAAGAAGTATTAAATTCTTTCATATAAAAACTTAAAAAAAAATAAAATCAACTCTATTTTATGTTTAATTATTAAAAGTTTTCAATAAAATTACAAAATACTATGTTATTGCTACGTAAATATTTATTTTTTATATTTTTAAAACTTATCATAAAACTAGACATTTATAATTTATAGATATAAATATCATTTAATATTAAACTTATAATTATAATTATTTTTTTCTATTTCAATATTTAAATTAAATACCTTAGAAATATTTTGACTAGTAATTATTTCTTCTTTTTTACCTTGTTTATATATTGAATTGTTAGCTATTAAAGCAACATTACTAATCTCATTTATTACTTCATCTAATTGGTGAGTTATTATTATAATGCTTAGTTTTGATGTTAGTTTCTTTATTAAATTTAAAAAATTAATTTTAGCTTTAATATCAAGCCCAGTTGTTGGTTCATCTAATAATAGAGCTTTAGGTTCATGTATCAAAGCTCTAGCAATTAGACATTTTCTTAATTCACCTGTTGACATTTGTGAAGCTTTTTTTTCTTTTAAATCTAATATGTCCAAAAATTCTAAAATTTCATAAGTTTTCTTGTTGTGTTCAGTTGAATATATCTGATGTTGCATTTTACCTAAACTAGAAAAAAATCCTGATCTTACAATATTAAATCCAGAAGTAAAACTAGATTTATATATAAATTCTTGTTGGATTTCATTTGTAACAATTCCAAGTTTTTTCTTTAAATCAAAAATATCCCAAACTTCTTGATCAAAAATCTTTTTCTTAAATTTATAATGAGTGTTAGGATATAAATCATTACAAATAAGTTTTAAGAGTGTAGATTTACCTGATCCATTTGCTCCAAGTATTGCCCAGTGTTCTCCTTCTTTTATAGTTAAATTTATATTTTTTAAAACTAAATATCTATAATCATAACCAATATTTACATTTTTAAAGTCTATTATATTCATAAATTTCCTTATTTAATTAATTTAATTTAATTATAAAATATTATATTTTTTAATTATATTAAAGGAGAGTATATATGGAATATTAAAAAAAAATTTCCAATTGGTGGAGGGGAATAATTAAGAGGTCTTATCCACGGAGCACTTTTGATTGCTAAACATTTTAATTCACATTTAGAAATATTAAAATTACTTGCAAAACCAAGTCAAATTATGAAATTTGATGATTCTTTGCAAGAAACTGTTTTAAAAGAGTTAAATGCTATGACAAAAGATAGGTTAGAAGAAGATATGGTTATACATGAAACTATATTTATTGAGGAAATTATTAAAGTTGGTATTACTTCTTAATCTAAAGCTCAGGAAGATACAGCAACTGCTGAAATTATTACAGGTGAAGGGTACAGAAGTAAATTAATTGAATAAGAATCTAAATATTGCGATTTAGTAATTATTTCATCTCCTCATAATGGAAGAATTACTGCAACTTTTAAAACTACTATTACAAAAAGTGGTAAACCAGCTTTAATGTTCCCTAGAGAAATGGATGAATTTAAAACTGAAAAGATATTAATAGGATGGAATAATACTCCAGAAGCAGCAAGAGCTGTATCAGAAGCAATACCTATTATGAAAAAAGCTAAAAAAGTTAATATTATTAGTTCTAAAGAGTATATAAAAAATACTAAAGATATAGAGAAATTACAATCTTATTTAAAAGTACATAATATTGATACAGAATTTGATTTAATTGAAACTACAAAGATACCTGGTGAAGCTTTATTGAAATTTGCTCAAGAAGGTAAATTTGATTTAATTATTGCGGGAGCATTTGGTCATAGAGGATTAATAGAATTAATGTTTGGAGGAACTACTAAATATATATTACAAAATAGTACCTTACCAATATTTATGGCACATTAGTACTTATACTTTTAATTAATAATTCTTAATGATAATTCATTGTTTTTATTATCATTATAAAAAACTATACCCATTTGGTTTAAAAAACCTTCAATATAAAATGATAAGTTTCTATAAATATTTAAGTTTATAAAAGCATTTGGGTAAACATTGCCTAATGAATAAAATTCATATTCTATAGCTTTATATATATCAAAAAAATAAGAAACTTCAAGTTGAAAGTTTATTTTTTCATCTAGTTCTTCAAGTGTAATATTTAAACCATGTAAATAACCTAAAAGATATGACGCACTTTTAAGTAAAGATTTTATTTTTTCTATTGAGTTATCAATTAAATCTTGTCTATTTTTATTAATTTTGAATGCCATAAGTTGTGTTTTAACATCGAATTGTGTATCTTTTATTTGTATTAATAAAGCCTTAGCCATTGATTTAGGATAATTTGTATCTTTTGCACTAGAAGAAGATAAATAATTAGCAATATATTCACTCCAACATATTTCTGATATAGGATATGTAATAGAATCAATACCTTGATAGCTTTTCTTTTTCATTAATTCTTTAAAAGAATCAATTTTATTATTATTATCATGAATATGTGCTAGTTCATGATGTAATATATGAAATGAATTTTTATATGATTGAGTTTTATGATTTTTTAAAATACTTTTTACAAATTCAGATTTTATTACTAATATCAACTCAAAATCGTCGTCTTTAGGGACAGTTATGACCATAGCATATGTATTATTGCTTGTAGTTCTATATCTATTTTTAAATAATGATTTTTTTGATGAGCTTAATGATTCAATATCTCTTTCAAAATTCGAAGTTATTATTATGTTAAAAAATCTTCTAAGATCTAAAAAAGATAATTGATTTATTATTTCAACTAATGAGTCTCTAACTTTTAATGATGTTTGTTCTGTCAAACCATTGATTTTTATATTAATATTTTTAAGCATTTTTGACCTTTAATAAAACTTTTTTTAATCATTATAGAATAAATAATGTTTATAATATTTATTTATTTAAATTATGTAACTTTTTTAAGTTAATATTGTATTGTATCTTGTTTAATATTGATAATTAATATTAAATAAGATACAATACAATATTATTTAAGGTTTAACTTTTTAAATATATAAAAGGTAGATAATGAAAAATATAGAATTAACGAAAAGGTTAAAAAATGAGATATCGCATATTAGCGATATGAAATTTATCAGATTAACAAGTATTCTTGTTACTTTAATTGTTACAAATTATTTGTGTTGTGATTTAATGTTAAATATTTGATATTATTTTGTTTATTTAAAGTTACTTTTTTTGATGACTGTGGTAATATTCTGCCAATATTAATTGGAGTATATTATGAGAAATTTTATAAGTTATGATGAATCTTTAGAGATATTAAATAATATTAATTTTAAAGCAAATACAAAAGAAAAACTTTTTTTAATGAATTCAATAGGCAGAGTTTTAGCTATTGATATTATTGCAGATCATAATAGTCCTGAGTTTATAACTTCTGGTATGGATGGTTATGCTATAAAGTTTGAAGACCAAGATAATAAAAATATAAAAATTATTGATCAAAATCCTGCTGGTTCAATTGTCAAATCAAAAGTAGAGTCTAATGTATGTATTAAAACATTTACTGGTTCTTTGATGCCTGAAGGTAGTGACACATTAATACCCATTGAAAATGTAGAAGTAAAAGATGAAGATATAATTATAGTTAAAAAAGTCCCATTTGCTTTTGCAACAAGATCAGTTGGTGAAAATTATAAAAAAAATGAAATACTTATTAAAAAAGGTACAATAATTGGCTTTGCAGAAATTGGTGTACTTGCTTCTTTAAATATTACTCAAATACCAGTTTTTTGTATGCCTACTGTTTCAATAGCAAGTACGGGAAGTGAAATCCTTGATTTAGGTGAGGTGCAAACTAATGATGCCCAAATAAGAAGTTCAAATCATCTTACCATTGAAGCTTTAGCAAAAAAAGCTGGAGCAAATACTTTACAAATGGGTATTGTTAAAGATGATATTGCTTCAATTACAAATCTTTTAGAAACTGCTTTAGATAAATCTGATATTGTTGTTACAACAGGAGGTGTATCTGTTGGTGATTACGACTTTGTTCAAGATGTTATTAAAGAAAAATTAAATGCAAAAGTTTTATTCCATGGAGTTACAATTAAACCTGGTATGCATATTTTAGTAGCTACAGTTAATAACAAACTTATTATTGCCTTACCAGGATTTGCATATTCTTCAACTGTTTGCGCTATATTATATCTTTTACCTATGATTTATAAGTATGAAGGTGCAAATAAAAAACTACCAATTGTTAAGGCTAGAATTAATCAAGATTTTAATTTAAAAATGAAAAAAACTATATTTACTGCTTGTAATGTAAAGTATGAAGAAAATGAATATAAAATTGATTTTGATGGTAAAAAAACAGGGACTAGTGCAATATTAACAAATATGCTTGAAAGTCCTGCTTTATTAATTCAAAAAGACAATAGTGGTGATATTAAATCAGGAGATTTAGTAGATATCCTATTATTAAATGAGTTAAAATAAATTATAGTGCACAAAGATAATAAGTTTATGTGCACTAGTTGTAGTGATTATTTATTTGTCTAAAATTTTTTGTGAATCTATTTTCTTTTTAGTTTTTACACCTAATTCTATAAACTCTTCACTTCTTCTTAATAAATTCCCTTTTCCTAAAGTCAACTTATTCATAGCGTCATCGTAAGCTTTTTGTGTTCTATTTATATTTTGCCCTATTGCCTCAATATCACTAACAAAGTTTGCAAACTTATCATATAAATCAGATGCTTTTTTGGATATTACTAATGCATTTTCATTTTGATGTTCATATCTCCATATATTTTCTACAGTTCTTAACGTTGCAAAAAGAGTTGATGGAGACACTAACATTATATTATTCTCAAAGGCAGTTTTAAATAGATTATTATCATTTGAGGCTGCTAAAATAAAAGCCCCTTCAATAGGTATAAACATTAATACAAAATCCAAAGTATTTACGTCATCAATATCTTCATAACTTTTTATACTAAGACCTTTTATATGAGAATATATAGACTTAACAAGATCTTTTATAGCAAGTTCTTTTGTCTCGTTATTTGTGGCTTCAGTATATTTTAAATATGAAGTTAGTGATACTTTTGAATCAATTACAATATCTTTATTTTGTGGAAGATGTACAATTACATCTGGTCTTAATCTTTTTCCATCTTTATCACTATAAGAGCCTTGAGTAGTATACTCTATACCTTCTCTTAGTCCTGTTTGTTCTAATATATTAGACAAAATAAGTTCACCCCAATCACCTTGGGTTTTATTTTCTCCTTTTAAAGCTTTTGTTAAATTTAGTGTATCTTCTGATATTTGATTATTTAAATCTTTTAAGTTTTTAATTTCAGTTAATAATGAAACTCTTTGTTTTGTTTCTTCATTATATATATCATCTACTCTTTTTCCAAAACTACTAAGTTGTTCTTTGAAAGGAATTAACATTTGGCTTAAGTTTATTGTTGACTTTTTATTATTTTCTTCAAAAATTTTATTTGAAATATTTTCAAACTCACTTTTTAAACTGTTTTTTGAGTTTTCTAATAATTGAATTTTTTCTTTTAAATTATCTTCTTTTATATAAAATTCATTTTTAAGTTGATTTTTTTTATCTTCAAATGAGTTACTTAAAGCTTCTATCTTTAATTGCGAGGTATTCTTTTCAAATTTTATATTTTCTTTAAAATTAATTTCTAGAAGGTCAATTTTTTCATTATAGTTTTTATTTAATAAAGTTACATTTTCTTCTAGTTTCATAATAGTCTGATTTTTATTATTAACCAGACTATCATAAGTTGTTTTAGTAAGTAAAAGTTTTTGTTTTAAGAAGTCAACTTTTTGTTTATATATTACCCATATACTTAGACTACCTACAATTAATCCTATTGCAATACTTACAATAGAAATTATAATTGTATTATCAAATATTTGCATTATTATAAATACTATCTTTTAATGCATCATCAGAACTTGTATTAACATCATATCCTAACTCTTTAAATCTCTCAACTAAAGGTGGATGAGAGTAATAAAAAAAGATATATATAGGATGAGAAAGTGGAAATGATTTATTTTCATTAGCTAGTTTAAGTAAAGCATTAATTAAATCTTTTTTACTTTGTAAATTTGAGCCAAATTCATCTGCTGCATATTCATTATGTCTTGAGATAAATGAAATTAGAGGCATTAAGAAAAATGATAATATTGGAGAAAATATTAAGAAAAAAGTTATAATTGCATATGCTTCATTATTTAAACTTAAACCTAAAAATATTTCATCACTTAAATTTCCAAAAATTGCAAAAAATACAAACATTACAACACCCATTATTCCAATATTCTTAATAATATCACCATTTTTAAAATGACCTAATTCATGTCCTAGAACTGCAAGAAGTTCATTATGAGTTAATTTTTCTATTAAAGTATCAAAAAGAACAACTCTTTTAGTACTTCCTAAACCTCCAAAATATGCATTTAATCTATTATCTCTTTTACTAGCGTCTACTGAGAATACACCAGAACTTTTAAAACCAACTTGATCTAAAAGATTTTCAATTTTTTCCTCTAGTTCTTTATCTTTTAAAGAATCAAATTTATCGTACATTTTATCTCTAATAACTGGATATAACATATTTATTAAAATTATTACGGCAAAAATAAAAACGAATCCCCAAATCCACCACGATTCAAAAGCGTTTATTATCCAAGATATAGCTGCAATTACAATTGAACCAAAAAACAAAAACAAAAAACTAGTTTTAATGGTATCTTTTACATATAAAGATATCGTCATATTTGAAAAGCCATATTTTTTATCTAATTTAAACGTTGAATATAATTCAAATGGTAGACCTAGTATCCAATTTATAATAATAAATAAATTAACAAAAACTACTGCTTTTAATAAAACTGTATCAATTTGAACTAATGAATCTAAATAAGAAAGACCAAAATTAATCCAAAATAAAAAAATTAAAAAACTATAAAAAGAAGAAATTATTGCAATCTTTTCTTTCTCAATTGCATAATTAGCAGCTTCTTTGTATTTGTCTTTTTCTAAAATAATAGGTTTTAAATTTTTTGCTTTTTGAACAAAACCTATTTGCATAAAAGATGTATATATAGTAAATAGGAAGTACAAACAATACCCTATAACAAAAATTTCTAACACTTTTTTTCCTTTTTAATTATATTATATAAAAAGATATTTTATCGTTTTAGAACTTGTTGTTTATTGAATATTTAAATTAGTCGTTAGATTTAGCTAGAATTACTTTATTCCTTCCATTTTTTTTAGCTTCATATAAAGCTAAGTCAGCTCTATGCAAGATACTTTTTAAATCTGGGTCATCTGATCTTAAAAGAGCTACCCCAATACTTATAGTAAATTTAATTTTTTCATTTTTTGGAGAATTATATTCTGCTTCTTCTATTTCTTTTCTTAAGTTTTCAGCTGCTTGTAGTGCTCCTCTTTTAGAGGTATTAGGTAAAACTGCCGCAAATTCTTCTCCTCCAAGTCTTCCAAATATATCTGACTTTCTTAATGATTTTTCAGATCTTTTAGCCATTATTCTTATTATCTCATCACCAATGGAATGACCATGAATATCATTTATTAATTTAAATTTATCTATATCTATCATTAGAACTGCAAGGCTTTTATTTTCTCTTCTAGTGTACGTAATCATAGGTGAACAAGACTCGTAAAAGCTTCTTCTATTTCTAACACCTGATAATGCATCAGTTGTAGCTAATATTTCAAGTTTAATATTAATTTCATTTAACTCTTTTGTACGTTTTTCAACTGCACCTTCCAATACTTTTTGGTAATCTTTAAGTCTTCTTTCTAATGAATTTAATTTTATAGCCTCTAATATAATTAATTCAAAATCAACTTTATCTAATCTTCTTGGCATTATATAATAAACTGCAGATTCATTTATTATTTTAGATAAAGATTCAACAGATACAATATCATTAAATATTATATTTTTAGTATTGGGAGAACTTTTATAAAGCTCAATTATAAAGTTTTCTATATTCATTTTTGACTTGTTATTACCAGTTATAGTTATTAATATTTCATTACCAGTTATAATATGATTATAACATCCAATAAGTGCTTGTTCAGCATTTATATAACTTTCAACAATATAATCATAAGCTACGATTCTAGATATTTTATTATATAACTCATCAAGAATTTCAACATCATTTTCAATACAAGCAATTACATATTTACTCATTAGCTATCCCCTAAATTAACCTAAGACATAATATCTTAAAAAAAATTCAATGAAAATTAAAAGAATAACAAAAAATTACATTATTTTATATCTATAATAAATTATAATATTATTATATTGTAATAAAATATTAATTAATTTTTTTCTTTGTTAAAAGTATTTAGAATTTGTTATATAATAATATATAATTTTATTTATAAAATTTAAAAATTTCTAAAATGTTATTAGGAATTTTTGATGGTTTAAAATTTTTTAGATAAGCTAACTTTATTTTAGCAGTAAAAAGTAATTCATCTTTTCTAAATATTTCATGATAAATACATAAAGAAGCACTCTTTTGAGATATTACTTTTGTATTAATGTCTAGTAAATCAGAAAATTTAGCAGATTTAATATAATCAGCTTCAACTTTTTTTACAACAAAAAATTCATTTTCTTTATGTGGAGATAATCCTAAATCAAAAAAAATATCACTTCTAGCTCTTTCACAAAATTTTAAATAGTTTGCATAGTAAACTACTCCACCTATATCTGTATCCTCGTAATAGACTCTTATTTTCACTATGTATCCCCTATTTTATGGACCTGAAAACTAATTAAAACTAGATAATGCCCGAAATCGTGCCAATTTTATCTATATTATTAAATCTTGTTTCATCATCTTATTTTATATATTTTGCGTTGTATTGTAATGTAACTGATAAGTCTTTATGTCCTAACATTTTAGATACCCAAAGAATATCAATGCCATTATTAATATTAGAAATCATTTGACTTGCAAAAGTATGTTTAAGATTATATAAACTTCTTTCTTTAATATTTATTTTTTCTAATAATTCTTTAAATCTTAAGTTTATAATATAGTGAGAATAAAAAGGTTTTTTAAAATGAGATATAAAAAGATTACTATCATTACAAGTTTCTTTTTATAACTCTTTTTATATATTGAAGTATATCAAGATATCTTACACTTGATAGTGTTTTTAACTGCAACAAAATTATTATGACTTAGATTTTTAGGACATATTTAAAAGATACTAAAATTAATTATAAATATGACAATAGTTGTAAACTTACTTATTACCTTAATTTAGTGTATTGTAGTGTTATTTCTATCATCTAAATATATTTATTTATTATATAAATATTTTTATTTTTATTATATTTTTAAGTATAAACAATCAAACTGTTTTAAAATACATTTGTTTTTAAAAATTTAAAATACTATAGTGCATTAAAAATTAGTATTATAATTATAAAAAATTTATTTTTTTATTAAAAAAAATCAATATTGTTAAGAATGAGACATTTCAGAGTCATTCTTTTTATATAATGCAAACTTTAAATATACATAGGATATTAACATGTTTGTAAATATTGATATTATTTTTGTATTGGAAGTTATTTTAATTATAATTATTTTAGTAATTGTCTTTGAAGTATCTTATAATCTATATCAAAAATTTAAATTAATTAGAAAAAAGAAAAAATTTAAAAATAATAATTAAATTATATATAATATAATTTTTTTAAGTTACATTAATTTCAGAGACATTAGACTTAATGACATTACGAACATACCTATAATTATACCTAATATAGCATTATGCGCATTTCCGTAGACTCTAGCTGCTGGTAAAAGTTCATCAAATGATATATATATCATAATTCTAGCTACAATACAAAGATAATACCTAAGGATTTTTATTATCTGCTTTAAGTTCTTCTAATTATAGATTTGTTTTGGGTTCATGAGGATTTAAATCTTTTGGTATGATTTTGTCTATTATAGCACTAATGATTATTCCAATAAAAAAACAAATACTTGAGAAAATTTCACCAATTATAGGGCCATCATATAATAAAGTAAATGAATCATTTGATTTTTTAATTATTTCAACAAAAGAAACATATATCATAACACGAGCAGAAAAACCTAAACCTAAAGATAATAATTTATCATTATTATCTTTAGAAAAAAAGCTATTAAAGCACCTATACTAGTAGATAGTCCTGCAAAAACAGTTAATATAAAAGCAAATAAATAATTTTCAAAATTTAATGCTAACACCATTATTCCTTATATCTAATTTTATTGAAGCATATTTCCAATTACCCAAATTTCTTTTTCTAATTTTGCTGCTTGATCATCTGCATATGCTTCTGTAACTTTATCATTATTTGTAGAAGCAATATTACTAATATTTTTAAATAGTTCTAATAGATACTTGTAATCTTCATTAATATTAATTATTACATCTCTTGATTTGAAAGACTCTTCTGTTTCTTCTTTGATTTTAGTTGCATCAGAAAGTTGTTTTATTGTTAAATGTGGTTTACCTCCCAATTGTAAAACTCTTTCTGCTGCATCATCATAAAGTACAGACATATTATTATAGATTTCTTCAGTTTTAGAATGTATTGGGAAAAAATCCATTCCTTTTATATTCCAGTGATAATTATGCATTTTTATATACAATGCATGAGCATCTGCTTGAACTTGTTTTAATTCTTTAATTATTTCATTCATTTTAAATCCTTTAATTTATTTATGGATAATTTTTTTCCATAAATAAATTTTATCAATAACTAACTTTAATAAAAATGAATTTAATTTTTTAATAATTTATTTTATAATAAGAAAAGTTTAATAGATAAAATTTATTATCTAGCCCATAGGATATAAAATATCTTTTTGTATCTTTTCTATCTTTTTTAATAATTCATCATCAATTTTAAAATCAAATGCAGCTAATGATTCATCAAGTTGAGATAGTTGCCTTGCACCTATTATTGTAGATGCTATAAAATCAAAATGTTTAGAATAAGAGATAGCTAAAGTAATAGGAGATATGTTATATTCTTTTGCTAATGCTAAATATTTATTTGTTGCTTCTAAAGTTTTATCATTTACAAACCTATAAGCCATCTCCTGAACCCTAGGATTTTTACTATTTAAATATAATGCAAATCTTGAATCTTCAGGATAAAAATTTCCGTTATATTTACCAGATAAAACTCCTCCTGCCATTGGAGAGTATGGTAATAAAGATATATCTTCTTTTTTACATACATTCGCTAATTCATCATGAAACCTAGGATTTAAAAGAGAAAAATTATTTTGAATAGATTCAAAACGAGATAGTTTATTATATTTGGAAACTTCATTAGCTTTTGTAAGACCATAAGCTGAATCATTTGAAGTTCCAAGATATCTAACTTTCCCTTCACGTACTAGTTCATCAAAAGCTTTCATACTCTCTTCAATTGGAACTACAGTATCAGGCCAATGCATTTGATATAGATCTATATAATCAGTATTCAATCTTTTTAAACTTCCTTCTATTGCACGTTTAATATGAAAAGAATCTATTGCAGTTAATCCATGTCTAACAGGAGGAGCAAACCATCCAGAGGCAGCTCCTGCAACTTTACTTGCAAGAATAATTGAATCTCTAGGTTTTGTTTTTAACCATTCTCCAACTATGATCTCAGTATTACCAGATAAATTAGTTTTTGGAGGGACAGGATAAAGTTCGGCAGTATCAAAAAAATTAATACCTCTATCATAAGCCTTATCCATAATTTTAAATGCTTCTTCTTTTGAAGTAGTAGTACCAAAAGTCATAGTACCCATACATATAGAAGTAACTTTTAATCCACTTTTACCTATATAATTGTATTCCATTTTAAATCCTTAAAAAATAAAATTATATCAATTTATTATTAAGCTAAAATATGTTTTTATTTTATTTACTTATTTAAATTGTTTTTTTATTTTTTCAGATAAAATTCTTATACTTATAAATATTTAAGGGGAGAGATGTCTAAAAAATCAATTATTGATTTAAAATCAAAAAACATAAGATATGAAGAAAAGAATAAAACAATAAAATTATTAACATTTAATAAGTCTAAACTAACTATTGAAATAGCTATATACGAGAAAGAAAACTTTATAGAAAATAGAACTATTGTATTTGCTCATTTACCCAAAAGTATAAAATCTTTATTAAAACCAATATAATTTAGTGCATCAAGCATTATAATGCTTGATACATATATAGTTTAAATGATTTTTAGATTATTTTCGCCATGAATTAATTTTATTAAGTAATCCAATACTTGAAGAATCAATATTTTTATTATCTTTTTTAGTATTATCTTGAACATATGATAACATCTCAGTTGCTAATTCTTTACCTAATTCAACTCCCCATTGATCAAATGAATCAACACCCCATATAGTACCTTCTACAAAAACTCTATGTTCGTATAAAGCAATTATTTTACCAAGTGTTTTTGGATTAAGTTCTTTATATAAAAGTGTTGAAGAAGGTCTATTTCCATGAAATTGTCTATGTGGAGCTAATCTAATTGATTCTTCATGACTAACACCTCTTTTTTCAAGAACTCTAATAACTTCTGAAATACCACGTCCTGACATTAAAGCTTGACTTTGAGCTAAACAGTTTGCCATTAATAAATCATTATGCTCATTCATATTTGTATCAGTTTTATTTACACCTAACATAAATTCACATGGTACTATTTGAGACCCTTGATGTAGAAGTTGAAAAAATGAGTGCTGAGAGTTAGTTCCAGCTTCTCCCCAAACAATTGCACCTGTCTTTTCATATAAAGCATCACCACTTGAAGAAATACTTTTTCCATTACTTTCCATATCAAGTTGTTGAATATATGAAGGGAAAGAGCTTAATCTTTGATCATAAGGAAGTATTGCTCTAGTTGGGTATTCACATATATTTATATGCCAAATTCCAATAAGTGCTAAAATTACAGGTATATTATCTTCTAACGGCGCATTTTTAAAGTGTTGATCCATCTCATATGCACCATCTAAAAAGTCAGCAAAGTTTTCAGTTCCAATTGCAATCATAACACCTAATCCAATTGAACTCCAAATCGAGTATCTACCACCAACCCAATCCCAATATCCAAATACACGATCTTCACTAATTCCAAAATCTTTAGTTTTTTCTAAAGCTGTTGATATTGCAACAAAGTGCTGACTTGCATTCTCTTCTCCAAGTGCTTTTTTCATCCATTTTTGTGCTGTATTAGCATTTGTCATTGTCTCAATTGTGGTAAATGTTTTTGAAGCAATCAATACTAATGTTTTTTCTGGATCTAAGTTTTTTAATACATCAGTAATATGTGAAGAGTCAATATTAGATACAAAATGGATTTTTGGACCATCGTGAAATGCTGTTAATGCTTGTGTAACCATAACTGGACCTAAATGAGAACCACCTATTCCAATATTTACAATATCTGTAAATTTTTGATTAGATGAAGATAATATTTCTCCATTTCTAATACCATTTGCAAATTTTTGCATTTTGTTTAAACCTTCTTGAACATCATGCATAATATCTTTGTTATCAACAAAAATAGGTTTATTAGGTTTATTTCTTAAAGCAATATGTAAAACTGCTCTATTTTCAGTGATATTAATTTTATCACCTTTATACATAGAATCTCTTTTTTCTTCAAGTTTACAAACTTTTGCTAGCTGCATTAAGCTATCCAAAACATCTTGATTAATATGTACTTTTGAATAATCAAGAAGCATATCATCAATTGAAGTTGAAAACTCATCAAATCTTTTAGGATTTAATGTAAATAAGTCATTAATAGAAATATTTTTTAGTTGACTTCGTATTTGTTTTAATCTTGTAAAAAGATAATCTCTTTTTTCATGCATATTAAACCCTTCTATTATTTATTTTTTCAATTGAAGCTCTTGTAATATTAGTAATTTCTTCAAACTTTCTATCTTTAATTAAGTTTTTAGGAACTAACCAAGATCCTCCAACACATAATACATTTGATAAATCTAAAAAATCATTCATATTATTAATACTAACTCCACCTGTAGGACAAAAGTTCATTTTTTGAAATGGTCCTTTAAAAGCCTTTAAAATATCTATTCCACCAACTAAAGATGCTGGAAAAAGTTTACAACAAGTTATATTATTATTTTGTGCTAGCATAACTTCAGAAGCATTAGATACCCCTGGAATAAGTACAATATCATTATCTTTTGCACTTTTAATTAATTCTTCATTAATTCCTGGAGAAAATACAAATTGAGCTCCATGTTTAACAGAGTTTTCTAAATCGTCTTTATTACAAACTGTACCTGCTCCAACATTCATAGAAGGCATCTCTTCTGATATAAGTTTTATAGCTTTTAATCCAGTTTCAGTTCTTAAAGTAATTTCCATTATATTAATTCCACCATCTTGCAAAGCTTTTGCTAAGGGTAATGCATCTTCTATATTATCTAAAGCAATAACAGGAACTATAGGAGATATTTCCAAAACTTGTTTTCCATTCAATTTCATACTAATGCCTTTCTTCGCCAGGAATATCAAAAATTGTTGCACCTTCTTCAGCACTACTTACGTTTTTTCTAACATTTGAGAATAAGTTTCGTCCATAATTATAATAGTTTGAACTTAAATCAGTTTTTTTAGAAAAACGCTTTATCTTTTCACTAGCATCTAATTCAAGAGATAGTTTTTTATTTCTAACATCTAAACAAATAATATCACCATCTTCAATTATAGAAATAGCACCTTTTTGGATTCCTTCATCTACTAGATGAATTGCAGATGGTACTTTACCTGAAGCACCTGACATCCTACCATCAGTTACAATTGCAACATTAAAACCTTTATCTTGTAAAACTCCAAGTGATGGTAATAATCCATGTAACTCAGGCATTCCATTTGCTTTTGGACCTTGAAACTTAACAACTGCCACAAAATCTTTTTCTAGTTCACCTCTACTAAAAGCATCTTTTAGTTCTTCTTGTGTTGAAAAAACAACAGCAGGTGCTTTTACAAAAAGATGTTCTTCTTTTAAAGCAGAAGTTTTAATTATACTTCTGCCAATATTTCCTTCAAGTAAAGTTATACCACCCTCTTTAGAAAATGGAGCATCTACAGATGAAATTATATTTATATCTCGTGAAACTGTAGCACCGTTATTAAATACTAAATTATTATCTTTTAAAGTAGGTTCAACTATATAATTCTTTAAACCAAAGCCAACTACTGTATTTACATCTTCATGCACTAATCCAGAATTAATTAATTCGTGAATAACTACACTCATACCACCTGCGTCTCTAAAATGATTAACATCTGCACTTCCATTTGGATATAACTTACATAATAGAGGTGTTACTTTTGAAATCATGTCAAAATCATTCCAATTTAATATAATACCAGCAGCTCTTGCCATTGCAATTAAATGAATTGTATGATTTGTTGAACCACCTGTAGCCATTAACCCAACGATTGCATTTACAAAACTCTTTTCATTTATAATATTAGCAATTGGAGTGAAATTATTTTTATATTTAGTTAAATCTAATAGTTTTCTTGAAGCTTCTTGCGTTAACTCATCTCTTAATTGTGTATTTGCATTTACAAAAGAAGAGTTAGGCAGTTGTAATCCCATCATTTCTAAAAGCATTTGATTTGAATTTGCAGTTCCGTAAAATGTACAGGTTCCACTACTATGGTAAGATTCAGATTCGACTCTAAGAAGTTCATCTTTCCCTACTTTACCCTGAGCAAATTCTTGTCTTACTTCTGCTTTTTTCTTATTTGAAATTCCAGAAGGCATTGGACCTGCTGGTACAAATATTGCTGGTAAATGTCCAAAAGACAAGGCACCAATTAGTAAACCTGGTACTATTTTGTCACAAACACCAAGATACATAGCTCCATCATATACGTTATGAGACAATCCAATAGCCGTACCCATAGCAATATTATCTCTTGAGAATAGACTTAATTCCATTCCTTCAAAACCTTGAGTTACTCCGTCACACATTGCAGGAACACCACCAGCAACTTGAGCTGTTGATCCTTCTTGTAATAATGTTCTTTTTATAAGTGAAGGATAAATGCTAAATGGCTCATGAGCAGATAACATATCATTATAAGAAGTAATAATTCCAATATTGGGAGAAATCATATTAGTCATATGTTTTTTCTCTTCATCATTCATAGGTGCAATTGTATGAGCTAAATTACTACAGCCTACTTTTGACCTATTTATATCTTTATTACTTAACTCTTTTACTCTATTTAAATAAACTTCTCTACTTTTTTTAGATCTATTTATTATATTATTTGTTACTTCAAGTATTGTTTCATTCATCTGTAGTATACCTCTATGCTTTTTTTATTTTGATTAATAATTGATGCTATTGGCATTTCATTTTTATCTATTCCATCTAAAACTTTTTTATAAACAGCTTTCTTTTCTTCACCTTCAAAATGTAAATAAATATTATTTGAACTAAGAATTGCATTTTTTGTTAAACTCATTCTTTTATGAGGTGCATTATCAGGCTGCATACATATACAAAGTTTAGTTTCATCATTAAAGGATTCTTCTAATTTTATATTATTTGGAAATAAAGATGCAGTATGACCATCAGAACCCATTCCTAAAATTGTCACATCAAAAGGAAAAAGTTCATTTTTATAAATATCTGAGCATATTATTTGTGCCTTTTCAATTTCAACATCATCTTGATACATTGATACAAATTTAGCTTTTTTTGCAAATTCAATTAATAAAAATTCTTTTACAAATCTTTCATTACTATCTTTATGATTATTATTTACCCATCTTTCATCGCATAAAGCAATTGTAACTTTCTCCCAAGCAATATTTATTGTACTTAATTTTTTAAAAAGTGGTTTAGGAGTACTTCCTCCTGAAACTAATAAAGATGCTTTTCCATTTATTTTAATTGCTTCAACTAAATTATTTATTATATTTTTAGATAACTCATTTATTAACAAAGTTTGAGATTCAAAAAATCTATTATTATTCATGCCAAGACCTTCCATCTTTTGCAATTAATTGTATTGCTGCGGTTGGTCCATCAGTACCTGCTTGATAATTTTTCATAGGAACAAGATTATCACTCCATCCTTGAATAATAGAATCTGTCCATTTCCAGGCTTCATCAACTTCATCAAGTCTCATAAATAGTGTTGGATCATTATTAATTACATCTAAAATTAACCTTTCATAAGCCTCATTTTTTCTATTAGTATTAGTTGCGCTATGTAATTCTAAATCAATTTCTTGAAGTTTCATATTTTCAACTAAACCAGGTACTTTACCTAATAAACATAGTTTAATACTCTCTTTTGGTTGAAGAGTTATTACAAGTTTATTTTGTGCAATATGTTCATCATTATCATTAAAAATTGAATGAGGTATTTCTTTAAAATGTACAACAATTTCCGAATTTCTTTGTTGCATTCTTTTTCCACTTCTAATATAGAATGGAACTCCATTCCATCTCCAATTATCAATATCTACTTTGATTGCAGCAAATGTCTCTGTAGTACTTTGAGACACCCCCTCACCCTCCAAATATCCAGGAACACTTTTACCTTCACTAATACCTGCTTTATATTGAGCACGTACAGTATTTTCAGAAATATTTCTTGCGTTAATTGTTCTTAGAGATCTCAACACTTTTACTTTTTCATCTCTTATATTGTTTGCTTCTAATGAACATGGTGGTTCCATTGCAATTAGACATAATAGCTGCATTAGATGGTTTTGTATCATATCTCTCATTGCACCATATTGATCATAATATCCCCATCTTCCTTCTACTCCTACACTTTCAGAAACAGTAATTTGAACATGGTCTATATTTGAAGAATCCCATAAAGGCATTATAAATCTATTTGAAAATCTAAGAGCTAAAATATTTTGAACAGTATCTTTTCCTAAATAGTGATCTATCCTAAAAATTTGTTTCTCATCAAAATATTTTAATACTTCTTTATTAATATCTTGAGAAGACTCTAAATCTCTTCCAATTGGTTTTTCTAAAACAACTCTACTATTATCATTAATTAGTTTGTATTCACTTAAAGCTTTACATATTGAAGGAAAAAACTCAGGTGAAGTTGAAAGATAATTAATCCTATCTTCATTTTTACTGTTTTTATAAAAATTTTTTAGTACTAAATAACTATTTGTATTTGAAAAATCTACTTTAATAACATATAACATTTCTTTAAATTTATTAAAACACTCTTCTGTGAAATATTCTTTTTCGACAAACTCTTTTAGTTTGTTTTTTATAAGAATAATATTATCTTCAGAAGATATATCTTTTCTACTTATAATAAGTATTCTACTTTTTTCACCTAGATATTTATCTTTGAAAAGATAATATAGTGATGGCAATAGTTTCCTAAAAGATAAATCACCATGACCACCAAAAATAGAAATATCACAGTTTTTATTTAAGATATTCATCTTTTTCCTTTTTTAAAATATTTATTATAACATTATAACAAGTTCAAAATGAGAAAACTTGTAAATAACTCTTAAAAATTAATATTATAAAGTGATTTCTTTTAGATCTGTTAAATTTATTAAACTATTAATTAAATACAAAAGGTCTGTAAGGTACTAATTTCATAAATTATATTTTTAATGGTTCTATATAATGAAATTGAATATTATTTGTATCATAATCAATATTTTTTAATAAAGAATGTAACATTTTTAAAGCTCCGGCATGAGAACAGATTAAAATATTCTTATTCATAGGAAGTTCTTGAATAAACTCTTTTATTCTATTTTTAAAATCAATATAACTCTCTTCACAAACATATTCATGCCAAGTTTTTACGGAGTCTAAGAATCTTTTATCAAAACAATCCATTTTTTCTATATCATTAAAACTTTTAGTCTCAAATTTATCTTTAAACTTAACTTCTCTTATCCTATAATCTTTTTTATTAGCTATATCAATTAAATCTAAAGTTTGCGTACATCTTAAAAGATCAGAACAATATACAGCATCATAATTTGTATTTTTTATATAATCTAATTTAGAGATATCTGTAAGTGATAAATCAATAGCAATATTGCTATGTCCTATATATCTCTTTTGATATTTTAAAGGCAAAGGAGCATGCCTTAATAATGTTATTGAAGCCATAAAATACTTATTATAATAAATAGTATTATCTCACTTAATTCAAGAGCTGTACCAAGAGCATCTCCATTTAAAAAGCCTACATTTTTTTTAATAAATCTTGAAATTAAAAAAGCTAATAAAAACCCACAAAACAGTAGCATGAAAACTTTTACTCCAATTAAAACAAAAATCATAATTAAAGAGAAAACTGAAGAAAAAAGTAAAGAATTAAAAGATATTGAATCTTTTAGACAATTTACAAAAGAAGATTTAAATGTATTAAAATATATCAAATATATAAGCATTAATCTACTTATTATCAAAATAGAAATAAACTCAAAGAATAAATTATTTAAGAGTAAAAAAGTAATAGAAGATAATTTTAATACAACAAATACTGTAGCAAATAAAACACCCATAGCTCCAACAGTTGGGTCTTTTATAACTTTGTATGCATCTTTACCACTATGTTTTGCATATATAGCATCTACTACATCTAATATTGCTTCTGTATGTATAAAACCATATAAAATCATATAAATACAAGCGCAAATTAAAGCACCTAGCCAATGTAAATTTTCTAAAAATCCATATAAAAATATTACAATACATCCTAATACAAAACCCATAAAAGGTAGGAAGAAAATCATAGAGTTTAATACATCTTTTGAGCTTAGATCATCATCTTTTTTAAAACTTATAGGTAAAATTGTAAAGTAAGAGAAAACAAACTTTAAGCCTAATATATATTGATTTAGTTTATTCATTTATGGCTTCTAATATTTTTCTTGTATCAAGTCTATTTTTTAATACACTAATAAAAGTATCAATTGTATTTTCTTTATATTCTAAAAAATTAAACTCTTTATAGTTTGAATTTATTTCTTTAAATATCTTATTCCTAAGATTATCATTATCGAAGATAGCATGAATAAATGTTCCTTTATATAAAGTTCCTTCATAAGATATTGGATATTTATTACTATTACCATGATGAATTTCAAAACCTTTTATATCACATTCAAAAATATTATATTCACCTTTTTTAAGTTCTTTTTGTTTTTCAAAAGTTATGATATCATCTATAAATGCAAAACCTTTTTCAGAGCAAGAATCTTCATTTTCTAAAGCATATCCATCATAAAGATTTTCAAACATCATTTCATATCCACCACAAATACCAAAAATAGTCTTTTTAAAAGTTTTTATTTTTTCAAATAATCCTATATCTTTTAGCCATTTTAAATCTTTTATTACAAGTTTAGATCCAGGTAATATAATCATATCAAATCTCTCTAAAGAGATATTTGTTTCTATAAATTCTAAGTCAATACTTTTATCTGCAATTAAAGGTTCAAAATCATTATAATTACTTATATATGGATAAAATATAACACCCACTTTTATAACTGCATCTTGAACAGATTGAGTATAGTTTTTCAAACTTTGAGAATCTTCAAAACCAAGATTAAACGGTGTATAAGGAAGAACTCCCAAAACTGGAATTTTAAACTCTTCTTCTATTATTTTAATACCTTCATCAAAAAGAGTTAAATCACCTCTAAATTTATTTACAATTACGCCAATTATATTTTTTCTTATATTTTCTGGAAGTAAATTATAAACTCCATAAATAGAAGCAAATACTCCACCTTTTTCAATATCAGCAACTAAAACTATTTTTGTATCAAAATTTGAAGCAACATAAATATTTGAAAGGTCTTTATCCATTAGGTTAAGTTCAACAGGACTTCCAGCACCTTCACAAACAACACAATCATATTTGGAATCTAAGTATTCAAAACATCTATTAACAGCAGGTTTTAATAGATCTAAGTCTCTGTAGTATTCTCTAACATCTTTTGTTTCAACTACTTTACCTTCAACTATAAGTGAAGCACTACTATTTTTTCCAGATTTTAAAAGAATTGGATTTAAATGATAAGAGGTTTCTACTCCTAACACGTGTGCTTGAAAGTATTGAGCAATTGCAATTTCACTTCCATCATCACATACATGAGCATTATTAGATACATTTTGCGCTTTAAAAGGAGCAATACTATATCCTAAATCTTGTAATATTTTTGCAATAACAAAGGTAATAGTAGATTTCCCAGAATCAGAGCTTGTGCCAAAGATACTTATGTTTTTCATAAAACTTGCCTTATTTTAATCTGTTCATTAAACCTAATTTTACTTCATAAACTTCATCACAAAAAAAGGCTAATTTTTGTCCTATAATTCCTGTTAGATCAACAAAATTTCTACTTTCTTTATCTAAAGGAATTACACCTGAATTAACATCATTTAATACAAAAACTATATTAGCATTTAATTTTTTTAATTTATTTAATTCAGATATAAAAAATTCTTCATTTTTTTTAATATTATTTAAAATCCACATTGACATACAATCAATTATATATGTTTCATTTTCTTTTATAACTTCTAATAAATTCTTGGGTTCTTCTATAGTAATAAAATTATTCTCTCTATAATCTTTATGTTTTTTTACTCTTAAAGTCATTTCTTCATCTAAAAAACTATTATCATATGTTGCAATATAGTAAGGTTTACTAGTAGATAAGTCTAAGGCTTTATTCTCCGCTAAAGAAGATTTACCAGATTTTTGTCCACCAAAATAAAGAACCTTCATATTATTACCCTAAAAAGCTTTCCACTTTGTTAATTATTTGTTCTTTTTCTAAGCCATTAATTAATCCATATACTAATGCACCACCAGCGCCTACTCCCTCTTTTGCTTCACCTTCATCATAAAGTTTAAGTGCAGGATGATTTGAAGTACTAAAATCAAATTCTGGATAATAAGCATTAATTTTAAAGTTTAGCATTTCTAAAAGTGCTTTTATATTACTATTTTTATCTTCATATACCCATTTGGTTGTACAAAGAGCTAAATTAGAGCTATTAAAAGTTCCATCCATTGTTTTTAAAATAGAGTTTATAATTAGTAAAACAGATGCCATTTGTGTACCACCTGCAAGTAAAACTTTTTTAGTGTTATTTAGACCTAATATAAAACCAGCATTAAATATTTGCATATTATCTGATACTTTTCCTAAAATAGAAAATATATCATCTTCTTCTTTAATATGTTTTAATGACTTTTCAATAGTTGTTTCTCTAATATTACTAGGGGTATCTTTAAATGAACTACTAAATAAGTTTTTAGCATCATAACCTAACGCTTGTGCTGTAGCACATGCTGTACTTGTCCCACTAGGTATTGATTCTGCTAAAATAATATAATCATCAGTTGTAGTATATTTTTGACCAAAAGCTAAACCTTTTTGAAAAATATCTAAAGCATTTATATTTGCATTTTCATCAATTCTTGATGAAGGTTTTATATTAAAGTCATGAATGTTAAAATAATTAATTTTAGGTTTTACTTGTAATCCTAAATCTAATATTTCTAAAGATGAATATGGATTTAACATATGAACTGCTCTTGTTATTAATGCTGGTGTTGGAACTCCTTTAGGAGTTTCTGCAATAATATCTAAACTTCTTACTTCTCCTGTACACAAGAATTCACTATCTAATGTAGGAGTTAAATACATTTTTCCTGGAATTCCTGCTTGTGTTATTCCTTCTATGTTTGCTGTATCTGTATTACTTAGAGCTAATAAAAATGATGCTTTTTTACCTCTTAAACTCTCAATAAAATCTGAATTTCCAATTATATTTTTTATCAAATTAAAACCTTTTTATAATAATTTTTTTAGAATATCAAATTTTCTAAGATATTCATTATAGTCCTTAATATTGTTTTTTCTAGTTAAGCGCTGTATAGAATAATATAAGCAAGAATATAAAAGATAAGGTTTTAAGTTCTTAATTACTATATTATTATTCGTATATAAATTATATTTTTTCAATATTAAATTAAAAAACTCAATATTAAATTTATAATCTTCAAAGCACCAACTTACAATTAAAACGGATAAATCAAATTTGTTATTTCCATAACATGATTGTCCAAAATCATAAACACCATTTAGTTTGTTGTCTATAAATTTGCTGTTATCAGGAAACAAATCACCATGTATAAAACAATTAGAAGATAAATCAATATCTTTTATAATGTTAAATCTTTTTTCAAACTCTTTTTTGTTATCAGTTAAAGTACTCAAAAGTAATAAAAAATATTCTTTAGAATAAATATTTTTTACTTTTGGTTTTAAGTTTAACTTATGTAATGAAGCAATAAAACAACTTATCTCTTCTATTTGTTTTTTATTTACTACTTTTGGTATTTCTCCTTCTATAAAAGAGAATAATAAAGCATACTTATTTTTAAATAACATTTTTTTCTTTTTTATGATCTAAGATTTTTTCACCTTCAAAATTAAGATTTTCGAAAGTATATAACTTATCTTTTTCATCAATTTTATCTGTTTTCATACCAATTTTAGGTCTCATATAAACTGTTGAATTAGGTACTTTTTCTTTATGTAAAGGTTTTATACTAAAAGAACTATCTCCAACGCACAATGGCTTTTTAACTTTTGCAGAAGCATATGAAAATGAAGTAATCCCAGGAATAACTTCTGCATTTTTATACAGGCTAATATTTTGTTCCTTTATTATATCAAGTAAATAATAAACAGTACTATAAACAGCACTATCTCCTAAAGTTACAAAAGATAAAGTTTTATATTTTGTAAAAGATTCTGTTAGAATATCAACTTGGTTTTGCCAATCTGATACTTTAAATTTCATAGGTGTATACATTGGAATAATATCTTTTTTAAAGCCAAATTCATCCATAAGTTCTTTTACAATTTTATAAGTCATTGATTTACTAAAGCTTTTTTCTTCACACTTTGTTGGAACACAAATAGCATCAGAATTCTTTAATGCCTTTAGCGCTTTTATTGTAATTAATTCGTAGTCCCCTGGACCTAAAGATACCATATATAATTTCATTAATATCCTTAAACTAAAGTTTCTTTCATCAATTAACTCTAAAAATGAGCTTACATACGTAATAGAATCTATTCCCGATATATCAAGTCTAGGTGTTCCATGTATTATGTATAAGTTAGAAACTTCATCTTTCGAGATTTTCTCATTTATATCTTTAAAAATTGAAGAATCATTTTTATGTTTTTTATCAAAATATAATCTACAAAAAGAACAAATAGAAAATATTGCTTCATTTGAAGCAAAAGAGGATGAAAAAGGTTTATTAAAATTTGCGTCAAAATATGGTTTTGATATAAAATTTTATAATAAAACACAAATTAATAAATTAGAAGGAGAGTTTAGTCCTTCTTAAGCAAGTAAATTTTTCGGACTAAAAGGTGTAGCTGAACCTTCATCAATTTTAGTATCAAAATACAAAGAATTAATCATACCTAAAGAGGTATATAAAAAGAAAATAACAATAGCAGGAGCAGTTTAGTATGAATAAATTATATATAATATCAAGTGGAGCTGGGGGAACAAATTATATTACTCCAGAAGCTAGATTAGCAATACAAGAGTGTGAAGTTGTAGTATCATATAGTAAATATGCAAAAGAGTTAAGTGAATTAATAAAAGATAAAGAGCTTTATACTTCAGGTATGACTCATGAAATAAGAAGATGTACACAAGCCATAGAGTTTGCAAGAAGTGGTAAAATTACTTCTATTATATCAAATGGAGATGCAAATGTTTTTGGAATGGCTACACTTGTTGTAGAACTAATAGATCAAAAAAACCTTTGGAATGAAATCGAACTTATTTCTCTTCCTGGTGTTACTTCATTTTTAGCAGCTGCCGCAAAAGT
>JAAETO010000056.1 GCA_024228275.1 Arcobacter sp.
ATGATAAAAGTTCCTGTCCAAGTGCTCGACCATTTATAAAGTTTATTTAACATTAATAAATTCCTTTTTCATGGTTAATATTTATATCTTTACCAATCATATCATTTTCTAGACTTTCGACAGTTCTAAATACTCTATCCCATCTTATTATAAGATCTTTATTCCATGAAAAATAAATAAACCAAGGTTTCCCAACTACAAATTTGTATGGAACTGTTCCCCAGAATCTAGAGTCATTAGAGTGATCTCTATTATCTCCCATCATAAAAGTTTCACCTTCTGGAATTTGAATAGGCAACATATCAAATAGTTCTATTGGTTGAAGTCCATCTTTTGTAACACTTGGATCATTATGAATACCAGGATGCTTTAATTTATAAGGATTTATTACAAAAAGTTTAGTTCCAAATTTAACTATATTTTTTTTTGGATAATTTTCTTTTATATATTCATCTCCTTCTTTAGGATGGAGATATAAATCTTTATTTTTAAGCATTATTATATCTCCACCTGTAGCAACAGCTCTTTTAACATAGTGAATAGAATCATTATTTGGATATAAAAAAACAACTACATCTCCTCTTTTAGGTCTATCTCCTTCAATTAAATGTCCATTATTATTAAAGTCAGGTAATAACTGTAATGAGGGTAAACCAAAAACTCCAGGCGTTTTTGGTAAAGGTATACCATAAGAAAATTTTTTAGCAAATAAAAAATCTCCAACAAGAAGTGAGTTTTTCATACTTCCACTAGGAATTATAAATGGCTGAGCAATAAAAAATATAATACTAAAGACTATGATAAAAGTTCCTGTCCAAGTGCTCGACCATTTATAAAATTTTTTTAACATTAATTATTTTCTCTTGTTTCTCTTAGTTTTGCAGCTTTAACAGTATTTTTTAATAACATAGCAATAGTCATAGGCCCAACTCCTCCTGGAACAGGTGTAATGTAAGAAGATTTTTCTTTAC
>JAAETO010000057.1 GCA_024228275.1 Arcobacter sp.
GCTGGTGATGTAAAGTTTTCACTTGCTATCATCTCTAAATGATCTGTTTGTCTCTCTAGCTCTTCTTCTACTAAATCAAATATCTCTTTATCTGTTTGCTCTAAATTTGCGTTTGTTATATAACTCATCTTCTTCTCCTAATCTTATTCTTCAATATCGTGTAAATCTATTTCATTTTTAATTGGTTTCATAGCTGGAAATAATAATACATCTCTAATTGAATGCTCATTAGTTAACATCATTACTAGTCTATCGATACCTATTCCTTGACCTGCAGTTGGAGCCATTCCATAAGATAATGCATTTACAAAATCTTCATCCATTTCATGGGCTTCATCATCTCCACCTGATTCTTTTGAAGCCATTTGACCTTCAAATCTTTCTAATTGATCAATAGGATCATTAAGCTCAGAAAAGGCATTTGCTATCTCTTTACCTGCTATAAATAGTTCAAATCTATCTGTTAAGTGAGGTTTCTCATCACTTCTTCTTGCAAGAGGAGATATTTCTACTGGATATTCCGTAATAAAAGTAGGATTGATTAATTTTTCTTCAACATATTCATCAAATAATTCACCTTGAAGTTGTCCTAAATTCATTTTTTCATTTACATCAACATTATTTGATTTTAAATATGAGATAATTTTATCTTTATCTTCAGTTACAGCAGCAGGTACTCCACCAATATCTGTAAGTGATTGAATTAGAGGAATCTGGCTAAACTTAGAAAAATCAATTTCTAAATCACCATAAGGTAAAGTTGTTGGTAATTCTAAGTTTTCAAATAAGAATTCAAAATATTCTTTTGTTAATTCAATTAGATCTTTATAAGTTTTATAAGCCCAATAAAATTCTATAGATGTAAATTCTGGGTTATGTGTAGCATCCATACCTTCATTTCTAAAACATCTGTTTATTTCGAATACAGCTTCAAATCCACCTACAATTAATCTTTTTAAATAAAGTTCAGGCGCAATTCTTAAGAATCTATCTACTCCTAAGGCATTATGATGAGTAGTAAATGGTTTAGCATTTGCTCCTCCAGCAATTGGATGCATCATAGGTGTTTCAACTTCTAAAAAACCTTTGTTTTCAAAAAATCTTCTAGTTAGAGAAATTACTTTTGATCTAATATGAAAAGTTTTTTTAACTTCACTATTCATAATTAAGTCCAGATATCTTTGTCTATATCTTAACTCTTTATCTTGAATTCCATGATATTTTTCAGGTAATGGAGAAATAGCTTTAGTTAATATCTTTAAACCATGAACATGTAATGATAATTCACCTTTATTCGTAATAAAAGGATATCCTTCTACTTCAATAATATCTCCAACTTCTACGTTCTTTTTAAAAATGTCATTATAAAAACCTTCACTTAGATTATCTCTAGCTACGTAGATTTGTAAAATACCACTTTCATCTTCAATTTTTAAAAAACTTGCTTTTCCCATAAGTCTAAAAAATTTAATTCTTCCTGCAACTGAATAGTGTCTGTTCTCATCTCTTTTTTCTTCAGTTTGAAAAAGATCACTATTTACATTTAAATATTTTGAGATAGTAGTATTTCTTGAACTATCATTCGAATAAGGATTTATTCCTTTTTCTCTAAGATTATTTACTTTATTTATTCTTTGTTGTATGTATTTATTATCAAACAATATAACTTTCCTTTTACTAATTAGACTTTGAATTTTCTATAATTTATTCAGCTTTTTCTTTAGCTTCTTTAACCAAATCGGCATCTTTATCCTTGATTTTTTTATCAAGCATCTTCTCTACATTCTCATGTACTGTTTTTTTTAATGAATCTACTACAGTTTTAGTTGATTCAGTTGTGGTTTTTTTGATTTCATTTACAGTATTTTTTACTTCTTCTGTCAAAGTTTTATCTTTTGTTATTTCAGAATTATTTGTAGTTTTTTCTTCTTTTGAAAATTGTTCTTCAATTTTTCTTGTAAAATCAGAAGCATCAAGTTTAATAATAAAGCCACCAGTTTCTAGTAATATAGGAAATACAATTGCATTTGAAACTTTTTTATCCATTAAACTTTTAAAAGATGTTACTTGATAAAGAGCATAGGCAATAACAGAAAATATTAAAAATATTTTTGCACTACCAAAAACAAAACCTAAAATTCTATCAAAAAGGCCTAGTCCACTTGCAGAGAATATCTTACTTAAAATAATGCCTAAAATATAAATAATAGCCCAGAATCCAATTACTCCTAAAACAAATCCAAGTAGTTTTATTGTTGCATTATTTTCTAAAGCTAAAATAGGAGCTATGATATTTCCAATATCTAAAGCAATCCTAGAACCTACAAAAATACCACCAACAATTCCAACTAGTCCAAAAACTTCTTTAATAAAACCTCTTAAAAGTCCTTTTAAACCTAATAGGACAGTAATACTAACAATTACCATATCAAAAATAGTAAAATCCTGCATATAAATCCTTTATATAATATGGCGCAATTATATCTTAGTTATTCAAAATAAAACTTTAATGAATGATTAATATTTTTTTACTTATTGTTTTAAGATAGATTTCTATAATGTAAATTTAAAAATTTACTATTACTTAAACTTTTTTTGATAAAATTCAAGACATGACAAATATTATAAAAAGATATCCGACAAAAAAAATTTACGTAGGTGATGTTGCAATAGGTGGAGATGCGCCTATTTCTGTTCAATCAATGACTTACAGTAAAACTTCTGATGTAAAAGAAACGGTAGAGCAAATTAAAGCATTACATTTTGCTGGTGCAGATATTGTAAGAGTTGCAGTTCCTGATATGGCTGCTGCAAATGCTTTAAAAAGCATAAAAGAGCAAAGCTCTTTGCCTATAGTTGCTGATATACACTTTAATCATAAATTAGCATTAATTGCAGCACAAGTTGTAGATTGTATTAGAATTAATCCTGGCAATATTGGTAATAAACAAAGAGTAGCTGATGTAGTTAAAGCTTGTAAAGAGAGGAATCTTCCTATTAGAATAGGAGTAAACTGTGGTTCTTTAGAAAGAGAATTTGAAAAAAAATATGGGCAGACTGCAAAAGGTATGGTAGCAAGTGCGGATTATAATATCAAATTTTTAGAAGATCTAGGATTTGAGGATATTAAAATTTCATTAAAAGCTAGTGATGTTCAAAGGACTGTTGAAGCATATAGACTTTTAAGACCTATGAATAATTATCCTTTTCATTTAGGTGTTACTGAAGCTGGAACTTTGTTCCATTCTACTATAAAATCTTCTATAGCATTAGGAAGTTTATTACTTGATGGTATTGGCGATACTATGAGAATATCAATTACTGGAGAACTAGAAAAAGAAATTGAAGTAGGTAGAGCTATATTAAAAGATGCTGGATTAACTAAAGAGGGTTTAAATATTATTTCTTGTCCAACTTGTGGTAGGATTGAAGCTGATTTAGTATCTGCTGTCGCTTTAGTTGAAGAAAAAACTAAGCATATAAAAGCTCCTTTAAATGTTTCAGTTATGGGATGTGTTGTTAATGCTTTAGGTGAAGCTAAAAGTGCAGATGTAGCTATAGCTTATGGTAAAGGTACAGGCCTTATTATTAAAAAAGGAGAAACTATTGCAAAACTTCCGACTGAAGATTTATTAGATAGGTTTTTAAAAGAGGTAGAAATAGAGGCAAAGAAAATTTCTTAGAATTTTTTATTTTTTATTAAATTATCATTATAATGTAATAGCTGCTTATATTTAATATGTTTATACAAAATATACTTGATTTTAGATATACTTCTTCCCTTAAATAAATTGGAGAATTAATGGATAGTGTATATAGTATAAATATTGAAAGAGCAGTTTTAAGTTCAATATTATTTAATCCCGAAGAATTAGAAGATGTTCTTGGGGTTTTAAAAGAAAAAGATTTTTATCTTCCTGCTCATCAAAAAATATTTGAGGTTATGGTTAAGTTGCATAATGATCAAATGCCAATAGATGAAGAGTTCATAAAAAGAAGAATTGATTCAAAAGATGTTGATGATTCTATTTTATTAGAAATACTATCCGCAAATCCAATTACAAATACTTTGGCTTATGTTCGCGAAATTAAAGATGCTTCAGTTAAAAGAGAACTAACAACACTTGCAACTACTATTAAAAAAGTATCTTTAGAAGATGATGTTTCTGGAAATGATGCCTTAGATGTTGTTCAAGGTGAGTTATATAAAATATCTACTGATAGTGCCACTACAGAGCTAAAAGATATGGAAGATATTACTGAAGATACTCTTTCATATATTCAAAGAATGAAAGAATTAGGCAATAAACATTTAATTGGAGAGACAACTGGGTTTTATGATTTAGATAAAAAAACAACAGGGTTTAATGAAGGGGATCTAGTAATATTAGCTGCTCGTCCTGCAATGGGTAAAACCGCACTTGTTTTAAATATGGCCTTAGCTAATGTTGAAGCAGGTAAAGGTGTTATCTTCTTCTCTCTTGAAATGCCAGCAGAACAATTAATGTTAAGAATGCTTAGTGCAAAAACTTCAATTCATTTACAAAACCTAAGAAAAGGCGATTTAGATGATAATCAATGGTCTAATTTAACTGCTGCTTTTGAAGATTTAAATAAGAAAAAATTATTTGTAGATGATGGTGGTAGTGTAAATATTAATCAACTTAGAGCAAGAGTTAGAAAGCTTGCACAAAATGAAGATAATAAGATTTCTATGGTTGTAATTGATTATCTTCAACTTATGCAAGGTGTAGGAAATAAAGATCGACATCAAGAAGTTTCAGATATTTCTAGGGGCCTTAAAATGTTAGCTAGAGAGATGAAAATACCTATTATTGCACTTTCTCAGTTAAATAGAGGACTTGAAAATAGACCAGATAAAAGACCTATGTTATCAGATCTTAGAGAATCTGGTTCTATTGAGCAAGATGCAGATATTATCATGTTTGTATATAGAGATGATGTATATAAAGAAAGAGATGAAGCAAGAAAAGAGAAAGAAGCTAAAGATAAAGGTGAAGAATATAAATCTACTTTTGTTAATAAGCCAGTTGAAGAAGCAGAAATTATTATTGGAAAACAAAGAAATGGACCTATAGGAACAGTTAAACTAGATTTTCAAAAACAGCTTACTAGATTTGTTGATAAAGAGAATAATAATGATGCTCCTATAGAAGTTGTATTTGAAACAATTGCAGATACTAATAAAGAGACTAATATAGAAGTACCAAATATTTTATAAAATATAACATTATTTATTATATAAAATTAAGACTTTTAAAGGTATAATCTTTAAAATTATTAAGGATTATACTTATGAAAAAAGGATTCTCACTTTTAGAATTAATATTTGCAATTGTAATTATTGGTATAATTGCGTCATTTGCAGTTCCAAAATATATTAATACAAGAGACTCAGCCTTAGCATCTACAATAAAAAGAGATCTTGTAACTGTAATAAGTTCCATTCAAACTTATTATTTAGTAAATAGAAAAATAGAGAAAATATCTGATGCTATTTTATTAAATAACACAAATTGGTTAATTGAAGATAATAAAATAACATTTAATAGTAGTGATTCAAAATGTTTAGATTTGACAATAAATGAAACTTCTATAATTATAACTTTAGAAAAAAATTCAACTAGTGTTTGTAAGCTTTTAGATGAAATTGGTGTAAAATCTCAAACTATTGATTTAATATAATTTAGCTAAAATATATTAAATTTAATTTATTAATAAAAGGTGACATATGCAAAAAGCAATATTTTTGGATAGAGATGGTGTAATAAATATAGAAAAAAATTATTTACACAAAATTGAAGACTTCGAATTTATTGATGGCGTTTTTGAATCTTTATTATATTTACAAAGTTTAGGTTATAAACTTTTTATTATTACAAATCAATCTGGTATTTCAAGAGCTTACTATACAATAGATGATTTTAATAAGCTTACTAATTGGATGATGGCAGAATTATCTAAAAAAAATATAAAGATATCTCAGTTAGAATTTTGTCCTCACGGTCCAAATGATAATTGTACTTGCAGAAAGCCAAAAACTGGTATGATTGATAATATTTTAAAAAATTTTCAAATTGATTTAGATTCGTCATGGTTAATTGGTGATAAAACTTCAGATATAAATTGTGCTTATAATGCAAAAATCAAAAATACTATTCAGGTTAAATCAGGTCACAAATTTAATGAGCATGAATCTAATGCATTATTTATTTGTAATAGTATTAAAAACATTAAAACAATAATTACCAAATAGGATAACTTAACTAATTTACTAAGCTTTATTAATATATTATAAAATCATAATATTTTTTTGGATAAAATATCTATCTTTACTATAGAAAGAGAGAAATTATGAGATATAACGATATAGACTTTAATAATAAAAATATTTTAATTACTGGAGCAGCAGGTTTTATAGGTTCAAACCTATGCTTTTATTTTCAAGAAAATTTTCCAAATGCTAATATTATTGCATTAGATTGTTTCAGAAGTGGTGAAACTTTAAGTAATGGAAACTTAAGAAGTTTTGGACATTTTAAAAATCTTGTAGGCTTTAATGGAACTGTAATCAGTGGAAATATAAATGATAATGAATTATTAAAAAATTTAGAAATATCATACAATTTTGATTTTATTTTTCATCAAGCTGCTATTTCAGATACAACAGCGACAGAACAAGACTTAATGATCCAAACTAATGTGAATGCATATGAAAACTTATTAAAAATGGCTATAAAACACAAAGCTAATATGGTTTATGCAAGTTCAGCAGCTACATATGGAGATGCTAATTCACCTCAAACTATTGGAGATGAAAATCCAAATAATGTTTATGGATTTAGTAAATTAATGATGGATAACATTACATACAAATATATAAAAAATGAAACAGGAATTTCAATTGTTGGATTAAGATATTTTAATGTTTATGGCCCTAGAGAGTATTTTAAAAATAAAACTGCTTCAACAGTGGTACAATTTGGACACCAATTATTGTTTGGAAAGGCTCCTAAACTTTTTGAAGGAAGCGATAAGATTTTAAGAGATTTTATCTATATTGAAGATGTAATTCAAGCAAATATAAAAGCGTGTAGTCCTAAAAAAAGTGGAGTGTATAATGTTGGAACTGGAAAAGCTAGATCTTTTCAATCAATTGCAGATACTTTACAAAAAGAGTTAGGGACAAGTTTTAAAACTGAATATATTCCAAATCCTTACGTTGGCCAATACCAGTTTCACACAGAAGCAAATATGACTTCAACAAAAGAGTATTTAGATTTTTCTGCAAGGTTTGAATTAGAAGATGGTATAAAGGCTTATATTCCGGAGATAAAAAGATTATTTAGTGATGAAGTGAAGAAATAATAATGTTTAAATATGATAAAAAACCAAATATATTAGTTATTGGTGATTTAATGATTGACCAATATTTATGGGGTAATTGTGATAGAATATCACCAGAAGCACCTGTTCAAGTTGTTGATATTAAAAAAGAGACTTCAGTTCTTGGTGGAGCTGGAAATGTTATTAGTAATTTAGTTTCACTTGGTGCAAAAGTGAATGTTATGTCAGTTATTGGTAATGATGAAGTAGGTGTTGATATTAAACATATGTTAGATGCTCAATCAGTTAAATCTTTTTTAGTAAAACAAAAAGGAAGAAAGACATCAAAAAAAACTAGAATAATGGCATCTCATTCTCAAGTCGTAAGATATGATAAAGAGAGTAAAAATAATATATCACAAGAGAGTGTTAAAAAACTTTTTTCAAAATTACAAGAGAAAATAAATGCCTACGATATAATTTTATTATCTGATTATGATAAAGGTGTATTAACAGAAGATTTAATTAAAAAAGTTATTACATATGCAAATAAACATAATATAAAAGTATTAGTTGATCCTAAAGGTGATGATTATACTAGATACGATGGAGCTTATTTATTAACTCCTAATAAAAAAGAGGCAGAACAAGCTTCAAATATTATTATAGAAAACGAAGATAGATTAAAAGATGCCTTAGAACAATTAAAAAAAGATGCAAGTTTAGATGTATCAATTATAACTTTAAGTGAAAATGGTATTGCTATTTTGCAAAATGATGAAGTAGTAGTTAAACCAACAGTTGCAAGAGAAGTTTATGATGTAACAGGTGCGGGAGATACAGTTTTAGCTTCATTAGGTTTTGCCTTAAGTTTAAATACAGACATATATAAAGCAGTTGAATTTGCAAATCTTGCAGCTGGAGTTGTTGTTGGTAAACTAGGATCAGCAACTGCTACTATAGATGAAATTGAAGAATACCAAGCAAGTTTACATAAGAGTTCAATTGAGCTTCATATTAAATCTTTTAAAGAAATAAAAAAGATTTCTTCAAGGTTAAAAGCACAAGATAAAAAAGTAGTATTTACAAATGGTTGTTTTGATATATTACACAAAGGACATGTTAGCTATTTAAATGTAGCCAAATCTTTTGGAGATGTTTTAATTTTAGGTTTAAATTCAGATTCTAGTGTCAAAAGATTAAAAGGTAAAGATAGACCAATAAATTGCGAAGATGACAGAGCATATATTTTGTCAGCTTTAGAATGTGTTGATTACGTAGTTATATTTGAAGAAGATACACCTTATGAACTTATTAAAAAAGTACAACCTAATATTTTGGTTAAAGGTGCTGATTATGAAGGTAAAGAAGTTGTTGGGTCTGATATTGCAAATGAAACAAAACTAGTAGAATTTGTAGATGGAAAAAGTACTACAAGTACAATTAAAAAAATTCAAAAGGCTAAATAGTGGAAAATGTAATTGAAAAAGAGTTCCAAGGACATCTTGAAACTATTCAAAAAGTAATAGAAAGTATGAATAAGCCTTTACAAGAGGCTTCTAAATTAACAGTTGAAACTTTAAAAAGTGGTAATAAGATACTTCTTTTTGGAAATGGAGGAAGTGCAGCAGATGCTCAACATATAGCGGCAGAGTTAACTGGAAGATACAAAACTGAGAGAAGAGGTTTACCAGGAATTGCACTTACAACTGATACTTCAGCACTTACTGCAATTGGAAATGATTACGGATATGATAGAGTTTTTGATAGACAAGTAGAATCTTTAGCCGTAAAAGGTGATTTATTAATTGGTATTTCAACTTCAGGAAATTCTAAAAATGTAATTAATGCTTTTAAAATAGGTTCTGAAATTGGCTGTAAAATACTTGGCTTTAGTGGTCGTGATGGAGGAGCTATGAATGATCATTGTGATGTAAATTTAGTAGTACCCTCAGATGATACACCAAGAATTCAAGAGATGCATATATTATTTGGACATACAATTTGTCAAATAATTGATAATAATTTTTAATTAAAAATTCAAAAAAAGAGAGAATAATGAATTTAAGTAAAGAAGATAGAAAATTAATATTTGATTCAATTAGAGATATACCAGATTTCCCAAAAGAGGGAATAGTTTTTAAAGATATCACAACTTTATTAAATAATAAAGAGGCTTATAAAACTTTAATGGATCATTTAGAAGAAAGATATAAAAGTTATAATTTAGATTATGTAGCTGGAATTGATTCTAGAGGTTTCATATTTGGAGCAGCATTAGCTGATAGATTAAATATTGGTTTTGTTCCTGTAAGAAAAAAAGGTAAACTGCCAAGCACTACAGTTTGTGAAAAGTATGAGTTAGAATATGGTTTTGACGAAGTAGAGATTCATTTAGATGCTTTTCCTATAGAAAATGCTAGGGTTTTACTAATAGATGATTTAATTGCTACAGGTGGAACTGCAAATGCAGCTACTAAATTAATTCAACATGTAAAAGCTAATTTAGTTGAAGTTTGTTTCTTACTTAATTTAACTTTTTTAGAAGGTGCAAAAAAAGTAGAAGAACATGCACCTGTTTATTCAGTATTAGAAGTTTAAAAAGATTACAATAAAGAAGATAAAATGAAAGAAAATTTTTATATACCAAAAGTATCAAAATACGACCCAGATTCAAATGGTCACTTTGGAGAGTTTGGAGGAAGATATGTTCCTGAAACTTTAATGCCAGTTTTAAAAGAGTTAGAACATGAATATTCTAAATATAGGTTTGATGAAGATTTCTGGAAAGAAGTAAATTATTTATTAAAAGATTATGTTGGTAGGGAAAATCCTTTATATTTTGCTAAGAACATTAGTGAAGAAATAGGTGCAAAAATATATTTAAAAAGAGAAGATTTAAACCATACGGGAGCACATAAAGTAAATAATGTAATTGCACAAGGATTATTAGCAAAAAAACTAGGGAAAACAAAAGTTATTGCTGAAACTGGTGCAGGACAACATGGAGTAGCAACTGCGACTATTGCAGCTTTACTTGGTCTTGAATGTACAGTATTTATGGGTGCAAAAGATGTTCAACGACAAGAATTAAATGTATTTAGAATGAAATTATTAGGAGCAAAAGTAATTTCAGTTGAAAGTGGAAGTAAAACATTAAAAGATGCTATGAATGATGCTATTAGATATTGGGTTACAAATGCAAGAGATACATTTTACATAATAGGAACTGTTGCAGGTCCTCATCCGTATCCTATGATGGTAAGAGACTTTCAATCAATTATAGGATGGGAAGCTAGAAAACAAATTTTACAAAAAGAGAATGTATTACCAGATTATGTTGTTGCTTGTATTGGTGGAGGATCTAATGCTATTGGTATTTTTTCACATTTTTTAGAAGATGAAAAAACTACTTGTATTGGAATTGAAGCAGGGGGATTAGGACTTGATACAAATAAACATGGTTGTTCTTTAGAAAAAGGAAGTCCTGGTGTACTTCACGGTCAATGTTCATATCTTCTACAAGATGAAGATGGACAAGTTTTAGAAGCTCATTCAATAAGTGCCGGACTTGATTATCCTGGGATTGGACCTGAACACTCTTTTCATAAAGATGAAAAAACAGTAGAGTATGATTCAATTACTGATAAAGAGGCTATTGATGCTTTTGTATGGTTATCTCAAAAAGAGGGAATTATCCCTGCTTTTGAAAGTTCTCATGCAATTGCTTATTTAAAAAAAGCAAAAGATTTGTTAAAAGATAAAATCGTTATAGTTAATCTTTCTGGAAGAGGTGATAAAGATATGGTTCAAGCCAAAGACATATTACACTTCGATTAGGAATTTTAATGAGAAAAAAGTTAAAAGATAATTCTGGAAAAATACTTTTTGTAGTAGTAGCGATATTCGTATTTTTTCTTGCTTATAATTTATATCAAGCACCAGTTGAAGGTATTGAGAATAAATTTATATATTTATTAAAAACATACGGATATATTATTTTATTTGCTTGGAGTATTCTTGAGGGGGAAGCAGGTCTTATAATGGCAGGACTTCTCTCACATACAGGTGATATGAATATGTATATTGCTATATTTGTAGCTGGTCTTGGAGGTTTTACAGGGGATCAGATATATTTTTATATAGGAAGATTTAATAAATCTTATGTCCACAAGAATTTTAAAGGACAAAGAAGAAAATTTGCCTTAGCTCATTTACTATTAATAAAATATGGTTGGCCTATAATTTTTGTACAAAGATATATGTACGGAATGAGAACAATTATACCAATTTCTATTGGACTTACTAGATATAATGCTAAAATGTTTGCTTTTATAAATCTTATTTCCGCTTGGTGCTGGGCTGCTATTACTATTGTTCCTGCTTGGTATTTTGGTGAAGAGATATTAGTTGTATTAAAATGGGTTAAAGATCATTGGTATTATGCAGCACCTATTGGTATATCTTTTGGTGCTAGCATTCTTTATTATTTCCATAAAGTAACTAAAAAAAAGGATAAAGTATATGAAAATTAATTTAATTGAAAAAAATATAAAAAAAATAAAATCTGATATTGAAATTATCATTGTAAATTCTTGTGATAATTTAAAAGATAAAGTTATATTAGACACCTTAGGTTTTGAAGCAAAAGATGAGTCAGTAATATTACTAGCTGAATCAAAAAAAATATATGTTGGTTGCGAAGATAATGATTATGATTCAGTTGCAATTGCAATAGCAAGTGCATTAAAAAAGTTTCAGTCTACTAAATTTAAAAGTGTAAAAATAAATCTTGAAAACTTGTCTTTAAAAGCAATAGTTGAAGGTTCAATATTAGGTACATACAAATTTGATAAATATAAATCAAAAAAAGAGAAAAATAAAAAACAAGAATTAAATATTTGTGTAGATAAAATTACAAATAAAATTGAGAATACTTTAAATGAATCTATAATAATTGCAAAAGCAGTTAATAAAACAAGAGATATGGTTAATACTACACCTGAAGATTTTTATCCACAAATTATGTCTAATATTGCAAAAGATATTGCTGAAGATTCTAATTTACAATGTAAAATTAGAGGAGAAGAATATTTAGATAATAATGGAATGCATTCTATGTTAAGTGTTGGTAGAGCATCTAGACATGAATCTAAATTAATTCATCTTGCATATAAACCGAAAAATGCTAAGAAAAAAGTTGTTTTAGTAGGAAAAGGTTTAACTTACGATTCTGGTGGATTATCTTTAAAACCTGCTGATTTTATGGTAAGTATGAAATCAGATAAAGGTGGAGGTTGTACAGTTTTAGGTATTATGAGTACAGTTGAAAAATTAAAATTACCTATTGAAGTACATGGAATAGTAGGTGCTGTTGAAAATATGATTGGTGGAGATGCATATAAACCTGATGATGTATTAACAGCAAAAAATGGAAAAACTATTGAAGTAAGAAATACAGATGCAGAAGGAAGACTCGTTCTTGCTGATTGTTTATGTTATGCACAAGATGAAATAAAAAATATTGATTATTTATTTGATTTTGCAACTTTAACAGGAGCTTGTGTCGTAGGTGTTGGTGAATATACTACGGCTGTTATGGGGAATAATACAAATTTAAAAAGAAATATCGTTGCAAATGCACTAGATTCTGGTGAGTATGCAACTTCTTTACCATTTAATAGATTTTTAAGAAAAGCAATTAAGTCTGATATTGCAGATATTTGTAATATGGCTAATACAAGATACGGTGGGGCAATTACAGCTGGTATTTTTTTAGAGAATTTTATATATGATGAGTATAAACAAAAGTGGGCACATTTTGATATTGCAGGACCTGCCTATGTAGAAAAACCTTGGGGATATAATCCCTATGGTGCTACTGGAGCTGGCGTTAGAATGGCAATAGAGTTTTTAAAAAATATAGAAAAGAAATAGAATAAATTATTGAAAAGGTAATAAATATGATTAAAATTGAGAAGAAACCTAAAATTTTAGTAATTGGCGACCTTATGATAGATTCATACTTAATCGGCAAATCAGAAAGGTTATCTATAGAAGCACCAATTCAAATTGTAGATGTAGAAGAAGAAAAAGTACTTTTAGGTGGAGCAGGTAATGTTATTAGAAATTTAGCTTCATTAGGTTCTAAAATTAGTGTTATGTCCGTAGTTGGAAATGATGAGACAGCAAAGTCTATTAAACAAATGTTAGATGAATTACAAACTAAATCCTTTTTAGTAGAACAAAAAGGAAGAAAAACATCTAAAAAAACTAGAGTTATGTCATCAAATACTCAGGTTTTTAGATTTGATCAAGAAAGTAAAAATAATATCTCATTTGATAATGTTAAAAAGCTTTATTCTAAGTTACAAGAGAAAATAAATGCTTATGATATTATTTTACTTGCTGATTATGGCAAGGGAGTATTGACAAAGGATTTCACTCAACAAATTATTACTTATGCAAATAAAAATGATGTTAAGGTAATTGTAGATCCTAGTGGTTTAGATTACAGTAAATACAATGGAGCTTATTTAATAATACCAAATAAAGATGAAGCAGAAAAAATAACTGGTATTAATATTGAAAATAATGATGATTTACTACAAGCTTTAAAAATAATAAAAGAAAAGTTTAATACTCAATTATCACTTATAACATTAAGTGAAGAGGGTGTTGCAGTTTTAAATAAAAATAAACTTTATGTTATGCCAACTGTTCCCTTAGAAGTTTTTGATATTATTGGTTCAAGTGATACTGTACTAGCATCAATTGGATTTTCATTAGCATTAAATAATAATATTTTAGATTCTGTAGAGTTTGCAAATTTAGCTACAGGGGTAGTATTAAGAAAATCTGGAAGTGCTACAGTTTCCTTAGAAGAGATACAATCAGACCAAGTTTATTTAGATAGAAAACAAATAGAAAAAAACATAAGTTGTAAATTAAATTAAAAGAGGTTTTTCTCTTTTAATTTAATAATAAAACTACGATTATATTATTTTTAATTTTTTTAAGATATAATTTTATATGAAAATTATATTTTTAACTTTTTTTATCTTAACTTCATTACTTGCTAATATAAATTCAAAAATAGATAAAGTAACCTTAAATTTAAATTCTAAAAATAAAATACAATTTGCAGGATTTTATATTGCTAAAGAGAAAGGTTTTTATAAAGATTTAAATTTAGAAGTTGAAATAGAACATATAAATAATGATAAAGACTATATTGATACTGTTTTAAATAATGAAAATCATTTTGGTCTCACTAATTCTGCTATATTTTATGATAGATTTAATAATAAGAATTTATTTTTATTAGGAGCAATATTACAAAAATCACCACTTGTTTACTTATCACTTAGTAATAGTGAAATAACTTCCTTTAATGACTTTTCAAATAAAAAGGTTATGACAGATTTTAATAAAAATGAAGATATTTTATTAGATGTTTTTATTCATAATATGTCTTCAAGTAAAAAAAAATTAGAATATATTATGACTTCTAATGACATTAAAAGTTTAATTTCTGAAGAAGTTGATATTTTATCAATAAGTAAATTAAATGAAAAGTATTTTACTAAAGATATTAAAAATAAATATAATTTACTAGATCCATCTAAGTATGGCTATGATTTATATGGAGATATATTATTTACATCAAATGAAACATATACTAACAATCAAAAAAAAGTCGATTCTTTTTATAAAGCATCAATTAAGGGATGGGAATATGTCTTTAATAATATTGACGAAACAATAAAATTCTTTTTAAAAATAAATAAAAAAAATGATGATTATGACAACTATTTGTATCAATTAAATATTTTAAAAAGTTTATCAGAATTTAAAGAAGGTAATCTAGGTAAATTAAATATTTTAAAAATAAAAACTCTTCTAAACTTGTTTAATTCTATAAGAAATAAAACTCAAAAAAGTACTATTAGTAATATAGATATTAATTCATATATATATTTTAAATCTTTAGAAAATATTACTTCTAATAAATATAATTTAATTGAAGAAAGTATATTAGAACTTATTAAAAAACCGTTTTATAATATGAACGAACAAAGAATGAAAACTATCTTTGAAGATTTTTTAAAAAAGAATTATATTATCTCTTTACAGCTACATGATTCTTTTTTAAATAGGATTATTTTTTCCTCGTGGAAAGAAAAAGATACAATTATTCATAGGTTTATGGATGATACAGAAAAAAACTTTAACGATAAAATTCTAAAAATTAAAAATATTTATGTTAATAATAAAAAAATAGGTTATTTAAAAATTTATTATAATAATATTCCTCTTTTTACAAATAAAGAATTTAACTATATAAAACAAAAAAAAGAATTGACATTTTGTAATAGAAATGATTTAGCTCCTTATACTTATTTAGAAAATGGCAAATATAAAGGAATTGTAATTGATTTTATAAAGGTTTTAGAAGAAAAATTAGAAATTAAACTTAGAACTATAAAGACTAAATCATGGGAGGATTGTCTAAGTTTAGTAAAAAATAAAAAAATAGATTTTAGTTCTTTAATTATCACTAATCAATATGGATATCAACATTTAAAGCCAACAAAAGCATATATAAGTGATCATTTAGTTTTAGCAACCAAAATTGATGAACCATTTATTTTTGATCTTAATAATAAAAAAGAAAAATTAATTGGTGTAGATAAAAGAAGTAAAAATATCATTTATTTTTTAAAAAATAAGCATCCACATATAAAAATAAAAGAGTATGAAAATGAAAAAATAGCTTTGGAATCAATTATTAATGAAGATATTTTTGGATATATAGGATTATCCGCACCTATTGCATATAAAATTCAAAATCAATACCCTTACCAATTAAAAATAATGACAATAGTGAATGAAATAAAGAATATTGGTAGTTTAGGAGTAAGTCAAGATAATGATGTTTTATTATCAGTGTTGAATAAAGTAATTCATTCAATATCAGATAAGTCAAGAAGAGAAATAAAAAATTCTTGGATTCCTATAAAAGAAGAACATGTATTTAATGAAACTTATATTTTAATATTTACTTTAGTAGTTTTAGTATTATTTTTTGGATTTTTATATAGACAAATTTTACTAAAAAAGATGAATAAGAAATTGATTAAAAGTGTTGAATTAGAAGTTTCAAAAAATAGATATAAAGATAAGTTGTTATTTCAACAAGCTAAGTTAGCAAGTATGGGAGAAATGCTAAATAATATTTCACATCAATGGAGACAGCCACTTAATTCAATTAATTCAAATGTTGCTGTTTTAGATTCAATTTTAGTAAAAAATAAAGTTTTAGATAAAAATTTAGATGATAATTTAGAGGATATAGAAAAACAAACAAAATATATGTCAAATACGATTGAAAATTTTAGAAATTATTTTAATCCTAAAAAAAATAAAGAAAAATTTTTACTTTCTTCTGCTTTAGAAGATGCTTTAAGTATTGTTAAATATAATTTCAATAATTTAGATATTAAAATAGATGTATTATGCAATGATGATTTACTTGTTGATGGATATTTAGGTGAATATATTCAAACAGTTATTTCTATATTAAATAATTCCAAAGATGCATTGATAACTAATAATATAGATAATCCATCAATTAAAATTACAATTAATAAACTTCTTATTATCGATGATAATGCTGGAGGTATAGATAAGAAAATAATTGATAGGATTTTTGAACCTTATTTTACAACAAAACATAAAGAACAAGGAACAGGAATAGGTTTATATATGTCAAAGGTACTTATTGAAAAATCAATGAATGGTGTTTTAAGTGTCGAAAACTATAAAGATGGAACAAGAATTAAAGTTAAAATATAGGAAAAATTATGATAGATAGCTACTCAATTTTATTTGCAGAAGATGATGTAAATGTTAGAAAAAATTATAAAATATATTTAGAAAATTATTTTGGAAAAATATATGAGGCAAACGATGGATATGAAGCATTAAATATTTATAAAAACTATAAACCAGATGTATTATTGTTAGATATTACAATGGATAAGTTAAGTGGATTAGATTTAATAAAAAAAGTTAGAAAATATGATAATGATACACCTATCATTATATTAAGTGCTCATTCTGATAAAGAATATTTGTTTCAAGCAGTAAAGTTAAATTTAGTAGATTATTTGGTTAAGCCAATTAGTAGAAATGATTTTAGAAGTATTATTGAAAGTACCATATATAACTTGGATTCAATAAAGTCTGATAATAAGAATAATAGAATTATTATTTCAAAAGATACTTATTGGGATAAAAAGATTAGAATGTTTTTTTATAAAAACAAGGTTCTTGATTTAACTAAAAATGAACGAATGCTATTTGAACTTTTCTTGAATAGAAAAAATCAAATAGTTAAACCTATTGATATTTCTTCTTATGTTTGGAGTGAAGTTGAACATGATAATTTGAATGACGGAAGTATTAGAAATTTAGTAAAAAGATTAAGAAAAAAGTTACCAGTTGATATTATTAAAAGTATATATGGTAGTGGTTATATTTTAAATTTTTAAACCTTTTATTTTATATATCTATAGATATTATAAAATATCAAAATTTATAAAATTCACTTTATCTATTCTTTTGTCTTTATTGTCTATAATCTGTTTGAAGAACTCTCCTGAATTTTTAATAATAGAGTTATATAAGAATAAATAAAAAGGTTTTTAATGGGATTAGGTGTAGGAATAGTAGGATTACCAAATATTGGAAAATCAACAACTTTTAATGCTTTAACAAAAGCACAAAATGCAGAGGCGCAAAATTATCCGTTTTGTACAATTGAACCAAATAAGGCAATTGTTCCAGTACCAGATAAAAGATTAGATGAATTAGCAAAAATTGTAGATCCTGATAAAATTCAACATTCAACAATTGATTTTGTTGATATTGCAGGTTTAGTAAAAGGTGCTTCAAAAGGTGAAGGTTTAGGAAATCAGTTTTTATCAAATATTAGAGAAGTTGAAGTTATTTTACATATGGTTAGATGCTTTGAAGATGAAAATATTGTTCATGTTGAAGGTGATGTAAATCCAATTAGAGACATTGAAATAATTGAAACAGAATTGATTTATGCAGATATTACTCAATTGGAAAAGAAAATTGAAAAACTAAAAAGACAAGCTAAATCTGAAAAAGATGCTCGAGCTATGTTAGAAGTTGCTCTAAAACTATATTCACATTTAGAAGAGTTAAACCCAGTAAAAACTTTTGATGATATAGAAGATGAAGTTGTAATCGCATTAGATAAAGAATTAAGATTTTTATCAAATAAAGATATTATTTATGGTGCTAATGTAGATGAAGATTCTTTAGATGAAGATTCAGAAAATGAATATGTTAATATGCTAAAAGAACATGCTAATAAAGTAAATGCAGATGTAATTGTACTTTGTGCTAAAATAGAAGAAGAACTTGTTGGATTAGAAGAAGATGAGGCATCAGAGTTTTTAGCTGATTTAGGTATAGAAGAATCTGGCTTAGAACAAATTATTCATAAAGCATTTGATAAATTAGGCTTACAATCATATTTTACAGCAGGTAAAATGGAAGTTAGAGCTTGGACAATAAAGAAAAATACTAAAGCTCCTCAAGCAGCAGCAGTAATTCATAATGATTTTGAAAAAGGTTTTATAAAAGCTGAGGTTATATCATATGAAGATTTCATTACCTTAGGTGGTGAAAATAAATGTAAAGAGGCTGGAAAGTTAAAATTAGAAGGAAAAGATTACGTTGTACAAGATGGAGATGTAATGCATTTTCGTTTTAATGTATAAGAAATAATTATTCTGACTTAAGTAGAATTTGATATAATTTAATAACATTTTGTTAATTAGGTTTTCCAATGGGAGTTTACTTTGAACAACAATATTATTGATAAAATTGAATCTCTACCGCCTCTACCTCAAACTATTCTTGATATAGAAAAATTTAGAGAAAAAAATGAAAAAGAAGTATTTGAATTATTAAAAATAATTGAAAAAGATGCTTTGATAGTTTCAACTTTGTTAAAAGTTTCAAACTCCGCAATGTTTGGATTTAGAAGTAAAGTTGAGACTGCTAGTAAAGCTATAAATTTACTTGGTATTGATTTTACAATTTCTATTGCAATAGGTGGAAGTGTACAAAATTTATTAAAAGCTAATTTATCTCCATATGGTATTAATAGCGATGATTTTATGCGAGCATCAAATCTATCAACTACACTTGCTTCATTTTGGTTAACAAAAGTTTCAACTGATTTAAAAGAAGAATTAGTATTACCTGCTTTATTACAAGAAGCTGGTAAATTTATTCTTGCTGATATCATTGATAGTGAAGACAAATCAAAAGAATTTAAAAAGTTTATATCTTCTGGCAAAACTATTGCAGAGGCTGAAAAAGAACTTATTGGAATTACAACTTCTGAAGTAACTGCAAGTATTTTTAAACACTGGAATTTAAGTGATAATTTAATTAATGTAATAGAGTTTGTAGATTTAATAGATAAGTGTAATGAAAAATATTTGTCTAAAACAAAAATACTAGATGTTATAAAAACTATTTGTAATGTACTTGATCCTTTTAGTAAAAATAATATTAAAAAAGGTCTTGCCAAAGCTAAAAAATATGGACTTGACACAAAGAGTCTTAACTTAGCAATAAAGAAGGTAGAAGATAGGTTACTTGATGAGTAGTTTTATATCTATGTCTTATTTGAATTTTATTTTATAAAATATTTAAAATAGGGAGGCTTGATCTATAAGCCTTGTAAAAGAATATTCCACAAGTATTCAACTTCGTCATCTTCAAATGAAATTAAACTTTTCTCAATAAAGAGTTCTTTTATTTTATTAATATTAAATTTTTTACTGTAAGTACAAGATGCATGAACTGGCATAAAGCTTCTAACTATGGATATATCATTTTTTATTTTGTTTTCGCATAAGAAACATATAAAGTTAGTATTTAACCTTCCTTCATATTTTAATAGCTTTAAATAGCTTTTACATATAGATCTTTTTGGATTTTGCTTAATCATTTTATGAGAAAGTTTATCTAAAAGCTTGAAATAAAATTCATCAATTACTTCAATATCTTTTAAATGAGGATAAAAAAGTTTTATAAATCTTTGCCAGCAGTATAGTTTTTCATTTTCAAATATCCATTGAAAATTTAATTGTATTACATCTTTTAATCTTGGAATTGAACTTCTTAAAGTATTTTCTAATTCAAAATCAATTTTATATCCTACATTTATATTAGAATGTCTAGCGCCATAAAATCTATAGCTTGTGTAAATATGATTTTCAGATAATATAGAAACGATCAAATCGTCTTCTTTTACTGATTTAATGTCTATTATATAGCCTTGCATGGTCTCTTTCTATTCAAAAATATAAAAAATTATAGCAAATTAAAAATAGATATTGGCTTCAAATAAAAATTATGGTACTATTAATAATAAATTATTTATTATAAAGGGGAAATTGATGGAATTTAATAACATTTCTATTGAAAAAGAAGCTAATATTTTATATGGTGGAAATATTACAAGTAGAAGTATTACATTTGAGGATGGTAGTAAAAAAAC
>JAAETO010000058.1 GCA_024228275.1 Arcobacter sp.
TATCTAAACTATTTACTTGTGTATATAACGTTTGAACATTTAAAGCCCTGTTTGCAAGCTCAAGTTTTTGGAACTCCTCTTTTTTATCTTCTTTTTCTTTATTTATATTGTTAAAAAGTTCAGTATGTTTTATATCCTCTGATTCTAGTTTAGTTAGTATTTCTATCCATGATTTTATTTCAAGTAGTTCTTTCTCTTTTTTATCAAGCTCTAGTTTCTCTTTTTTGTTCTCATCTAAAGCTTTTGACATTTGCTCTACTTCTTTTGTATCTAGAAGTTCTGTATCATCTAAACTCTTTTTATCATAATCTATTTCAGATTTTGAAGTTGCGTATGTATCATATATCTCTTTTGATATTTTTGCATAGATTTGAGTACCAGTGATTTTTTCAAGAAGTGTTGACCTATCTGATTCTTTTGCTTTTAAAAATGCATCAAAACTTCCTTGTGCTAACATCATAGATTGTATAAATCTATCAAAGTCTAAACCTGATAACTCTTCTACATACTTAGGTACATCTCTTAGAGTTGATTTTATAACCTTTGATGTTGATACATCAGATAATTCCATCTTTGCAGTTTGAAACTTACCATCAGAAGATTTTCTTGCACGTTTTTGAGTCCAAGAAGATCTATAAACATCTCCTTTTATCTCAAACTCTACTTCACATAAAGACTCACCTGTATGTCTTGCCATTAGTTCATTTGGATTTTTTAGTCTTGGTGTTCTTCCATATAAGGCACAAGTTATGTTATCAAGTATGGTACTTTTTCCAGCTCCCGTTGGTCCAGTGATTGCAAAGAGTGCGTTATCGTTTAGAAAAGTTTTGAAGTCTATTTCAAACTCACCTTTTAGTGAATTTATATTTAATGATTTTACTTTTAATATTTTCATTAAACTAGTACCTTCTCATATACTTTTTTAAAAGTTAGTGTTAGTTCATCTATAAACTCTTTATCTTCTAACTCTTCTGTATCTAATCTTCTTGTAAATACATCCGTAGGAGTAAGTTCATCTAAGCTTGTGACTTTTAACTCTTTAGCTTCTAGTTTCTTTTGGGTTCTATCTATTTTAATAGCTAGGATTATTAGGTTTAGTTCATCTGCATATTCTCTTATAGCTTGGTTTGCTGACATTGGATTATCATCATTTAGATGTATTTCAATCCATGTTGATTTGTCTTCTATCTCTTTTAGTTCATCTTTTACTAATTCAAGATTACCTTTTATTACTTGTAATTTTTTATATAGTGGTATTTCTACTTCTTCTACTTCTATCTTTTGATCTTTGAATTCAACAATATTTACTTTTTTTGTTTGATTTGCTTCACTAAAACTAAGAGGAATTGGAGATCCACTATATCTAACATGATCACATCCAACTGTTTGGTTTATATGCAAATGACCAAGTGCTACATAATCAAAGTGTTTACCTAAGAAGTCACTTCCAATATCAAGTGTTCCACCTATATAGATATCTCTTTCGCTTTCACTTGTTCTACTTCCTACCGTTGTAAGATGTCCTGTTGCAATGATGGGAAGCTTATCATCTTTTATAAGCTCTTTTGCTTTTTCATGTAGTTCTATATAGTGTTCTTTTATACCTGTATTTAGTGATGATTCTTTTTCATTTGTTGTTTGACCACTGACTGCACGTCTTACAATACTATCTCGTAAAAATGGAACAGCACAAACTACACCTTGAAGTTTTTCTTCTTTATATATAGGTATTAGTTCATTTTCATCTTCAGCCCCTGAAGTGATAACATGTACATTCATAAATTCTAGTAGTTGTTTTGGAGCTTTTAGTGTAGATATAGAGTCATGATTTCCAGCTGTGATGATTACATATAAGTTTTGTATAGAAAAAAGTTCTTTTAAAAAGTTGTAATAAAGTTCTAATGCATAGTTTGGAGGATTTCCAGTATCAAAAATATCACCTGCAACTATAAGTACATCAATATTTTCTTTTTTTATTGTTTCTACAATCCAAGATAAAAAAGCTTTGTGTTCTTCTTCTCTACTTTTTCCCATAAACTTTTGACCGATGTGCCAGTCAGACGTGTGTAAAATCTTCATCTTTACCTTAAAACAATTTTTTCAAATTTTTAATCATTCAACTAGAATAATAAAATTATTAAATATATTATATTCATATATTGATTAAATATATTTTAAGAATACTAAAAAATTATTAAAAAAAGAAATTAATATACGATATTTATATAACAATTCTATAATATTTCCACAACTACCTATAAAAAAGGTATTGGTAACAAAAAAAATCATTAACTACAAAATTTAAAATTGTCATATAAATAATTTATTTAAAAAAAATTTGATTGGTTTTATTTATATATTATCTATAATATTTAGAAAACTATGATTATGTTACTAAAAGAAAAAGTAGTAATTTATTTATAGATTAAGTATTTTTTCTAAGCAATAGAATAATGATTAGCTTTGATTTATTAAATATATAAAAGGTACTTGATGTACCTTTTAATAATAAAGAATATTAATTTTTATATACCTTATTATTAACTTTTAATTACTAATTATTATAAGAGCAAAAATTTACTCATCTTAATCATAAAATTATTTGTATATTCATTCTAATATTTATTTTTTAAAGAATGATATTAAAGAGTATGCTTTCTAGTAAACGCTTCAAGATATTCCATTAATGAATTAACACACTCCATTGCCTTATCTATATCTTGATCATATACTGCTTTTAAAATTCCTATATGTAGTTTTTTACCTGCTTCATGATCTTCTTTTTGAGCATGAAAATACCAGAACCTATGAGATAAGCCTTGTACACTTTTAAGTTCCTCTAAAATAAATTGATTTTTAGAAGCTTTTGCTAAGACTTCATGTCTTTTGTTAAGCCAAAATAAAAATTCTACATCACCTTGATCTTCTACTTCTTCTAATAAGTTTTTAATATTTACTTTATCAATTTCACTTAATCTTTTAATAGCACATTTTACGCATAAACTTAAAATAGAATGTCTTACTTCTAGCAATTGCAATTGAATTGAAGTATGCATTTCTGGAATCTGTACTCCTGACCTTGAGATATTCACTAAAAAAGATTTTGATAAAAGTATTAAAGCTTCTCTTACCGGTGTTCTTCCTGCCCCAATCATTTCAGAAATTTCAGATTCTGTTAAAATTGTTCCAGGTTCTATTTTACAAAAAACTATTAAATCTTCAAGTCTTTCATAAACTTGTTCTGCCATACTTTTATTTTTATTTTTTTTAAGTTTTTTCATATTAATACTCACATATAGTTATTTTTTTCTTAAGTATTTTTATAATAATTAAATACTTTAAAAGTATATAGTTCTCACACAAATATACTAATTAATAAATAATCATACTAAAATTTATCTTTTATTTCCATTTAAAATATATTAAGATTATATTTTAATTATATTTTAATTATATTTTAATTATATTTAAATTATATAAAATTAAAGAGTAATAAATATATGAAATTATTAAAAGATAATTTTATATATAAGTTATTTAGAAGCTTTTAAAAAAGCTTCTAAATTTATTATTTAAATCTATTTATCAAATGCTATATCACGTAAAAATAGTGCTGTTTCTGGAAAATATATTAAAATAACAGTTAGTAACATTAATATTACAAAAAATGGGAAGATACCCCTTATAACTTCTAAGTATGTTTTCTTAAATACTGCAATAGCAGTAAATATACCAAGAAAATGCTTGACCAGTTCCTACAAGAATAAATATAACTCCCGTTACTAGTCCAGTACTTAAAGCGGCATCAAATAAATCATTAAATTTTAAACTATTTAAATTTTTCTACAAAAAATATCGTCTTTTTTAATTTAATAGTATATTATCTAGAAGGGTTCATTTTATTGTATTTAGAAATTGCATCAATTAATTTTCTTTCAGTCTCTTCTTTTATTCTAACTAGTTTATCATCTGCATTTCTACAATCTGCTACATAATTTGTAGCTGTTCTTAGTATAGCAGTATAAGTTTTGTCATTTAATTGAAAAGTTGCTTTATAATAATTCTTAGGAACAATTTCAGGATTCTTTTTAGCTGCAATATCATCTTTCTCAACTGCACTTATTTTTAATATTTTCATTTTTTCTCCATAGTTTTTTCTTTGACATTATACTGTAGGGAACTTTAGCTTTAATAACTTGATACTTGTTTTTTATCAAAAAGAACAAAGCAAAGAACTTTGTTCTTAAGATATGACTTATCTATTGACTTTAATTTAACAAAGGCAATTTATCTAATAAGTTTTCACAATAATCCCACTGGTCAAAAGATTCTTTCCATTTACTTGGAATTGATTGAACCCCAGTATAAGCTCCTAATACCATTCCAATAGCAATACCTCTAGATGCATTATCTCCTCCTACCATTGCATTTGCAACCATAGCACTTTTAAGACTATCTTCTTTATTTATATACTTTAAAATAAAATATACTGATCCAGGTAAAGTTCCTTCTGTAGGACTTGCTTTTCCAACTTTTATAGGTTCACTACGACCTACATCCCATAGTCTTGCCATACTAGTAAGAGCCAAATCATCTGAAAATTTTTCTTTTGATAAATCAGAATCAACATTTGCTTCTTCTTCTACTTTTTCTATAGCTTGCATCACTTTTTCTTCAAAAAAGCCACCCATTTTTTTAGAAACTTCAAGTATTGCATCTTTTGGATGAGTTCCATTTATAACTTTATGTGTCACTCTAGCAAAAAACTCTCCACCACCTAGGGCATGTAAATCTTTATGAGTAAACATAGTCTGTCTAGCTACCTGTGCTATTTCATCTTCTTCATCATAGTAAGCATGTGCTGCTAGATGACGAATCGCCATTGCATTTGACATTCCTCCTAGATGTGCTGTTGGAACACCTTGTTTTACTTGAGCATAAGTCTCTTTTGTCATAGTACAAATCCATGAGCCCCAAGAATGTTCTAAACGGTTCATCCAATGAGGAATCATTTTAGATACATCAAAGGCTTGAGCAGGATTAGCAACTGTAGCTAAGTATTCTAAAACTAGAATATTATAATCTCCATAATCTGTATTGCCCCCTGCTTTCTTTTTAGGATGATAGTTTCTTTGTCCCCAACCAATTCCATGAGTTTCTCCACCCATCATTTCTCCAGGACTCATAAATCTATCAATTGGTTTATTTCCATAAGCTTTATATATTTTTTCTGCATCATACTCATAGTGAGACCCTAAACATAACGCATCTGCAATAACTCCACCAAAAAAGGCACCTTTTATTGAATCTTGTTTTGTGATTTTATTCATAATATTTTCTCTTTTATTTATTTGTTATTTTTTCTTTTTTCGAAGTATAAATTCTAACATAAAATATTTTATAGTTTATTTTTATCTTATTTTATTCAATATGTACAAATTGTCTTATCATATGTAATTATTGACTATTTATTTTCAATATCTTTTCTTATATAATTTTTAAAAAAGGAAGAGTTATGAAGTATAGAGAATCCCCAAGCCTAGAAATACAAGAATGGATAAATACAAATGAAGATATAACTTTAGAAAAATTGAAAGGCAAAATTGTAATTATTTATGCTTTTCAGATGTTATGTCCAGGTTGTTTACCGCATAGTATTCCTCAGAGTAAACGTTTATATGAAAAGTTTAAAAATGAGGATGTTGTGATTCTTGGATTGCATACAGTTTTTGAACATAAAGAAGCTATGAATCCAAATTCTTTAAAAATATTTATGAATGAATATAAGGTTTTATTTCCAGTAGGAATAGATTTACCATTGGTAAATGATCTGTCAACCCCATATCATACTCAGAAAAACAAATCCCTAAGCAGCCTTTTCTTTTCGTAACATTTTTTCTTCAAATTCTACAGGTGATAAATTATTGTTTGAACTATGTATCCTTTCTCTATTATAAAATACTTCTATATATTCAAATATTGATCTTTTAGCTTGTTGTTTTGTGTGATAAATTTTATGATGAGTTAATTCTGTTTTTAATATATGGAAAAAACTTTCTGCAACTGCATTATCATGACAATTTCCTTTTCGACTCATACTTTGAATAATGCCATATTGTTTGAGTAAATCTTTATGTTCATAAGAAGCATATTGACTCCCTCTATCTGTATGCAAGAGGAGTCCTTTTATTGGTTTTCTTGTATATATAGCCATTTTCAAAGCATCATTGACAAGAGACACTTTCATTCTTTTTCTTTTAATACTTCTTATTATTGAGTTTGATTCTACAGTCCTATTATCCTTTTCCACAAAGGTTTTAAACTTCCATCTTTGTTTAAGCAGGTTTTTCCTGTTCTTACTTCGTCCATGTCTTTTGGTGAACACCAAGCTAAGGAACGATTAAAATA
>JAAETO010000059.1 GCA_024228275.1 Arcobacter sp.
TAAAAATACTCTTTAGATTCTCTTTCCTCAATAGCTTTTGAAACAAATTTTAGTGCATTGTTTACACTAAAAGTAAATTGTTCTTCCTTGTTCTTTACTGTATTATTAATGTAATACGCTTGAACAAATATGATGCCTATTAGAGACAAGCTCATTAAGAGCACCAATAAGATGAATAACTTTTTGCTCATCATTCAAAATTAACATTTTAACATTTAGAAGCTATTGCATTTAACCTTACATTAACACAAATGTTAAAATTTTAAATTATTTAATCTTTTTTAATAGTTTTCTGTGTATTTCTAACACCTGATTTTCAGTGTCTTTAAGCATATTATTTTTAATAATAAAATCGGATAATTTTACTTTATCTTCATCATTCCATTGGTTATCTATAATAGCTCTAACCTTTGCTTTTGTAGTATTATCTCGCTCTAGAATGCGCTGCATTCTAACCTCTTCATCAACAATTACTGTTACAACAAAATCACATTGTATATAACTGTTATTTTCAAATAGTATTGCTGCTTCCTTAATTACATAAGGAGCACTTTGCTTTTCTGCCCATTTTTTAAAGTGCTTGCCAACTTTTGGATGCACTATAGCATTCATTTCTTGTAGTAATATCTCGTTATTAAAAATTTTGCTTGCTATAAATGGTCTGTTTAATTCATTGTTTTTGTAGGCTTCTTCACCAAATAGTTTTTTTATTTTTCTTTGAAGCACTTTGGATTTATTCATCAACTTTTTTGCTTCAACATCTGCAATGTATACAGGAATACCTAACTCTTTAAAAAAGTTTGCAACAGTGGTTTTTCCACTTCCTATTCCACCTGTAAGACCAACAATTATCATTTTGAAATTATAAATTCTATATGTTTCTGACCCAATTTTATGTTTTTTGCATTTTCTGGATATTTCACTAATCTAGGTTCTAAAAAAGTACTTTCTTTTTTTAAATTATTAAAATCGCATTCAACAATAAAATCGCTATTTTTAATATTCTTAAAATTACTCAAGCTTGTATAATACATTACGTTAATTGTTTTAGGAAAGTAATTAACTAAAACATCGTTAGGCACATTTACTAAATCTACAGGAACCTCAACAGTACCTTCAGTAAACTTTTCAACCTGTGCTTTTATATTTACTTTTTTATGAGAATAAACTACATTTTGTGAGCTATCTGGTAAAATCACATTTAATGGTCTGTTAATATCACTATTTATTTCACTTAAACTTATAATCTCTGTTTGGATTATTTTAATAGAATCCAATAATATTTTTGGACCAATTACTTTTATACTATCCGGATCAACTTTAAAACCATTCAAAATATCGTAACCAGGTGCAAAATTTACTTCTGAATTTAGTTGCACAGACACCATTTTAATTCCGCTTACATCATATCTAAAAACAACAGATTCAGGATTTACAGCTAATATTTTTACATTCTCGCTAAATTGTGAATTCAAATGAGCCAAACCTGCACTATTAGTCCAAGTATATCGATTATCAATATTCTCTAAATCATTTAAATCTACTGTAACTTCTGGCTTTGCTAAATAATATCTTAAAAACTTAAATCCATAAGTACTTAACGTTATGTCAAATTTATGAGTGGTGTCCTTTAAAATTACATGATTTTCTACAGCATTAATTGGTCGTATTGCGAAGGTTATGGTTTTAGTATAATCTTGAGTTAATTTGGTTAGCAGTAAAAACATAAAAGATAATACTAAAAAAAGCAAGAATACATTTATCCTTTTACTTTTTATAGATCTTAATAATTTAGATTTAATACTTTGTATCATTATACTTTAAAAAATAAATTAGGAAACACTTTTTCTGGATCTTTATTCAAAAGATTAATATTTAATGCTGACTTTAAAAATCCAAATCCGTAACCAACAAACTGAATACTAATTGCAACAATAGATAAAATAGCTACAACAATGCTTTTTGTCTTTATTAAAGATAAAATAAATGCTAAAACAAAATATATAACATATAAAAATATTGGAAGTTTATACCCAATTGCTAACATAACTAACGATACAATTAAACCAACTAAAAATATTGAGGGAAACCAATACGTGATTTTTTTAGTTTCAGGATGCCATTTATTTAAAATTGGTCTAACCAATCCAAATTTATTGACTTGTGTATAGAATTTAGACCATGAAACTCTTCGTTTATGATACACAAAGGCTTCTGGAATCAGTTTTGTTTTATAACCAAGGTTCCACAATCTTATAGATAAATCTGGATCTTCTCCAGGATGTATTTTACCAAAACCTTTAGATTCCTCAAAAGCTTTTTTAGATATTCCCATATTAAAGCTTCGAGGTTGAAAAGTGTCTACACTATTTTTATTTCCTCTAATTCCTCCTGTAGTAATAAAAGAAGTCATTGAGAAATTGATGGCTTTTTGCAGATTAGTAAATGATTTATGCGCAGCATCTGGACCACCAAAACA
>JAAETO010000060.1 GCA_024228275.1 Arcobacter sp.
GTGCCGGGGAATATATTATGTTAAATATAGAAACCGGTACACTAAGAGCAATAGATAATAAAAGAAATAGTATTAGCGGTTTTGCAAAATCAGAAAGTGAAGTGTTTTATAGATTGAGTACAAGTCAAGTGGACTTACTAATTAAAAAGGGAGAAAAAAGTAGTACACAAATTGAAATGAGACCCAAAACATTAACATTAACTAACGGTTCATTTACTTTGGAAATGTCATTACCTTGTCCACCAGCATGCCGATAAAATAAATGAATTCTATTTTAATTTTATTTGCAAATATTACAAGTTATATTGGTGTAGGCACACTACTTTTGCCAATTATTGCAGATTTAATCGCAAGAAAAAAAAATGTTGAATTTGTAACGGATTTGAAATTATTTGAATTCTATATTTTTTTTACACTTGTAATGCAAATAATTGCTACTATTTTGTTTCTTAAGGGCATGAATAATTTGTTTCTTTTTCGTCTGTATTTACCAATTCATACAGGAGTGTTTACTTATTTTTTGTTAAAATGGTCGTGGAGTAAAAATAAAAAAATAATTAGTCTAGTTAGTTTATCTGTAATTATTTCTGTCTTGGGTGATATTTGGATGGGGGACAGTAACACTCCACCATATTTTATGCTTGTGCTCGATGCAATATTGTTATTTGGTTTATCTTTTTATGTCTCTTTTGTAAATGATAAGAAGAAAATTCATTTACCTCAAGAATACAATTTTATTCATATTGGTATTTATCTTTATTCAATTTTAACTTTAATTGGTTTTATTCTTTCACAAACCGGATATTTTAATTACGGATACTTTTTACAATCTGTAGCCATGGTTATTTCCAATTATTATTTTGCTAGGAGTTTTACATGTCTCTTTCACTCCCGTGGTTAGTTTTAATTTTTTTTGCCGTAATTAGTGCTGTTTTCGCTCTGGTTTATGAAATACGATCTAAATTTATATGGAAAGAAAAAGCTTTTCAGCTTGAAAAAGAGATTGATAAGTTAAAAAGACAAGTTTCAGATCCTCAGAATTTGCAA
>JAAETO010000061.1 GCA_024228275.1 Arcobacter sp.
ATCACAAGAATAACTTCCATCTTCTTTTAGATTTCCAGCAAAAGAAAGACCACGAGAGTATACATTGTATTGAATAATTTTATCTCCACAATATTCATTAATTAAACTAGAAAAAGAACTAATTGATTCTGAAGCTTTTCCTAAAAATTTACTTTTAAATAAATAATAGTTATCTTGATTTTTTTCTAGTTTTAAAAGGTATTCTGTTGAAGCATCTGGTAAAATTGTACTTTCATTTATTTGTTTGATAAAGTATTTTTTATTTGATAAATCATTTTTAGCAACAACTGAAAGTTTATAATTAAAATCTTTTACACTTAAAGTATTATCATTGTTTATTATAAATTCATCATGTTCATCAAAAGTATTAATAAGCTTCCATCCTTTTTCTGTTAAAAAATATTCCTCAAGTGTTTCAATATCTCTTAACCAATCTTCAAGTTCAATATTAAATTCATAAGTTAAAAAATCAATAGTCTTAGAATTTATATCAAGATTAATTTTTAACAAGACTCTATCACCATAAAAAACATTAAATGTTTCATTAGTAGTTAAGGCTAGTCCACCTACTTTAGATTCTAAAATTTTTTCTTTCTTTTTCTTCTCTTTAATATTAGATTTATATCTATCTATTTTTAGCTTTAATTCTTTAAACTCTTTATTATTTTCAATAAATTCATCAGTTATAACCTCATATAAATTGTATAAATGAATCTTAGGGTCTTCTATTTTTGATAATTTATCTGCTATTAGACTAGGATTACTTAGATTTAAAAATGTTAATTCATTTTTAATTCCTAAAACTCTTAATTCTTCTTTTGTTTTTATAAACCTTTCATCACTTTTATCTATTTTATTAATACTTACTATTTTGTTTTCTTCTATAGAATTTTTAAAAGTAAGTAAATCTTTTTCTATTAAAACAATACTTTTTTTGTGTAGAGTTTCATATGATTCACCATTATTTTGTTTCATATTATCAAAGACAACACCAATATTTTCACTTATAGTTTTTATATTCTGTATATGATTATCTTTTAACAATAGACCAAATTTTCTAAGATCTGAACCATCTTTAGATGCTTCTTCTAATGTTTTTTCAACTAAATTTTCTACATTTAATTTTTTATCATCACTTTCATCTTTTAGCTCTTCTATTTTATCACCAAAAGTTTTTAATACTGTATCTAATATTTCTTCATTTGCAACATTTCCATCATTTAAAGCTTGAGATAAGAGTTCAACTGTTTTTTGTATTTGCAAAGCAATTTTATTTAATTTTTTATTCTCATTTTTGATAAAATTTTCATTTATTTCATCTACGTTTTTTAAGCCTAATACTTTTGCTACACTTTGTTTCTTTTGTGTAATGATTTCAGCAATTTCTTCTTTACTTTTTCCTGCTGCTGCCTCTTTAGCAACCATTTTTGATACTAAAGTTGTTATTGGTGTTAAATATGTCCCCGTTTCATCTTTTCTTGCTTCTAATTTTCCTTCAAAAGCTTTACCTGTATCTATATCTATACCACCAATAGCTATTATTGGTGCTATATCATAATTAGTATGTTTTTGTTTTTCAATTGTTACTTCAATTTCATATTCACCAACATCATTTGAGTTCCCTTCTGGTTCACCCTCATCAAAACTACCATTTAAGTTTAAGTCTAAAAATACTTGTGCGTCTTTTATGTATCCATCTATTACTCTACCACTATAAGAAATGTTTTGATTAACTACATCTTTCTTGCTATTACTTCCACTTCCTCCACAGCCTATTAATAAAATATTTATAATAAATATAATAATAAAATTGTTTTTTAACATTAATGTCCTTTAGTTAAGTAAATATTTTTGATGAAATTATATCAAATAAATATCTCACAAATGTCTCAATTATGTCATATTTTATGAATTTATTTAAAATAATAATTATGATAAGTTATTATTTATAAAGTATCTTGTATTATAAAGTATCTATCTTCTTATTTAAAATAATTTACTATGAAAATAATTACAAATTTTTATTAATAAACTCTATTACGACCACTTATTTTAGCAATTCCTAAAGATTCTTTTGCATTAGATATAAGTTCATCCATTTGTTCTATTGAATTTGGTAAAATTGTTCCTACCCCAATACTAATAGTAAGTACATTTGAGGCAATAGAGTTTTCATTAGGAATATGTAAATCTTTTACTGATTTGATACATTTTAAAGCTAAAATTCTTGGTTCTTTTGTGTTTGCTAATAATATATAAAACTCATCACCTTCAAACCTACAAATTAAATCAGCTGGCCTATTACAGTGATTTACTAATATATTTGCAATTAGTTTTAAACATTCATCACCTTCATTAATACCGTAGATATCATTAAAAGATTTAAACTCGTCAATATTTACTATCATTAAAGATATAAACTGTTTGTCTCTAATAGATCGTTTAAACTCTTCATTAAATCTTTTTAAAAAATAATTTTTATTTAAACATTGAGTTAATAAATCCAAATTTTCGATTGTTTTCAAAGAATTTTCTTTATTTATTAGCTCTTGAGTTCTAGCTTTTATTTGTCTTTCAATATATGTCTTTTTATATATCTTAAAAAATGTAAATAAAATTGTAACAATAAATAATAAGGAACCAAGTATTATTATATTTATAATAAAAAAGTCATGATCTACTTCACTGCTTTTTATATATAAATTCTCTAGATAACTTGATATAAAAATATAAGAAATTAGAACAATTAAAACTATAGATAAAAAACTATAAAAAACTGAATTGTTTATTTTCATATTAAACCTTAAAAAATACATAATATTATATTACAATTTTGTTAATTCCCTATTGCTAAAACATATAAAACTTGTGTATATTCGTTTATAAACTTACACCATCATCATAATAGGTTATAATCACTACAATCAATCCTAAATGATTAGAAACTATATATAACTTATGTCCTATTATGCCTACTTTTTGATATAAAGTTCAATAATTTTTATATTTAATAAATATCAATATCATCATCACAATCAGAAATTATTGCTTGATTTATTATATTAATAGTTTAAAAAAATTCATATTTTGTCATAGTTTTCTTATAAAATTATCTTGCTTATCTTCTTTTTTTATTTAACTATAATAATGAAACCATCATTTGATTTACTGTAACTGCAATCTCTTTTATATCTTTATTATCATTAGTCATAAATCTATCTAATTGTTCCCTTAATGTCTGAAAAGATTGTTTTTCATTACTAATATAATTAGAAAATGCGATTTCTGGTTCTTCATTAACTCTTTGAAACTTTAATATTTTCTTCGTATAGTGAACAACAATAAATTCAATAAATTGCAATACTTGGTTTCTTAAAACCATATCACTTCTTGAAGTTATTTTTACTTGATTTAAATAAAGTATTATATCAAGTATATTGAATTCATGAATTAAAGAGTAGAACAATACTACAACATCTTTAAAAGAATGATTTGTATTTGCTTTTATTACAATAGCAGGTATAGCAAATCTCAAATAATTAATCACCCCAAAAAATTGATTAAATTGAGTATCATCCTTAATTAAAATCTTAATGTCTTTTTTAGTATGAACTTGTTCTAATAAAGTAAATAACTCATTTTTATGATCTAATATATGAGCTGAATCAAGTTGATTCTTTTTAAGATACTTTACCATCCATCTAGTACTTGAATATAAAGTATATTCTAATTTATTTATTAATTTATATTGTTTTTCTGAATCCATAATATAATCTTGAGAATAAATCTTTTCCCTTATCTCTTTTGCGCCAAATAACTGTTTTGCAACTAAATAAGATTTAATTTTTAATAAAAATCTCTCAATTCCTAATTTTTCATAATCACTTACAAAAGTACACCCTTGAGAATTGATTAAAATATCTGCCATTTTTGTTGCAACTATTTCTCTTCGTAAAGGATGGCTTAATAACTCATGTTCATATGCACCCACAAATGATTTTGGGAAATATCTATATAAATATTGTAAAGCGAATTGTTCATCTACTAAACTAGATTCTAGTAATAGTTTCTTTAGTAAAATTTTTGAATAAAGGAATAAAGAACTTATAACTGGTCTTACAATTGAACCATCTATATCAATAATTTCTCCTATATTTTCATTTTTAGGAATAAAAAAAGATTTTCTATTAAATGCCTCAACATTATTTTCTAAAACTTCTATAACTTTTAAAAAATCATTCAAATATTTTCTAGAGAATCTTTCATCTATAGATATTGCTAATGCTTGATTATAATTAGTTTGTAATACTAAATTAACAACTTGATCAGTTAAAGAGTAAAGAATATTTTGCATTTCTTCTTCACAATAGTTTTCATGTGAACTTATTGTATTTAATAAGATTTTTAAATTTACTTCATGGTCAGAAGTATCAACTCCAGCTGCATTATCAATACCGTCAATATTTATTTTACCTCCAGCAAGAGCATATTCAATTCTTGCTTGTTGAGTAAACCCAAGATTTCCTCCTTCACATACAATTCTTGCATTTATATCACTTGCATCAACTCTAACAGCTTCATTTTGTTTATCACCTATATCAATTGCATTTTCATTAGTAGATTTAACATAAGTTCCAACACCGCCATTAAAAAGTAAATCAACATTCATAGTAAGAAGCATAATACATAACTCTTCGCCACTTACTATCTTTTTCTTTGTATCTAATAATTTTTTTATCTCTGGTGTTAGAACAATCTCTTTTTCACTTCTTAAAAATACTCCACCACCATCTGATATCATTTTTTTATCATAATGTGTCCATCCTGATGATTTAGCCTCAAAAAGTCTTTTTCTTTCAATATAACTTTCCTTAAGGTCTGGATTAGGATCTATAAAAATATCTTTATGTCCAATTGCAGCTAATAATTTAAATTTATCAGATTCAATTAAACCATTTCCAAAAACATCTCCACTCATAGAACCAATACCCATTACAGAAATACTATCTTTATAAATATCAATACCTTCTTCTATAAAAAACCTCTTTGTAGACATTATTGCACCTCGTGCAGTTATCCCTAAATCTTTATGTCCATATCCATTACTACCACCACTTGCAAAAGCATCACATAACCAATATCCTCGTTCTTTTGAAATACTATTAGCAACATCACTCATAGAAGCAGTACCCTTATCAGCTGCAACTACAAAATATGGATCATCATCATCATAAGAAATTATATTTTTAGATTTTATTACTTGACCATTCTTCATATTGTCTACTAAATCTAAATTTGCATCTATATACATAGAATATATATTTTTAAAATAATCCTTAGTAATATCATTTGATTTTTTGTTTATTACAAAACCACCTTTAGATCCATCAGGGATAATTATTGAATTTTTACCTTCTTGAGTAATCATTAAAGATTTTATTTCTTGTCTATAATCATCATGCCTATCACTCCATCTTAAACCACCTCTTGAAATATTACTCATTCTTAAATGAATACCATAAAAATCAGGATGATAAATGAAGTTTTCTAGATTTGGCTGTAAACCCTTTAAGTTTTTACCAAAAATTAAAGTATTTATTTTAAAAGAGATTGTCTCTTTATTCATAAAATAATTTGTTCTTAATAAACATTGTAAAAATGATAGCGTTACTTTTAAAATTCTATCGTCAACTATTTGTGGAATTAATTTTATTTTATCTTCTATTTGAATCTCTAACTTTTGTAATTTATCTTTTCTTTTTTCTATATCGGGATTAAATTTAGTAATAAAATATTCAACAAAAAGATTAGTTATTGAATGATTAATTATAAGTGTATTTAATATAGTTGCAGAATTTATAGTTAATACTGCTTGATCAATATATTCTATAAAAGCTCTAACTAACATTATTTGTTTCATGTCAAAATTTTGATTATATACAAGAGAAAAAACTTTAGAATGGACTAAAGATGCATCTTTTAATGACTTGGTAATTATCTTTTCCAAATTATCTTTTGCATGTGAAATTTTTTCAAGTTCTAATTCATTGTCAATCTTTAAATTGAATCTTGATACATATATTATTTTTGAAGCATTACTAATATTATATGTAACTTCATCTATAATTAAAAAACCTATATCGTGTAAGACAGGGGTAATTGATGACAAATATAATAGACTAGAAGAATAAATTTTAATACTGTTAGATAAATCATTTTTTATTATTTGAGTAACAATATTCTCATCTATAACCTGGTTAAATAATTCGTCAGAAATCTCTAAATCTTTTGTTGTTAATAATTGCGAACAAATTGCATTCATATCTGAAGCAGTAGGCATAATAAATCCTTTTTTAAATTATTATGTAATACTACTCTTAAATTATTAAGAAATTGTTAAAGCATATAGATAATTATAATTTATACTTATGTTGTAATATTAAAATCTATTGCATTTAATAATTTCTTTAAATCATTTGGGATAATTTCAATATCTAATCCTCTTTTTCCACCACTTACGTAAATAGTATCAAATATATAAGCTGATTTGTCGATAACTGTTCTAAGTCTTTTTTTCTGTCCTAAAGGTGATATTCCACCAAGTAAATAACCTGTTACTTTTTGTGCCTCATTTTTATTAGCCATCTTTGCATTTTTTGATTTTAATGAATTTGCAATATTTTTTAGAGACATAGAACAATTAACAGGAATAATACCAACTGCTAACTCTTTTGGATTTAATTCAACCAAAAGAGTTTTAAAAACCCTATTTTCATCGAGACCTAATTTTTGTGCAGCTTCTAAACCGTAGTTCGTACAAGCTGGATCATGATCATATTTATGTATTTTAAAATCACATTTATTTTTTCTAAGTAAGTTTATAGCAGGTGTCATATTAATTCAAACTCTTTTATATTTTTTTCTTCGCCATTTACAATTATAGCAATTTTATGTAAAACTTTGTCTTTTTTTAAATGATTTTTGATTAGAATTTATTGTACTTTGACTTAACATAAAAACTTTTCTTGAAAGTTTGCCATTTGCTTTTAAAAAATCAATTGCATACTCTAACCGAATATTACCAAGCTTTTGTTTTGAAGTTTTTAAATCAAAAGTAAAATTCAGATTTTTCCCTTCTTTTATTAATTGTAAACTCATTGATTTTTCTATTGAAAAATGAGTTTTTACTTTTTTTAATACAGAAATAGTCTCTTTATAATTTAAATCTAAAAAAGGGTGTATTGAAGATGATATAAGTCTCATTCTCTATTTTAGTTCTAAGTCATCAAGTGTTTTAAATACCTGATTTAGATAATCTTCTTTTTTAAAAGTATTCTCATACAAAAAGATATTATTAGCAAAATCTTCAACAAGTTTTTTATTAAATAAGTTTTTAAATGGTTCCATAAGTTAAAATCCTTTTTATTTATAGAATTTTAATATAAAAAATTAGTTTTTATAAAACATATTTCATTTTGTAAGCTTTTTGAATAAAGCCCAAAGGCTTTATTCAATACTATGAGAATGCAGGTTCTAAGAAAGGAATAATTTGTTTCTTTCTAGATAAACAACCATCTAACCAAACTTTTCCATTTTCTAACTTTTTATCGAATGCTTTTTCAAATATTGAAGAATCAACTGAAGATACTAATACTTCAGAACCTTCTTGCATAATATCCGTCAATAATAAACATGCAGTATGTAAATTATTTACATCTCTAAATATTTCTAAGTCAGCTTGTAAATCAGATTTAACATCATCAAAAATACTTAAATCAACAACTTCTAGCTGACCAATACCAACTGCACTTCCATGCATATCAAAAGGTTTATAATCTCTTAAAATTAAATCTCTAGCAGGAACACCTTGAACTTGTGATTTAACCTTAAACATTTCCATACCTAAAGAACCGAAATCTTCAATTCCACAAATTTCTGCTAATTCTCTAACTACTTTTATATCAATATCTGTACATGTTGGTGATTTAAAAATCACAGTATCACTTAAAATTGCACACATCATTATTCCAGCAATATCTTTAGGAATTTCTACACCATGATAATCATACATCTCTTTTACTATAGTATTTGTACAACCAACAGGTCTAATCCAACACTCTAATGGACTAGAAGTTGTAATATCTCCTAATTTGTGATGGTCAACTATTCCAACTACAATTGCTTCATCAATATCCTTTGGCGCTTGACCTTTATCAGAATAGTCTGTAATAAAAAGTTCACATCCTGAGAATTCTGTTTTAAGTTCGGGAGCTTCAAAACCAAATTTTTCTAAAATAAATTTTGTCTCAGGATTGGGTTCTCCTTGTCTTGCAGGTATAGCATCACGTCCTGTTTTTTTAAGTAAATACGCTAATGCTATAGCTGAACAGATTGAATCTGAATCTGGAGTTGTATGTCCACATGTATAAATTGCCATTTTTTTTCCTATATTATATTTCCTGAATTCTATCCAAATTAACATTATTTGACTTTTAAAATTTGGATTACAAGTAAATAAATTTTATTTTTTAATAAATAAGCACCTTTTAAATCAATTTTTTAATAAGAAAATAATATTTTTTCTTTTATAATAGATAAAAGTTTATAGGTACCATATAAAATTAAGAAAATTAAAATAATGTTTTAGCTTATAACTATAAACGTTAAATAGGATTAATTAAATGATAGAAAATAACTTAGTTTTTGCTAATGAGAAAAACGTAGAAGTCATTGACGATGATTTTTTTTGGTCAGTATTGATAATTGATGATGATCCTGAAGTACATACGGTCACTAAACTAGCACTTCATGATTTTCAATTTGACAATAAAAAACTTAAATTAATATCAGCATATAGTGAAAAAGAAGCAATTGAAATTCTTCAGGTTAATAATAGTTTCGTAATCATATTACTTGATATTGTTATGGAAACAAGTAATTCAGGATTAAATATTGTTGACTTTATAAGAAATAAGCTAAACAATAAATTTACTAGAATTATAATTAGAACTGGACAACCAGGATATGCACCAGAAGAAGATATTATTAATGAATATGATATAAATGATTATAAAGAAAAAACAGAACTTACATCAACAAAACTATATACTACAACAAGAACTGCATTAGCACAATATAAACATCTAGATGAACTTGAAAAAACAAAAAATGAACTATATGAAAACTTAATTGTTGATTCCATTACAAAACTATACTCAAGAGAGAAACTATATCGTGATTTAAAAGAATATAAAAAAGTTGGATTAATTTTAATAGATATTGATTCTTTCAGTACAATAAATAATGCCTACGGTTATCCAATCGGAGATAAGATATTAAAAGAAGTTGCTAAGATACTTCTAAAAACTAATACAATCAATAATCTTGTATATCGTATTGAATCAGATAGTTTTATAATATTGTTAGAAAACAAGACAAATGATGAACTGTTTGAATTTTCTGTTAAATTAAAAAATATACTAGTAGATGAACAATATAATATAGATGATTTAACTCTACGTTTAAATCTAAGTATAGGAATTTCAAATTATCCTTATGATATGAATTTATTACAAAAAGCAGAAATAGCTTTATATGCTTCAAGAAAAAAACAAGACAATAAAATAGAATTTTACTCCGAAGAACTTGAAATAATTAAAATTATTAATAATAATTTACTTTGGTCAAAAAGACTAAGCAAAGCAATTGTTTTGAACAATATTAAAAGCTATTTCCAGCCAATTGTAGAGTGTAAAACAAAAAAGATTGTTAAATATGAAACTTTAGTTAGATTAGTTTATGAAGATGAAGTATATTCTCCCATTCATTTTTTAGGTGCAGCAAGAAATGCAGGGTTACTTACTAAAATCACTAAAATAGTCTTTGAACAAGCTTGCGAAGTATTTAGTTCAAATGATTTAGACTTCTCAGTTAATATTACAGACCATGATCTTATGGAAAAAGACTTTTCAAATACATTAGATAATTTTTGCAAAAAGTATAATATATTAAATAATAGAGTTTCTTTAGAAATTTTAGAAGAACAAAGTATAAATAAAAATGTACAAGCTCAAAAAAATATAAGAGAATTAAAAGAGCTTGGTTTTTTATTAAGTATTGATGATTTTGGAGTTGAATACTCTAATTTTTCTCAATTAAAATCATTAGATATTGACAGTGTTAAAATTGATGGAAGTTTTATTAAAGATATCAATTTAAATCAATATTCCGAGTATATAACACAATCTATTCTATTTTATACAAAAAAAATTAATGTTAAAACAGTAGCTGAATTTGTTCATTCAAAAGAGGTATTTGATGAAGTTAAAAATTTGGGAATTAATTATGCACAAGGTTACTATTTTGGGAAACCAGAAAGTAAATTAATTTAAAATGAAAATTTATTTATTAAAACTATTATTAGCAATCATTCTACTTAATACTGCAATAATAGCTGATAATATAAACCTTAAATTTACACTACTTAATAAAATACCAGAATTTATTACATGGCCATATTTAGATAAGAACTTTGTAATTGCAGTATATAAAGACGAAAAGCTTAAAGAAAAAATGGTTGAGTATTACAAAGATAAAAATATACACAAACTTACTATAAAAGTCATTAATATAAATAATTCTCAAGATGAAAGATTAAAAGACGTAAATCTCTTTTATAATAATAAAGATAATGTAAAGTCCATAGAAAAATTTATTAAAGAATTAAAAAAATATCCTATTTTAATAGTAACAGAATTCCCCGATTACGTATACGATGGTTTACATATAAGCTTTTATTTTGAAAACAAAAGAATAAAGTTTCTAATAAATACTGATGCATTAGATAATTCTAAATTAAAAGCCAGTTATAAATTGTTAAAACTATCAAAAATAGTAAAAGAGGAAGACTAAGATGATAATAACTAACTTATCAATAAGACATCAATTAGTCTTTTTTCTTTTAATAATTAGTACAGTTATGATATTTGTATTTACATATTTTAACTTTATTAATATAATAAAACTTGAGAAAGATAATTTTATGAAAAAATCTGTTATTCAAGCTAATTTACTTGCAGACTTTAGTGTATCAGCTGTTGTATTTAGAGATTACGAGGGAGCTAGAGAGAACCTTGATAAATTAAAAAAAGATAATAATATTTTAAGAGTTATTATTTTAGATAATAAAAAGGAAGTTTTTGCTCAATATAATCCTTTTAATTTAAACGAAGAAGTTAATTTAGATCAAATAAATAAACCAAGGTTCTATGAAGAAAATGGATTTTTAAATATTGGTGTTTTAAAGCTAAGCGTTTATCTTAAACATAAAGATAAAAAATACGGTATTTTATATATGGAAAAAGCTACTAACACTATTAGTCAACTATTAAAAGCAATATTTATAAAAGTTATAATGTTTGCTTTTGTTTTATTACTTATTACATATATAATATCAATTATTTTAAGTAATCATATTCTAAAACCTATATTATCATTAGCTTATACAACAGAAAGAATTGCTTATACTCAAAACTATAAAACAAGGGTTAAATATAACTCCGAGAATGAAATTGGTATTTTATATAATGCTTTTAATACTCTAGTAGAAGATACACAAAAATTAACTGATAACCTTGAATATCAAGTTAAATATAGAACAAAAGAGTTAAATAAAAAAACCATTGAATTAGAGAACAGTTTAAACTATTTAAAACAAGCTCAACAGCAATTAATAGAATCAGAAAAAATGTCAGCTTTAGGTAATCTTGTAAGTGGTATAGCTCATGAAGTTAATACTCCTTTAGGTAATGCAATAACAAGTAGTTCTATTATTGAAAAAGAGACAGAATATTTAAAAAATGCTTATGATAATCAAACATTAACAAAATCAGATATGGAAAATAGACTTGATATTCTAAATCAAAGCTCTTTTTTATTAATTAAAACTTTAAATTATGCCTCAGAATTAATAAAAAGTTTTAAACAAATATCAGTAGATCAAGTGACTAATGATGTAAGAAAAATAAAAATACAAGAATATATAAGAGAGGTTTTTCTAACAAATCATAATAAATTAAAACTTGTACCTGCTGAAGTTATTATTGAAGGAGAAGAGAACAAAATAAAAACTTCTCCTGGAATAATTGCGCAAATATTTAATAATCTAATCCAAAACTCAATAACTCATGCTTTTGAAAATTATAAAGGAAATGCACAAATCAAAGTTCTAATAAAAAAAGAAAATGAAAACTTAATAATAGAATACCAAGATAATGGCATTGGAATAAAAGATGATATAAAAGATCATATATATGAGCCGTTTGTTACTACCAAAAGAAATTTTGGAGGAACTGGTCTTGGACTAAATATAGTTTATAATTTAGTTCATCAGAAATTAAAAGGTTCAATACAGATGGAAACGCTAGAAAATAAAGGTACTAAATTTATTTTTACTTTACCTATTAAAAATTCTTTTAAGGAGATAAAATGAAGTTAATATTAATCTTATTTATATGTATAAATATAATATATGCTAAAGATGTTAAGCTAGAGGAATTAGAAGAGTTATCATTAGAAGAGTTAATGGATATAAAAATTTACTCAGCAACTAAAAGTTATCAAAGAGCAGAAGAAATACCTGCAAATATTACTATTTTAAGAAGAAAAGATATTCAAAAATATAACTATACAACATTAGATGAACTTCTTAAACATATTCCTGGAATTTTTATTATTGATGATACAGAGCACTTTCAAATAGGATTAAGAGGAAGTTTAGGTTCCTCATTTAAACTAATGATAAATAATAATCCTATCTCACCTCTTAGAATTCCTCAAGGTGCTACATCAAATAGAAATTTCTTTTCTACACCTGTGGAAGCAATAGATAGAATAGAGATAATAAAAGGACCACAAGCTGTTACTTATGGAAGTAATTCTATGTATGGATCGATAAATATAATTACAAATGACTTCAATGAAAAAAACATAATCTCAATTTCAAAAGGAAATAATAAACAAAATAAAGTATTTGCAAGAATAAATAAAGCTTATGAAAATGGTGGACTTACTCTAAATACAAGCTTTTTTAGTACAAATGGAATAAGTGGAAACTTAGAAGATACTTTTACTCCAACTTCTTTAAATAATCATACAGATGCAAAAAGAAATCTTGATTCTTTACTTGAAAATGAGTATAAAACTATTGACTTATCTCATAGATACAAAAACTTAACTACAGATATAACCTACTCTAAGACAAATTATGAAGTATTTCTTAATCCTACATATAGAGATGGTAATGAAGTAGAACAAAGTGAAAAAACTCTTGCTTTAACTTATGAAGATGATTTTAATAGAGATTTAACTTATAAGGTAAATCTAATAAGTTCGCAAAAAAATTATAATGTTCATGATATAGAAACTAGTAAACATATTCTATATGGAAGTTCAAATTATATTAAAGATAGAAGAAATCAAATAGATATTCACTTTAATTATAGATTAAATGAAAATATAAGTCTTTTACTAGGTTCTACTTATAAACATATAAAAGAGAGTCAGAAAAAAACTTCTGAATCTAGAGCTGCAAGACAAAGTCATGATTATAAATATTATGAACTTGATTATTACTCAAAACTTCACTATAAAGTAAATAATAGTTTTGAAGTAAATGCAGGAATAAGATACAATAAAAAAAGTGATTTTAATATTGAAAGAAATCTATTATTTTTTAAGACTAATCTAAATCCATATATAAAACACTATATAAAAGAAGAAAAAGATTATCTTCCCGAATTTAGTGCTATTTATCATATAAATTCAAATAACCATATAAAATTTTTACATGGAAAAGCTAAACAACTAACTTATCAAAAAATTGATGAGTATGAAGAGATAGAAAGTTCTGAGATAAACTATATGTATATTTCTAATAAGTATCAAATTAACTCCTCTTTATTTTATAATAAAGCTTCAAATATAAGTATTTTTACTCAAAGTGGAGGTAACGCTCCAAGTTCAAATATAGGAGATAAAAAAACTAGAGGTTTAGAGTTTGCTTTAAAATATAAAGTTAATAATAATTTTGAAACAAATACAAGTCTTA
>JAAETO010000062.1 GCA_024228275.1 Arcobacter sp.
TATTGAAATAATATTTAAATATAACTTAGTTGGATATTTTTTTAATGTAAATAAAAAGAAAAATCTTATTCTTTTATTTATTTAAATGATTAAAAAGTGGAGTTTTTAAAGATACTGATAATATATTTGATGATTGTTTGGGTTGTTTTCTGATTACTCACCTGATACTTAAGTAAGATTATTTATGTATAGGCACTTTATGAGTAAAGAATTCAATTTTCATAATATTCCCAAATTTTAACCCAAACTTTAAAAAGTATGCTTTTTGATGCAAAAACATACTTTCCTTCCATATCAAACTATTTGTTCTTCAAGTGTTATTTATTTTAATGGGTTTAAGCTTAAAAGCTAAAAGTCAAATATAAAAGTAAAAGATTAACACCCCTAAGCTTTAATCTCCACCCTTAACTATATTTACTATATTAAAAACAATTTTTATTTAGCTATTCATTTTTATTCATTTAGTTTTTCATTCACTACTGTATATAAGGGTTTAAATTACCCTGTAGTTTCTGAACTCTTTTATTCTTAGTTTTTTCCCACTCATCAACTGGGTCAAGTTTATTCCAAGCTTCCATCATCTTTTTCTCTTTTTTAGATAGTCTTACTTTGTACTTATCTGACATATAGAAGTATACTCTTGCTATATCTCCTTTGATTGAGTCTTTTACATAAGCTCTCTTAGCTTTAAAGTCTACTTCTACTTCACATTTACCATATTGATTAGCTTTAGGTGTATTAGCTCCATATTTAAAGTTAGACCTATTAGCATTTACTTCTCCAATAGCTGGAACTAAGTTATGCATATCAGCTTCCATAGTTTTAAATATTTTATCTTTCTTACAAGCTTTTCTTCCACCCTTCTTCCAACAAGAAAGATGTTTGCCAAAGTTATGTGCAGGCATTATATGTTCCCATTCAATTCTTTTGGCTCTTACATTAACTTTACCTTTTTTAGTCAAAGGTTTTCGTGGAGTATAGTATTTTGTATCTTGTACTATTAAAGCTTTTTGTTTACCTTTTACTTTTTTTATCTCATACGGATTTGAACAGTAGAATGTAACTTGATTATCCTTGTAAATTTTCTTTAGTAATATCTTTTTTGATTTAGAAAAAGAAGCTGCATTAACTATTAATATGCAACTACATAATAGTAGTAGTATTTTCTTCATGTTTGTCCTATTTAATTTTTTGTAAAAAACGCCCTTAAAAGCATTACTGAAGTTGAATATCTACTTTAAACTATCTTTAATATATTAAATAATAATAGACCTAAGATAAGAAAAAAATAGTTTCATTTTCATACAATAAGCAATAAATTTATATCTTACTAAAAATTATTTTACGATTTAATGATTATTTAAAACTTATGTAAAGAATTATGTTAAAAATCTTTATTTATTCCAAAGATACCCATTTTAAAGGATTTATAACAAAATAATATATATCTTCATATAATTTAAAAAATAGAAAAATTCATTTTATAAAAAGTTATTAAAAATTATTTTTCGTTTATTTAAGAAATATGAAGATAAATCAAACTTGATAAGATCTGTAGAATCAAACTCTTTTAGTTTGTTTGTGATTTCAAAAAAGATTTTAAATCGTAGGTTTTTATAGTTAAAAGGTTTAAAAAGATATTGTAAATAGTTAGTGCATAAAGTAGAGATTTATTCTAAAGGGTGTTACTTCAACAAGAAAAGATCTTGAAGAACTTGAGATCAACAGCCCTGATCTTAAATCTGCATTTTTAACTATCTTTACTATATTAAAAAATTATAGATATAATAAAATAAATATAATCACATCATTTTATGATACAATTATAAAAACTATATAATATTTTTATTGAAACTTTTTCTCTTGCCCTATCCTATACAAAGCAAAGTCATATTTTATAGGATCTGTAGAATCAAACTCTTTTAGTTTGTTTGTGATTTCTAAAGCAGATTTTAAATCGTATGTTTTTCTTGTCAAAAGGCCTAGTCTTTGTGATACTTTAAAAGTATGAGTATCAAGAGGTAGAACTAAATCTTTTTTATCAATATCTCTCCATAAGCCAAGGTCTAATTCATCAGATCTTACCATCCATCTAAGATACATATTCCATCTTTTGTATGGAGCGTTTCCTATGTGTTTTATTACCCCTTGTTTATCTCTTTTAAAAGCACTTGACACTAAAAAATTAAAACCTTGAGATTTGTATTTTGCTATAGAGTGTATTTTATTTATAAGTGTATCTAAGCCTTCTAAAACAGAGTTTTCTTTTTTATACCCTTCAAGAAAGATACTATTTAAGCTATCTTCTTGCTTCATCCTTCTAAAAGTTTTGAAGATAGTTTTTACATCTGTACTATTTTGAAACCTATAATAAAAACTATCTAAGCTTTTATCTATTTTCTCTTCACTTTGATCTAAGAGATCAAAATCTAAGGAGTCTAAAAACTTCACTATTAAGCTAGCTTTTCCATAAGCAAATAAGGCACACAAAAGTATTATATACTCGTCTTTGTATCTTGAAGCTACAAGTAAAGGATCAGGTTTATCATAAGATAACTCTATGTTTGTATTTCTATTTTTTACTTCAGTATCTAAAAGTTCTTTTAAATTTATATCATCTTTTTTCATATCTGTCTTTCTTTTATAAACTCTTCTATATCTTCTTCTATTTTATCTATAGCACTTGTCGCACACTCATAATAAACTTTTTCAAAACACTCATCATATATAGCATCACTTGACTCAAAGTTATTTAGTATAGATATATCAGAATAGTTAGTTAAATAACTTACATCAATAACATATCCACTAGTTCCTATTACTACAAGTAAGCCACACTCTTCTAGTTTTTTATGCATCTCTTCATATTTTGGAGCCATCTCACCAAAAAACACGATATTTGGTCTCATTTTTCCACCACAAGACTTACAAGTTATATTTGAATCACCTTGTAATTCATAGCCTATATTTACAATCTTATCACAGCTCATACACTTTATCTCTTGTAAAAATCCATGTAAATGTAAAACATCCTTACATTTTGCCTTTTCAAATAAATCATCAACATTTTGAGTAATGACCTCTATTAGATCAGGGTACTTATCTTTTAATCTTGCAATAGTTATATGAGCTTTGTTTTCACTTTTATCACTTATATCAACTCTTCTTTGATTATAAAATTTTATAGTTGCATCGTAGTTTGTATCTAAGCATCCAGCACTACATATATCTTCTATCTTGTGGTTTTCCCATAAACCTCCGCTATCTCTAAAAGTTGAGATTCCACTTGGTTTTGATATACCAGCACCTGTTAAAATGATTATTTTTTTATGCATAACTTATTCCAAAAAATTTTTTGATATAATAACATTTTTGAAAAAACATAAACTTAAAAATATTGGATAATGCTATGCAAAATATATTAATAACAGGTTGTTCGTCAGGTATTGGACTACAAACTGCAAAAACATTAAAACAAAATGGTATAAGAGTATACGCAAGTGCTAGAAAAGAAGAAGACGTACAAATGTTAAAAGACTTAGGCTTCAATACTTTTTTATTAGATGTTACAAACCCAAGCCATATAAAAGATGCCTTAGAACAAATAGTTAAAAATGATTCAAAAATAGATGCTGTTTTTAATAACGCAGGTTTTGGGCAACCAGGAGCTTTAGAAGATATCCAAACAAAGTTTTTAAAAGAACAGTTTGAAACAAATGTATTTGGACTTCATGAACTAACTCGTCAAGTTCTTCCATATATGAGAGAACAAGGTTATGGAAAAATAATACAACATAGCTCTGTTTTAGGACTAATATCTTTAAAATTTCGAGGAGCTTACAACGCCTCTAAATATGCTATTGAAGGCTTAGCAGATACACTAAGACTAGAACTTGATAATACAAAAATATCTATCTGTACTATAAATACAGGCCCAGTTACTAGTAAGTTTAGAGAAAATGCTATTAAAAAGTTTCAAGAAAATGTAGATCAAGAAAACAGTTCTTATAAAAAAGAGTATGATACACAACTAAACGCAAGACTTGAAAGCGACAAAGATACAACACCTTTTAATCTTCCAGCAACATCAGTTGCAAATATCATACAAAAAATCATGAATACGGATAATCCTAAGCCAAGATATTATGTAACAAAAGCTACATATATTTTAGGTTTTTTCAAAAGAATTTTAAGTACGGGATTATTAGATAAAATACTAAAAAATATTTAAGTCTTTTGAATATCTTTAGTATTTGCTTTTTGTTGAAGGTAATCAGATATTTGCATTAAACAAAAAGTTACTAAAAATATCATAATACCGGGGAAAAAACTAACCCACCAAGCTATATCTATTACAGCCTTACCATCGCTTAGTAAACTTCCCCATGACATTTGGGGAGGATTTATTCCAAGACCTAAAAAAGATAATCCTGATTCAGCTAATATTGCTCCACCTACTCCAAAAGTAAAAGATATAAGAAATATTGGCGCAAGTAAAGGAGCAAAATATTTAAATATAATTTTATTTTTAGATACCTTTGCCAGTTTTAGAATTTTTATATAAGGTTTATTTCCAATTGCAAAACTTTCACTTCTTATTAGCCTAGCCATACTCATCCAGCCAGTTATAGAAATGACAAGTATTAAAACAAGAGATGAAGCTTGTATATAAGATACTAGCGCTAAAAGTAAAAAGAAGGTAGGAAAAGTTAAAAAAAGATCAATCAAAATAGTTATACCTTTGTCAACATTGCCTTTAAAATACCCGGCATTTATACCTATAAAAAGTCCAATTAAAGAAGATATCCCAGCACTTAAAAAGCCTATTATTAATGATGTTTGACCACCTTGTAAAACTCTAGCTAAAATATCTCTGCCTAATCTATCAGTACCTAGTAAATGTTCAAAAGATGGAGCAGCTAAAATAAGTTTTGGATTTAAATCATATGGTGATAAAGTATAAAAAAATGGCATAAAAAAAACTATAAGAATTAAACTTATTAGAAGAATCGTAGCCATTTTTATCATATATTTACTCTTTTATATAACTATAATAAGATAAAGAACTTTTACCAAACTTTTTTGTTTTATCTAATGAAAACTTACCCAAAATTTCAGGCATTTCTAAACTTGAAACATGTTCTACTATTACTAAATATATATTATCATTTTCAATACCTCTAACTAAATCAAAAGATTTTTCGTAAATCTCTTCCATTCCATCTCGATAATCAAAAGGTGGATCAATATAAACAATTAATTCATCACTAGAATTTTTTAAAGATTCTATTATCTTTGGAGTTTGAACAAAAGTATCACCTAAAGTTGTTTGACATTTATTTGAATCTACAGCTTTACAGTTTTTTGTTAATATTTTATATGAACTTCTATCTAATTCAACAAAATATGCTCTTTTTGCATCTCTTGAAACTGCCTCAAGACCAATACTTCCACTTCCTGCGAAACTTTCTATAAATATTTTATCAATAATATCAAACTGTAAAACATTAAAAAGTGACTCTTTTAGTCTTGACTTTGAACTTCTAGTAACATCCAATGAAGGTAATTCAAGTACCTTACCTCTGTATTTTCCTGCTATTATCTTTGTAGTTGGTTGATTGTTTTTCATAATTCTCTTATTCTTATATATATAAATTTTTCGTATTATACTATATTGTTTATAAGTATTTTATTGAAGACTACGAACTTAGTTTTTTTGCTTTTTTTACTTTCTTTTTATCAAATATTGCAACTAGGACAAGACCCGATATTATAAAAGCTAAACCGCCTAAAGTTGACATATATATCTTTTCTCCAAGAATAAAATAAATAAATACTAAAGATAAAAATGGAGAAATAAAAATCAGATTTGATATTTCTGATGTATTTGAAGTAGTTTGCATAGCTTTTAACCAAAATAAAAAGGTAATTCCCATCTCAAAAAAACCAACATAAGCAGCTCCAAGTATTCCATTTAAATCAGGAACTCTAAAATCTTCTGTAAGTACAAAATATATTAAGATCATAGGCATAGAAAATAAAAAATTTGAAAATAAACCTACGATAGGATCTGCCTTTGATTTAGTACTATATAGCCAATAAAATGACCATAAAACTGTACTTAAAAGTGCATAAGCAACTCCATGTAAATTTGAAAAATTCATAGAAAAAGGATCACCTTTCGTAGCTATTATAACAACTCCAAAATAACATAAAAGTCCAGCTAGGATATCAACAAAATATAGTTTCTGCTTCAAAAAAGGAACAGATAAAAAAGCCAAAGTCAAAGCCCAAGTATAGTTTATCGCCTGAGCTTCTTGAGCAGGTAGTAAATCATAAGCTTTAAATAAAACTAAATAATATAAAAAAGGGTTAATAGCACCTAAAAAAAGTATCAACTTAGAGTTTGTTTTTATATATTTTAAAACTAAATTTAACTTTCTTTGATAAATAAGTACAAAAAACAAAACTATTAAAGAAAAAAAACTAGAATATAAAACTAATTCTAAGGGATTAAGATATTTTAATGAAATTTTAAAAGCAGTAGCAACTGTTGACCATAAAAAAACAGATATCAGGGCATATTTAATAGCTGTATAGTTTTTAAATATATTAAATCCTTTGAATAAATTTTAGAGTTTATCATTTAATAATTGAAAAATCAACAAAATCATTTTAATTAATCTCTCTTTGTAATTAAAATAAAAATTTTAATTGGGTAAAATTGCAAAAAATATAAAGGTTTATATTGCCAAGAAAAAAATTAAAAAAATTTTTGCCAACGCATGACAAGATAAAAAAACAAAAAGTTCTAAGAATATTTGGGAAAGTCATACATAAAAGAGAGATTTGGAGTCTTTCTAGAAAAAAAGTATTGGCAGGAGTTTTTATTGGAGTATTTGTATCTTGTTTACCTATGCCTTTTCAAACCGTATTAGCAGTTTTCTTAGCAATAATATTTAATGCAAATCTACCAATAAGTTTTAGCCTTGTATTTATTTCAAATCCAGTTACAATGCCCGTAATATTCTACTTTGAGTATGTAATTGGTAACTTTTTATTAGGAAGCCAAAATGCAATAGAATTTAACTTTAATTCTATGTATGACAATTTTGATAAAATTGCAGTTTCAATGTACTTAGGATCTATTGCTTTAGGTATTGTTTTAGCAATATTATCTGTATTTTTATTAAATATTTTGTGGATAAATAGTGTTAAAAAAAGTAGAAAAAATAAAAAAAAATTTTAAATCATATAAAAAAAGAAGTCTAAATTTATAAAATATAAATTTAAACTTCTAAGAATATATATCTAACGAGCATAACTTTGAGCTCTAAGCTCTCTAATTACATTAACTTTTATTTCACCAGGATATTGAACTTTTTCTTCAATATCTTTTGCTATTTCTGTAGCAAGTAAAATTGATTCATCATCATTTACTAAATCAGCCTTTACAATAACTCTTACTTCACGTCCAGCATTAATTGCAAAAGCATTTATAACACCAGTCTTAGAAGTAGAGATATTTTCAACTTCTTCAACTCTTTTTAGGAAACTTTCTAGAACATCTCTTCTAGCTCCTGGTCTTGCCGCACTTAAAGCATCTGCAGCACAGACTGCAGAAGATTCAATATTAATTGGCTCTTCATGACCATGATGTGCATAGATACCGTTAATAACAGTATCTGGCTCGTCATATCTTCTACAGATATCAGCTCCTAAATCAACATGTGAACCTGGCATATCGTGAGTTAAAGCTTTACCAATATCATGTAATAACCCAGCTCGTCTTGCTAAAATAGCATCTCCACCCATTTGAGCAGCTAATAAGCCAGCTAAATGAGCGACCTCAAGAGTATGAGCTAAGGCATTCTGTCCATACGAAGCTCTATATCTTAACCTACCAACTAGTCTTATAAGCTCTGGATGCATAGATTTAATTCCAAGCTCAAGAACAACATCTTCACCCTCTTTTTGGATGTTTTGATCAAACTCTTTTTTTGTTTTATTATAAATTTCTTCAATTCTTGCTGGTTGAATTCTTCCATCTTCTAAAAGTGCCTTAATTGTTTTTGTAGCAATTGCACGTCTATAAAGATTAAATGAAGAAATTGTAATAGTATTTGGTGTATCATCTATAATAATATCTACACCTAATAACATTTCAAGGGCTTTTATATTTCTACCCTCTTTACCAATAATTTTTCCCTTAGTCTCATCATCATTAATAGGTATATTATTGATTAATCTTTCAGCAGCAAATTCACCAGCATATCTAGTAACAGCATTTGAAAGCATATTATTAATTTCATTTTTACTGTCTTGTTCAGCAAGCTTATATTTCTTTCTAAATATAGAAGCTATTTGAGATCTAGAATCCTCTTTAACTTTTTCAATCATTAAACTTTTTGCTTCATCAAGTGTTAAACCTGAAGCATTTTCTAGTACCTTAATTACCTTAGTAATTTTTTCATCATAAGTCTTTTGTTGTCTTTTTAGACCCTCTTTTATTGTTGTTATTTTCTTATTTTTTTCAACAATTTCTTCTTTTTCAGATTTTATAGCTCTAAGTTCAGATTCTAAATGATGATTTAATTCTTTTTCTTTACGTTCAATTTTAGAATACATATCATCATATTCTCTTCTTGCAGCCTTAAATTCTCTGTCATAATCTCTCTTTGCTTTAATTTGAGCATCTTTTAGAACAACTTCAGCTTCATGCTCAATCACTTTAGCTTTAGCTTTTGCTTGTTCTATAAAAATTTCAATCTTAGCCCTGTTTATTTTTCTTACCACGAATATAGTTATTCCAACACTTAATGCTGCAACAACTATTCCTACAACTATTAATTCCATATTCAAAACCTTAATTTGTAATTATATAATCTGCTTGAATATCGTATTTATTAGTTAAAATTTCCTTCGCTTTACAAAGTGTTAATTGAGTAAAAACAACAGTTGGTTTATAGTTTAATCTATCAAAAAACCTATCATACATACCCTTACCAAAGCCAATTCTTTTGCATAGTTTATCAACTCCTACGATAGGAACTATAGCAAGATCAATCTCTTTTTGAAAACAAAATGAATTCTTTGGTTCTTTTATACCAAATCTCTTTTTTTCTAAAGGTAATCTATACTTTACTAATTTAAAACTATCATTGACCATAAAAGGTACATATACACTTATTCGACTTTTTCTTAAACTATTTATTAGTGGAAGCACATCAACTTCCATATCCATAGGAATATATAATAAAACATTTTTAGGTTTATATATATCTATTAATTTTTTTAATTCTTTTACTGTTTTTTTATCTTTTTTATACTTTAAAAAGCGGCTGTCAAATTTTAATCTTTTAATACACGTTTTTCTAAAATCACTTTTGTGACTTTCTTCCATATTTAAGCCTTACTTAGGTAAACTTCTTACCCAAAATTATTTTACCAATAAGGAAATGAAATGCAGTTTAAAAAATTGGCATTTTTTGTAATTTGTACAACTCTTTTATTTAGTGGATGCGATTCTAAAGACCAATCAAGTGAGTTTACAATAGTTCAAAAAAAAGAACAATCTAAATTTACATTAAAAACTACAAATCTAAAAGACATCATTATAGATAAAAAAGATGATAAAATGACATTTAAAGGTTTAGAAAACAAAATGGTTTTATTAAACTTTTGGGCGACGTGGTGTCCTCCATGTAAATCAGAAATACCACATTTAAACAATTTACAAAATAAATATAAAAATGACTTTGAAGTTTTAGCTATATCACTGGGGCAAAAAGATGGAAATATAACTCCAGAAGAAGAGATGAGTAAATTTATTAATGATTATAACATTAAATATCATGTAACAAATATACAAGAAAATTTTGAACTTTCTAAAGCAATGGGCGAAATAAAAATAATACCTACAATGTTTTTATTTAATAAAGAGGGAAAAATGGTACAAAAATATGTAGGAGTTGTTCCAGAAGAGATGTTGGAACTAGATATAAAAAGGGCATTAGGTAAATAAATGTTTAATTTTTTTAAAAAAGATAAAAAAGAAGAAAATACAGAAGAAGAAATTCTTAAAGATGAAGTTGTAAAAGAAGTTAATGAAAACCTAACTCAAGAAAAAGATGACTACAAAGATACAAGTAATAATAATGAAATAAAAGCTGATGAAGCAAAAACAGAAGAGACTTCTAAAAGTTTTTTCTCAAAAGCACTTTCTAAGACATTTGAAAATATTAAATCAGTTGTACCTCAAAGACAAGAAAAAATTTCATTTGATGATATTGAAGAACTTTTAATTGAAGCTGATATGGAATATGAAATCATAGAGAAAGCTATGGATGGACTTCCTGAAGAAATTACTAGAAAACAGTTAAGACATAGGTTAGTTATGCTTTTTGAACATGCACCTAATGTTGATCTTTCAAATTTACCAAAACCATTTGTACAACTTATTATAGGTGTAAATGGAGCAGGAAAAACAACAACTATTGCAAAATTAGCTAATAGACTAAAAAAAGAAAATAAATCAGTTATCTTAGGTGCTGGTGATACATTTAGAGCAGCAGCAATTGAGCAACTTTCAACTTGGGCAGAAAAAATAGATGTGCCAATAATAAAAACAAAACAAGGTCATGACGCAAGTGCAGTTGCATATGATACTATTTCATCTGCTATTGCAAAAGACCTAGACAATGTAATTATTGATACAGCAGGAAGACTACAAACACAAACTAACTTAAGTAATGAACTTAAAAAAATTGTAAAAGTATGTGGGAAAGCACAAGAAAATGCACCTCATCAAAAACTAATGATTTTAGATGGGACTCAAGGTAATACTGCAATTGCACAAGCTCGTGCTTTTAATGAAATGGTTGGGGTTGATGGTATTATTGTTACTAAACTTGACGGAACAGCAAAAGGTGGAGCACTATTTTCTATCTCAAATCAACTTGAACTTCCAATCTTTTACGTTGGAATTGGAGAGAAACAAGATGACTTAATAAAATTTAGTCCAGATAATTTTGTAGACTCTTTACTAGATGCAATTTATAAAGACTAAAACTAAATAGTAAGCTAAAAAAGCTTACTATTTACAAATAAAAGAAATAATAAATATCGAATTTGGGTTTATTTAATTTTTATGAACAAAAAGATCCAATTTTTCTAAAATAACTCTCTATATTTTCAAAAGTATGATTTCCCCCTTCTTCTATTATAAGTTCACTATTAGATAACTTTTCAACTGCTTCAGTATAATCTAAAACCTCATCATCAGTTTGTAATAAAACCATAAAATTATCTTGATTTTTAATATTGTTTACTTCTAGACCTCTTAAAGTTTGTATATGTTCAGTAGTAACTTCAAAAGATGACATATCATAATAATTCATTGAAATTCCAACTTTATCTAGTGTTTTATATGGATAAACAGCAGGATTAATTAGTACTGCTTTTAAATTATATTTATTAGCTAAATATATTGCGTAATAACCACCTAAAGAAGAGCCAACTAAAGATACTTCTTCATCTGTTTGTAAATATATATTAATTAATTGTTCTAGAGTATCTATAGCTAAAGTAGGAATATATGATAAAGATGGTGCTATTAATTCATCTTCAAAATATTCTCTAAATAAAGTTGCTTTCCCACCATGTCCACTACTTCCAAAACCATGTATATATATAATCATTACTATTTCCTACTTTAAATATGAATCACATTGTATCTTATTTAATATTACAAGTTTTTATTTTATCTCTTAAAGCTTTTCTTGAAGCTTTATCAACAATATTAAAAAACTTATCAATATCATCTTTTTCTAAAGACGCTTTATGACCTTTTACCTTCTGAAATTTACAATCTAAAATATCATTTACCTCATAAAACTTTTTATATAATTCGTGATTTTTTACAATTTTTCCTGTACTTGTTTGATAATTGTTTTTTTCAAGCTTTTCTCTTCTATTCTCTAAACTTAAAATATTTTGGCAATCTGTGTAAACAATAATATTTTTATCTTTAATGTCTTTGTCTTCTAAAGCCCATAATAAAGACTCTAATTCAAGTTTAGTGGAAGAAGTATTTTCAAATAATTTTGTTTTTACTTTTTTTCTTGCTTCTTCAAAAGATTCATTTTCAAAAAGTAAAAAATAAGATGCAAAACCAATCTTTTTTTGAGGATTTACACTTCCATCACAAAATAGTTTTATACTCATATTAAACACTTTTATCGTAATCAGGTAAGTTTTTCATCATATTCTCATATGAATCAAATTTTTTATTTAAAAAATCTACTATTTTTTTATGTGGATTAATAAATCTTTCTTTTAGATTATATTCATTCTCTTCACTAAACTCAAAGGCTAATTGTTCATTAGGAGGATTAAATTGAGCATTCACTCCCTTTTTATTTCCTCTAGCATCAACTTTATACCAGCCATAGTTTTTTAAGTAAATTTCATTTAAACCGTGTAAACAATATGAATCTTTAGTATATTCACTACAAGACAATCTTTGATAAGAAAGAGCTGTGGGAATATTATTTGCTCTTAATAAGGCAGCTACAAGATGAGATTTTGAATAACACCACCCTGCTTTAATATTCAAAACATCACTTGCCTTACAGGTATTAATATTAAGTTTATAATCACCTACATGCTTTATATTATCTCTTACATATAAAAATACATTTTTAGCTATTTTTTCATCGCAATCACAATTCTTTGATAAGTCATAAGCTAAATCTTTTATATTTTTATTGGAATAATCAATAATTTGAGTTTCTTCTAGATATTCTTTTAAATTGTATTCATCCAAAATAAATTCCTAATAGTATTACTAGTTAAAAAACAAAAGCCTTTTTAACTATAATAAATATAAATATAATTATATTAAACTTAGTTATAATTTTTGATAAATTTTTATTGGATTAATTATTGAATAAGCAAAAAAAAGGAAACTTGCTAAGTATTATTTCTAATTAAAGAATTAATTTAGCAATAATACCTGTAGTTAAAAAAGAGACAATTATTCCATAACCTACAATTGCAGTACTTAACCTTGGAGCTAATCCCGCCATTGAAGCAACAACACCTGCTGTAAGCATTGAAGCCATACCAGCTTCAAAAATAGATACTTTTCCTACAAGATTTATCCAACCAAAATAATAACATATTAAAAAAGCAATAAAAGGTGCAAAAGCTAATTTAATAAATAGGGAAATACTTAAAGGTAGTATATCTTCTTTAGGAAGTTTAAATTGAAGTTGAAGACCAACTGCAATAAGTGCGACAGGAATCAAAGTATTAGCTAAACTAGTTATTATATTTGTAAAATATGGATGAAACTCTACACCTAAAAGAAATAAAGATACTATTAAAGCTATAAAAGGAGGGAAAGTTAACATTTTAAAAATAATCACACGAGAATTAAATTTTCCTTTTACACTATAGTAAGCAGTAACAAATGTACCATAAGTAGCAAAAGCTACAAATGTACCTAATTGATCATAAATTAAAACATAAGGAAGAGCTTCTTCACCTAAATAAGCATTTATAATAGGAACACCCATAATTGAACTATTTGTTAAAACTGATACAAGCATTAAGGAACCTGTTATTTGTTTATTCCAATTAAAAATTTTAGAAAAAAGTAAAACTGCTAAAGCAGAGGTAATCATAACAATCCATGCAACTACAGTTGGAATTATAGTATCAAAAGATAAAGTTAACTTTGGAACTTGTAACAATATCATTGCAGGTAAAGAGATATTTATAATAAATTGATTTAAAATTAAAGGACTTTCTTCAGGAAATATTTTTAATTTCTGAATTACATATCCAATAAATATTACTACAGCTATTAATAAAAAATTATCCATATAAAAATTCTTTTAAATTATTGAATTAAGATTAGCTATTTTAAAATAGTCTGTTCTTTCGAGGATTGTACCATAAGAAATTTAAACAACAATATATTTACTTTATTTTTAACAAGAAGGATTGTTAAAAATATTACAATTTGATATGTTTTCTATATTCTTTATTTTTTTTGATTATAATTTGACTATAAATAAAACAGGATAGATTATGGCAAAGAAAAAAACATCTTTATTTGAGTGTCAAGCTTGTGGTGAACAAAGTACTAAATGGCTAGGTAAATGTCCAAATTGTGGATCATGGGACTCTTTTATAGAATTAAATCAAGACCAGCAAGACGTACTTAAACAAACATCAAAAGTAAGTAACACTAGTTCAAAAGCAACTCCAATTACACAAATAAAACAAGATGACCTTACAAGATTCTCTTCACACAATGATGAGTTTGATTTGGTTTTAGGTGGGGGAATAGTGCCAGGAAGCTTAACACTTATTGGAGGAAGTCCAGGTGTTGGGAAATCTACTCTACTTCTTAAAGTTGCTGGAAGTATCGCAAAATCTGGTAAAAAGGTTTTATATGTATCAGGAGAAGAAAGTTCAGGACAAATAAAATTAAGAGCAAATAGATTAGATGCAAATCATGATGAACTGTTTTTATTAAGTGAAATAAAACTTGAAGAAATACAAGATGAACTTTTAAGAGACAACTATGAAGTAGTAATTATAGATTCTATTCAAACTATCTATTCTTCTAATCTAACATCAGCTCCTGGTTCTGTATCTCAGGTTCGTGAAATCACTTTTGAGCTTATGAGAAAAGCAAAAGAGTCTGATATAGCGATGTTTATAATTGGACATATTACAAAAGATGGTTCTATTGCTGGTCCTAGAGTTTTAGAACATATGGTTGATACTGTTTTATATTTTGAAGGAGAATCTAGTAAAGAACTTAGAATGCTTAGAGGTTTTAAAAATAGATTTGGTTCAACTTCTGAAATAGGTATTTTCGAAATGACAGGAGAAGGACTAATAAGTGCAAAAGATATAGCTTCAAAATTTTTTGATAAAAGTAAAGCACAAGCAGGTTCTGCACTTACTGTTGTTATGGAAGGGACTAGAGCACTTATAATTGAAGTACAAGCTTTGGTTACAGAAAGTACCTATCCTAATCCAAAAAGATCTGCAACAGGGTTTGACGCAAATAGATTAAATATGCTACTTGCACTACTAGAAAAAAAGATTGATTTACCACTTAATCACTATGATGTTTTTATTAATATAAGTGGAGGAATAAAGATAAAAGAGAGTTCTGCTGATTTAGCTGTAGTGGCTGCTATTATTTCATCATTTAGAGATAGACCTATTTCTAAAGAGTCTACGTTTATAGGAGAAGTTTCTTTAACTGGAGAGATTAAAGATGTATACTCTATGGATATGAGATTAAAAGAAGCACAAGCTCAAGGTATAAAAAAAGCTGTAATAGCTCAAAAACCAAATTTAAAACTTGATCTAAAAACTTTTGCAGTAGATGAAGTACCTAAAATGATAGAATTATTTTAATTTATATAAAAGTATTTAGTAATTACTCACTAAATACTTTTTCGTAGTGTTCAACAACAGGAAAAGGATCGTAAAAGTTATGCAATAAATCTTTCCAAACCTGATACTCTTTAGAACCTCTAAAACCTTGAGTATGATCTTCTAATTTTTTCCATCTTACTAAAAGTATATAACGATTATCTTTTTCCATCATGACCTGACATTATAGTTCCAACTATTTTATCTTCATCTTTAGCTACAAAACTTAAGCCTGGATTTCTTAAAAGATATTTTTTAATACCTTCAAATGAATCAGCATCACGAATTTTAAGTCCATTTATTTCTTTCCATAAATCAATTACTTGTTCGTAATCAGTAATTTCCATGCATTCATATTTCAATTTTTACCTTTTATAATTTATAATATTTAATATTTTTAGGTATTATATATTAGGAATAATAAAAACTAATAATGCATTATCACCAATAGATCAAATATGCTACTTGCACTACTAGAAAAAAAGATTGATTTACCACTTAATCACTATGATGTTTTTTTAATATACTAATTTGTAAATTTTTGATATAATTGCAAAAATTAAATAGGTAGATTATGATTGATTTTGAAAATCAAACAGATTATGAAATTGACATTTCTTCTTTAGAGATTATACTTAATGATTTAACTGAAAAAAATATTGAATTAATTATAGTTAATAATGATGAAATTAAAAAACTCAATGAAGAACACAGAAATATAAATAAAGCAACAGATGTACTTAGTTTTCCTTTAGAATTTGATATTCCAAATATGCCTTTAGGTTCTGTAGTAATTTCAGTAGATTTTGTACAAGATAAAGCAAAAGAATATAATCATAGTTTTGAAAATGAATTAAAACTTCTTTTTATTCATGGGGTATTACACCTTATTGGATTTGATCATGAAATTGATAATGGTGAGCATAGAAAAAAAGAAGAAGAATTAATAAAAAAATATAATCTGCCAAATAGTTTAATAATAAGGAATTCTTAAAATATGGATATATTAATATTTATAATATCTATGGGGGCACTAATATACGGTGCTGATTTTATTATTGAAGAGAGTGAAAGAATTGCACTTCATTATAAAATATCTCCATTTGTTATAGGAGCAACACTAGTTGCACTTGGAACTTCATTACCAGAAATGGCAGTTTCAATGTCAGCTTCTTTAAAAGGTAGTGGAGATATTGCAGTTGCAAATGTAATTGGAAGTACCATTTTTAATATTGCATTAGTTTTAGCTACAGTTTTTATAATATCTAAACAGATAAAGCCAAAAAGAGATATTTTTGCAAAAGATTCAGCTTGGGCTCTTTTCCCAATTCTAGTATTTATACTAATGTCATTAGATGGAAAGTTAAATATGGTCGATGGTATTTTATTTTTAATACTTATGGGAGCATATCTAATATTCTTAATTAGTACAAACCAAGTTGAAGAGATAGATGATGAACTATCTAAAGAAAAGTTTGCATGGACAAAAACTGCCATTATGTTACTTTTAGGTTTTATTTTAACAATAGGTGGTGCTGATTTTGCTATTGACAGTGCAGGAAACATAGCAAGAAGTTTTGGTATTAGTGAGTGGATGATTGGATTATTTTTAGTTGCTTTTGGTACAAGTTTACCTGAACTTACAATATCTGTAAAAGCTGCATTAAGTGATAATGCAGACTTAGCAATAGGGAATATTATTGGATCAAACGTGGCAAACTTTACAATGGTTTTAGGACTAAGTTCAATTGTAAACAGTTTAAATGTAGACTTATCTGAAAGCTTTTTTGATATAACTGCAGCTTTTATACTTTCACTTATGTTAGTTTTTATAACAGCTAATAAACTTTATAATAAAAGTGCAGGAATAGTACTTATAGTTGTATTAGGATTGGTAATTCAAAATAGCTTATAAAAAGCTATTTTGATTATCATGAGCATTCTTCACAAGTCCCAGAAAATATAATATTTATATTATCAACTTCAAAGTTAGATTTCTTTTTTAATGAATCTCTTAATGAAGAATCATCAATATATATATCTTTAATTTTTCCACAAGATGAACAAACTAAATGAGAATGTTCTTCTTTTATCAACTCAAACACTGGTTTTGAATCCGCTATTTTAACTTCATTTAAAAAAATCTTTTCAAGCATTGCATTTATATTTTTATAAATAGTTGCTAAAGAAACTGACGGGAATTTCTTTAAAAGTTTTTCATACAACTCATCAACATTCATATGTCCATTTTTATAAAGTTCTTCGACTATTGCAACTCTTTGAGGAGTTACTTTTAAATTATAATTTTTTAATAATGATGAACTATCAATCATCATTAGCCTCCTATAATAATAAGTATTATCAAAATATATTTAATTAAAGAGATATTATAATAAAAAAACAAATAGAAAATTTACTAATTAAAACTAGTAAAGGATAATTATTTTCCCTTAAGCTTTTTCATTAGACTCCACAGATAACAAAAAAATTATCAGGAGAAAGAATGAAACAATATGAATCTTACAAGTGTAACAAATGTGGGAATATAGTAGAGGTACAAAATGTTGAAGGAGGGAAACTAGCCTGTTGTAATGAAGAAATGGAAATGATTACCAAAGATTTAACTTCTGTTAATTTAATGAAAGCATTTGCTGGAGAATCAATGGCAAGAAATAAATATGAGTATTTTGCAAAAATTGCTCAAAAAGAGGGATATAGAGATATTGCAGAACATTTTCAAAGAGCTGCTAATAATGAAAAAATGCATGCTAAACTTGAATTAAAAGCATATAATGAAATACTAACAGGAAAAGAGTTTGATAATACTATTGGAAATCTAAATATAGCAATTGATAGTCAAAGCTATGAAAATCAAACAATGTATCCTGATTTTGTAAAAATAGCAAAAGATGAAGGGCATAATCAAATATCAAAAATGCTTGACTTAATTGGAAAAATTGAAATTGAGCATGAAAATATGTATAAAGAACTTTTAAAAAGACTAGAAGCAGGTGAAGAACATTTAAGCGATAATGATGATGAAGATTTGATAAAATATTGATCATTTCATTTAAAGGATAGTTTTTGTATAAATTTTTATTTATATTTCTTTTAACTATAAATTTATTTTCAAAAGATTTTACTCTTGCATCTTATAATGTTGAAAACCTTTTTGATCTAAGTAAACAAAATACTGAATATAAAGAATATATACCAAATACAACATCAAAATGGAATCAAAAAAATTTTAATATTAAGATAGATAATATTTTAAAAGTTTTAAAAGATATTGATGCCGATATTATTGCATTACAAGAAATCGAAAATAAAAAATTAATTGATTCAATTATCAAAAGGTTGCCTCAATATAAATATAGTTCTTTTTCTAAATATACTAACTCTAGTATTGGACTAGGTTTTATAAGTAAAATACAAATAAAAAACAATAAAAACATAAATATTAAATTTGCTAAAAAACTATATAGACCAATATTAGAAACTACTTTTGAATTAGATAATATTGAATTTAAAGTATTTAACAACCATTGGCCATCTAAAAGAGTTCCCGAGAGTTTTCGTATTAAATTTGCTAAAAAACTATTTGATAGATTAAGTTCTTTACCTAAGGATTATGATTATATATTAGTTGGCGATTTTAATTCAAACTATAATGAATACAAAACTATATTTAAAGAAAAAAAGCTAAATAATACATTAGGAATAACTGGCATAAATCATGTGCTTAATACAACAATAAATAAAAGATATATAACTTATGACGATATTCTTACATATAAAAAAAACGTACATTATAATTTATGGTTAGATGTAGAATACTACGGTAGATTTTCCAATATATATAAAGGTAGAAACAATACTCCAGATAATATTATTATTCCAAAATCATTATTTGATAATAAAAAGATTTCCTATATTACAAAAAGTTTTAAAGTTTTTAAACCTAAATATTTATATAAAAACAATAAAATTATTAGATGGAAGATGAATAAAAAAGTTCATATAGGATATGGATTTTCAGATCATTTACCAATTATTGCGACATTTTCTACTAGTAAAAGCAAAAGAAATTTAATAAAAAAAATAAAAAACAAAGATGAAGTGTTAGATAAAATATCATATCTGTATAATAAAGAAAAACTAGTTAATGATATTTTATTAAACAATGTTATTGTAATTTATAAAAATAAAAACAATGCAATAATAAAACAAAAAAACAACAGAGCTATCTACTTATATAATAATGCTCAAGATTTATCTCTTGGTTTTTCATATAATATAAAAGTATCAAAAATAAAAAACTATAATGGATTAAAAGAAATTGATAAATTTACAATTAAAAAATATAATGGCAAATATGAAAAATATAAAGAGTTACACTTATCTGCAAATAATATCAATTTATTTGATTTAAAAAATCAAAATGAAATAGTAAAAGATCTAAAAGGTACATATAAAAAGGGTTATTTATATTTTAAAAATAAAAAAATTAAACTTTATATGAAAAATAAAAAAGATTTACCCAAAAACAATACTAAGATTATTATTAAAAAAGCACATCTTGGATATTATAAAAATAAAATTCAAATTATAATATATAATAAAAGCGATATAAATGTTAATTAAATCAATTTTTACAAATAGTAGTGGTATTTTAGTATCTAGAATTCTAGGTTTTATTAGAGACTTGTTAACAGCATCAATACTTGGTGCTAATATATACTCAGATATATTTTTTGTAGCTTTTAAACTACCTAACTTATTTAGAAGAATATTTGCAGAAGGCGCATTTACACAAGCTTTTATTCCTTCTTATGCAAAATCAAAGCATAAGATAAGGTTCTCTTCAATAATCTTTTTACAATTAACTGCTTTTTTAATAATTCTTTCTTTGTTTGTAACTTTATTTTCCTCACTTATTACAAAAGCAATTGCAGTTGGTTTTGATGCAAAAACAGTAGATTTAGCGGCACCTTTAGTTGCAATAAATTTTTACTATTTACCTTTAATATTTATAGTAACTTTTATGGCAGCATTGCTTCAATACAAAAACCACTTTGCTACTACTGCATTTTCAACTGCACTTTTGAATATAAGTTTAATAGCTGCACTTTTAATTTCAAGGAATTTAGATAAATATGAAATAACATTTTATTTATCTTACGCTGTTTTAATTGGAGGATTATTACAAGTTATAGTTCACGTAATAGCAATCAAAAAACATAACCTATATAAAATATTCACTTTTAAAAAACATGTAAAAAAAGAGGAAAATAGATTTTACAAAAGTTTTTTTGGAGCAACACTTGGAAGTTCTACTGCTCATTTGTCTGCTTTTTTAGATACTTGGTTAGCTTCATTTTTAGTTAGTGGTTCTATTTCATATTTATATTTTGCAAACAGAGTTTTTCAATTACCTCTTGCACTTTTTGCTATTGCAACTTCAATAGCACTATTTCCAATGATTGCAAAATCAATAAAAAACAAAGATGAGCAAAGAGCACTACAACTTATGAAAAAATCTTCAATTATTCTTTTTGGACTTTTATCTATTGCAACATTAATTGGTATTACATTCAATTCATTTATTATTCAACTATTATTTGAAAGAGGAGCTTTTACTAGTAACGATACACAGAACACTTCTTTAATTTTAATTATGTATTTAATTGGATTAGTTCCCTTTGGTATAGCTAAAATATTTTCATTATGGTTATATGCTAAGGAAAAACAGTTTATTGCAGCAAAAATATCTATGAAAGCTCTTGGATGGAATATAATATTTTCATTAATTCTTATTATTCCATACAAAGCAGCAGGAATTGCATTTGCCAGTACACTAAGTGGTTTTGTACTTTTTTATCTTACAATGAAAGAATTTGGATTTCATAATATTAAAAATTTATTAAAATAATATATTAATTACATTATTATGTAATATTTAATTATTTCTTGATATCATATCCCAAATCTTTATAATAAATTTTCACAAAATTTTTCTAAATTCTTTTGGAGTAAGTATGTTATCAAAAAAAATATTCTTTTTAATGCTATTACTAAATATAATAGTTCATTCTAAAGAAATTGGCCTATATGAAAACCAAGGAATTAAAGTTCCTTTAGACCTAGAGTTTACCAACGAATATAATCAAGTAAAAAGTTTAAAAGATATTTTAAATAATAAACCAACTATTGTTACAATCAATTATTTCAACTGTCCGTCTATATGTTCTCCTTTATTATATGCTACAGCTGAAGTTATAGAAAAAGTTGGTTTAAAGCCAGCAGAAGATTTCAATATTATTACATTAAGTATTGAAAAAGATGATACTTATTTACATGCAAAAGAGACTAAAGATAAAATATTCAGAACTTTTAAAAATAAAGTTCAAACAAATGCTTGGTCTTTTTTAACTACAAAAAATCAAGAAAACATTGATTTATTTACTGACTCAATTGGTTTTAAATATGAAAAAAGAATTAAAGATGGAGTTGTTGATTATTTACATCCAGCTGCACTAGTGGTATTAACTCCAACAGGAAGAATCAGTAGATATCTAAATGGTATAAGATACCTTCCTTTTGATTTAAAACTAGCCTTATTAGAGGCAAGTGACGAAAAAACAAGACCTACAATAGCAAAAACTCTTCTTTATTGTTTCGCGTATGATGCAGAAAGTAAAAAATATATATTTAAAGCTGAAAAGATAGTTGGTGGATTCATTTTTGCCTGTGTACTTATCTTTTTCCTTTATTTAGTAAGAACCGGACGAAAAAAAGAAAATCAAAAAAAATAACATTTATCTTAAATTAAGGAGAAATAATGATAAACAAAACTTTCTATGATGAGACTCACACAGTCTTTGGACATCATGAGAATAAACTTTTTCAATGGATCTTTTCCGTTGATCACAAAAGAATCGCAATACTTTACATGATTGTAATGTTTGCTTTTTTTCTTGTTGCTTTAGCAGTTGCTTTAACAATGAGACTTGAGCTGTTCTTTCCAGGAGAACAATTAATAAGTCCAGATCAGTATAACCAAGCCTTTACTCTTCACGGTGTAATAATGATATTCTTATTTATTATTCCAGGTATACCTGCAATTTTTGGTAATTTTTTATTACCACTTTTAATTGGAGCTAAAGATGTATCGTTTCCAAGGTTAAACCTATTTTCTTGGTGGTTATTTTTATTTGGAGCTGTACTTGCATTAGTTTCACTATTTGTAGGAGATGGTTTTGCTGATACTGGTTGGACTTTTTATGCTCCATATAGTGTAAATACAAATACAAATGTAATCTTAGCCTTAACCGCAGCCTATATTTTAGGAATGGCCTCAATACTAACTGGTATAAACTTTGTCGTTACTGTACACAGACTAAGAGCTCCAGGTATGGGATTTTTTAAAATGCCACTTTTTGTATGGGGATTATATTCAACTGCATGGATACAAGTTTTAGCAACACCTGTTGTTGGAATCACCCTTATTCTTGTAATCATAGAAAGAACAATAGGTATTGGTATATTTGATCCATCTAAAGGTGGAGATCCAATTCTATACGAACATCTTTTTTGGATTTACTCTCATCCTGCTGTATATCTTATGATTTTACCTGCTTTTGGTGTAGTATCTGAAATTGTACCAACATTCTGTAGAAGAACTGTATTTGGTTATCACTCTATTGCAATTTCTTCAGCTATGATATCTATTATTGGATATTTAGTTTGGGGACACCATTTATATGCTTCAGGTATGAGTGAATGGGCAAAAGTTGTTTTCTCTTTCTTAACATTCTTCGTTGCAATTCCAACTGGTGTTAAATTCTTTGACTGGATAGCTACTATGTATAAAGGTTCAATTGTAATGGCTACACCTATGTTATGGGTTGTTGGAACAATTATAACATTTGCTATTGGTGGACTAACAGGAGTTGTATTAGCAACTTTAGGTATTACTACTCATTTACATGATACTTATTATGTTGTTGCTCACTTTCATTATACTATGCTTGGTGGTGTTGTATTTATGTTATTTGCTGCAATGCATTATTGGTTTCCAAAATTTATTGGAAGAATGTATGATGAAGCAAAAGCTAAACTTGCATTTTGGTTAATATTTATTGGATTTAATGTTCTTTGGTTACCAATGTTTATTGCTGGAACTTTAGGAATGCCAAGAAGATATTTTGATTATCTTCCTGAATTCACAATTTATCATCAAATTGCTGGAGTTGGAGCAGTTATAATTATTGCAGGTATTGTATATATGTTGCTTATATTATTAAAAGCAGTTAAAAATGGTGAGCCGTGTGGTCCAAATCCATGGAATGGAACAACTTTAGAATGGCAAATAGATTCACCTCCGCCATTAGAAAACTTTAGAAATACTCCATATATCGATTTTGAACCATACGATTATAAAGATGGTAAACCTGTTCATAACTTATATGATGAAATTCACAAAGGAAAATAAGATGGAACAATCTAATACACCTGAAATAATTTATGATAAACAAGGTAACCCTCATGAAGTTGTAGATTTTAATAATGATTATGAAGGAGCAAAACTTGGTTTTTGGTTTTTCTTATTTACTGAATTAATGCTTTTTGGAGCAATGTTTTTAGTATTCACATTCTTTTTCTATAGATTCACTGATGATTTTGTTACTGCATCAAGTACTCTTAATATTGTACTTGGAGGAATAAATACTTTTGTCTTATTAATCAGTACTTACTTTATGGGTATGTCTTTAATTAATTTAAAGAATAATGAGATTTCAAAAGCTAAAACAAAAATATATATAACAATTTTATTTTCAGTTATTTTCCTAGTAATTAAATATTTTGAATGGATGACTGAAATTAATCATGGTATCTATCCTGATTCAGATATATTAAATGCTAAAGAGCATGGAGAAGTATTGTTCTTTGGTCTTTACTTTACAATGACAGGACTTCATGGAATTCATATTATTGTAGGTATTTTACTTATGTCATGGGTTTTATATTTGATTAATATTAAAAAAACAACTAATACTAATTATGTTGTTTTAGAAAATGTAGCATTATATTGGGATTTAGTACACTTAGTTTGGGTTTTCTTATTCCCATTATTTTATATTATTGGTATAGGGAGAGGATAAGATGGCACATACTGAAACTTTAACACAAGAAGTATTTATAAAAGTATTTATAGTATTAGCATTTTTAACTGCATTAACGCTAATACAACCATATTTAATTCCTGTGGAGTTATCACAGACTGTTAGTATTCAACTGTTCCTTGCATTAATAAAAACTGTAATAATTGGAGCATATTATATGCACTTAAAATATGAGTCTTCATTATTCAGATATATTGTATTTATTGCAGTTTTAACACTATGTATATTTTTTATAATAATAGCTTTTGATGCTATATTTAGAAATGAAACATTTGATTTTTTTAATTAGGAGCAGAAAATGTTAGAAGGAATTGAAGGCGTATCAAATTTTGCAAATGAAATAGATTATGTATTTTGGATAGTTAACTTACTATGTCTATTTTTATTTGTTGTTACAATAGGTGCTATGTTTATTTTTATTTATAAATATAGTGAAAAAAAGTCTAAACCAGAAGATACAAAAAATATTAAACATCATACTTCATTAGAAGTTGCATGGACTGTAATACCAACAATAATATTAATGTATATATTCTATATAGGCTTAGATGCATTAAAAGTACAAAGAACTATGCCAGAAGATAATAAATCTATTGTGGTAAAAGTAATTGGTAAAAAATGGTCATGGAGCTTTGAATATGAAAATGGAAAAAAGAGTCCAGAATTAATTGTTCCTGTTAATAAAGATATAAAATTACTAATGACAGCTCCATTAAATGATATTTTACACTCTTTCTTTGTACCTTCTTTTAGAATAAAAGAAGATGTTATTCCAGGTCAAATTACAAAACTTTGGTTTAACTCAAATAAAAAAGGAAGCTTTGATATTTTATGTGCTGAATACTGTGGAACAAGACATGCTTATATGCGTGGATATGTAAAAGTAGTATCTCAAGAAGATTATGAAGAGTTTTTAAATCCTAA
>JAAETO010000063.1 GCA_024228275.1 Arcobacter sp.
GTTACTTTGAATATATTTGATATTCTTGGGAATACTGTTGAAACCTTGGTAAATGAACAAAAATCTAAAGGTAGTTATGAGGTTGTGTTTGAGGCATCATCGCTTTCAAGTGGTGTTTATTTCTATCGTTTACAAGCCGGAGCATTTACAGAAACTAAAAAACTTTTGTTGATGAAATAATTATTCTTAAATTCCTTAGAAAAAATTGAGCAATGTATAAAAATTATTTCTACTTAGTGAGATGTGCTTATGAATTAAACCACTCACTTAAAAACAAAACCATTCATGATATTTTTTCGCAAGAAAAAAATGTTTTGTTTCTAAATATTTCAGATCAAGAAAATCCACATCAGCATTTCGTTATTTCGGCAGACCAGAATTTATCTTACATCCTTATAAAACAAAATCATAACAAAGCGAAGAAAAATTTAGTAAATCTTTATAATGAATTACTACCAGCTAATATAAATTCTGTTAGCATTGCTGATGATGATAGAATCATCAAAATTGATACTGATAATTTTAGATTATACTTTGTAGTTCGTGGAAATAACACAAATATCTTTCTTGAAGATAACAACAATAATATTTCACCATTTACAAAATCTAATCTTGATATTACAAAAATCATACAAGAAACAAATTTTAAGAATGACCTAAATTTTAGTTTTTCTAAACTTAATAATGATATTCCTCTCTCAGATATTTCAAAATTTTATCCTCAGATAATAAAAGGAATAAAAATGGAGTTGCAGCTTAGGATAGAAAAAGATAATTCAGTTGGGTTAGTTGAAAAGTTAAATAAACTTGTAAATGAAATATTTTCTGAAAAAATGAATGTCGGATATTCAGAAGAATTAAATAAAGTTATTCTTTCTCCTTTCAGTTTTAATTTGCTTACCAATAATAATGAAATCAATACCTTTAACATCTTTAACGATGCACTACAAAAGTATTTACAACTTTATTATTCTCTTGGTAAGAAATATCAACTTAGAAATGCAACTGAGAAATATCTTGATAATGAACTTTCAAAACTCTCTAATAAATTAAACAAATTAAAAGTCAGAATTGAATTAGGATCTAAAGAAGATCAATACAATTTATTTGGAAACTTATTGCAAGTCAATAGGCATAGTATTCAAAAAGGATTAAATGTTACAAATATTATTGATTATAATACCGGCGAAGAGATTTCCATCAAATTAGACAATAAACTTTCAGCGAGTAAAAATATTGATAAGTATTTTGATAAATCTCGTGATGAAAAGATAAACTACCAAAAATCCATAGAGTTATTTAATTTTACAAACTCTAAATATGAGAAGTTACTTGCTTATAAAAGTAAATTAGAAAAAATTGAAACAACAAAAGAATTAGAAAAAATTCATGATGAAATTATGCCGAGTACAAATAAAATTATAAAAATGGATACTGGATTAAAATTTAAATATTGGCATTATTTAATTGAAGATAAATATCATGTTTACATTGGTAGAGATAGCAAAAGTAATGATTACTTATCAATAAAATTTGCTAAACAAAACGACTATTGGTTTCATGCTCGTGGTTTGCCTGGATCACACGTTGTACTAAGAGTTGATAATGTTAAAGAAGGAGTACCAAAAGATATAATCAAAAAAACCGCTTCTCTTTCAGCTTTTTATAGTAAGGCAAAAACTGCTGGCTCTGCATCTGTTTCATATACTTTTGCTAAATTTGTACATAAGAAAAAAGGAATGTCTCCGGGAAAAGTTTTATTATCCAAAGAAAAAACTCTACTTGTTAAACCA
>JAAETO010000064.1 GCA_024228275.1 Arcobacter sp.
GACCTTAGCTCGAATCAAATTTCTGAATTGCCTGTTTGGATAACAGAAAATAGGATGGAAATAACTTTAGAGCAATTTGGGAGCGGGATTATTTTGTATAAAACCCCCCTAAAGAAGCCGCCACCCGAAATTATTAAACTAGGTAAGGATGCTATAAAGAATTATTTTAATGCAAACAAAAGGGAGCTTAATGAAATCAAAACAATCCTAATTGGGGAACCAAAAGCGGGGAAAACATCTTTATTAAATAGATTAAAAAATAATGAATATGATGAAAAAGAAGAACAAACTGATGGTATTAATATTGAAAGTATAGAATTTGGTAAAAACAAACATTTTGAAACTCAGAATAAATTGCACAAACTAACTGGTCATTTTTGGGATTTTGGAGGGCAAGAAATAATGAATGCAACCCACCAGTTTTTTCTTACAAACAGATCGGTTTATGTATTAGTTTTAGATGCCCGTACAGACACTGACACAAGCAGCCTGATTAGAAAATGGGTAAAACGAATTAAAGCATCAGGGAAAAATTCGCCTATAATAATAGTTGCAAACAAAATTGATATTAATCCAGGTTTTGGTTTTGAAAATGAAACTGAGTTAAAAGTAGAATTCCCCGAAATTAAATCTATGATTTCAACTTCTTGTAGTGCTTGTACTAATATTGATTTACTAAAAAATGAGCTAGAAAAAATAATACCCCAAGCAGAGTTATTTCATACGGAAATTGATGAACGATGGATAGATATTAAAGAAAAACTGCAAACAGAAACTAAAGAGAATAGTTTTTTAAACGAGACCAGATTTAAAGAGATTTGTGTCGAGAGTAAACTAAAAGACGAAAAAGAACAAAAACAGTGCATCAAATTCTTACACGATTTAGGTTTGGTTTTACATTTCGAAGATATTGCTAAAGAACTAGGAGAATATTACGTTTTAGATCCATATTGGATAACTTATGGTGTATATCAAATTTTAACTTCTAAAAAAGCGGCAACACAAAAAGGGAAAGTTAATATTAATAATGATTTGAAGTACATTATTAATTTAGAAAAAGACAAGGAGAAAATATATAAACCAGTAGATTATAAGAAAATAACCTATTCAACAAACCAAAGGCGTTTTTTAGTTGATATTTTAAATCAGTTTAGATTATGTTTTTATCAATCGAATAAGGAAGAGTTTATTATACCAGATTTATTAGATACCAAAGAACCTTCTAATAAAACGGGTGATTTTAGAAACCCTTCCGATAACGTTATTAAATTTGTTTATGAGTATGATTATTTACCCAAAACAATTATGCCACAAATAATTGTTGAAACACATAATATGCTTTGTGATATGTGGCGTACAGGTTGTATCTTAAAGTATGATAATAGTAAAGCTTTAATTTCTACTTATAGTAATAGAATTTACATTTTTGCCTTAGGTGATAATAGAAAAAGAAGAGAGTTATTAATTATTATAAGAAGTTTAATAGATAGTATAAACACAAAATCATCTTATAAAGCAACAAAATTAGTTCCACTACCTAATTTAGATAATGAATTTGCAGATTATCAAGTTTTATTAAATCGTGAAAAGAAAGGAAAAGATTATTATTATTTTGATGAAGACCTAGAAACAGAAAAATGTTATTTAATTCATGATTTATTAGAAGGTATTCCCAGTGATAAAGAAATAACTGGAAAAAAATTAAAAGAGCTTTTAGAATTAGTATCAAAAGATGTGAAAGATATAAAAGGAGGTGTTAAAGAAATTAATATAAAACTTGATGATATTGTATTTGAATTTAAAGAAATTTCTGAGACGAATCAAAGCACTGTTATTAAAGAATTAACTAATTTTATGAGCATAGCTTTTGAAACAAACATTGAAGTTTTAAATGATGATATTCAAGAAAAATTTGAAGAGTTTAAGAAAAAGGATAATTTTGAATTAAAAATAAAAGCATCTGTTCCTTTATTAAAAGAGTTGACCGGTATAAATATTGAGGCAGAATTTGATATTAAGAATTGGACAGAAGAAATGTATAATAAACATAAATTAAATATTTATAAGCTTTTTGGTTATGTATAAAAAATACACTGACAATGCATAATTTTATATTGAATACTAGGTAAATTTAGAGATATGATAACCTTCTATATTGTATCAATAATTGTTGTCTTACTCTACTTTTTAGTTGAATATACGATTCTTCATCATGTAATAAATTCAATCCCAATTCGAATATTAGTTAACGGAACAAAAGGAAAATCAACAACTGTAAAAATTATTTTTGATATTCTAAAAGGAAATGGACAAAAAGTATTCGCTAAGATCACTGGAGACAACCCAATTTTAATTGATTCGAATGGTGATGAAACCATCGTTAAAAGATTTGCTCCAGCAAGCATTGTTGAAAACATTAGAATATTA
>JAAETO010000065.1 GCA_024228275.1 Arcobacter sp.
ATAACCGTGTAATAGATGCTAATTTTGATGATATTGGACCATATGCTTCTAAAAAATTTGTTCCAATCTATGATAAACAAAAGAAAATATATGAATTTATAAATCTTGATACAAAGAAATATACAGGCATACAGACATATAGAAATACTGCTCTATATGGTTATAATATTTTAGATATAGGAAAGGGAAAAAAAATTATTTTAGATGCAAATGGTAAAAAAATATTTAAATATTCTTTTGATAGAATATTCCCATATACAAACAAAAATGATGAAACATATTTTGGAGTTTCATTAAAAAATACATCTAGTCTACTAAAAGCTGTTTTAGACAAAGATTCAAATATTATTGTTCCTGCTAAATATAAAGATATAACTCCTATGTATTCTAAAAATGGAAATATTAAATATTTCAACTCTAAAATAGACCACTACCGCCATTCTTTATATAACACTAATGGAGATTTGATTTTACCTGCAAAATATGATGAGATAAAAATTTTTAATGAAGATAAAAAATACATACTTGCAGAAATAAATAAATATAATTCACCTCATGGACATTCTTCATATAATGTTCTTAAAGAAGGTTCTACTAATCCATTATTTACAGCAGATTATATTTATAAAAGACATAACAACAGTAAATATGCTACGTTTATGAAAAAAGGTTTAACTGGAATTATAGATATGAATTTAAAAGTTGTTGTCGAAGCAAAACATAAAAATATAACTGATGTTAGTGATGATTTTTATGCCACATATTTAGATGGAGAAAGCATTATATATAAAATTGGCAATGACAATGAACTTTTAGAAGTAGATGGAAGAGTTGATTTTAAAGATCATTATATAACTATTGCAAATAGACAAGAAGACTCTATATATAATTATGAATTTAAAAAGTTAAATTCTAAAGATTTAGTTTCTATTGAAGTTTGTTATAAAGATAAGAATGCAATTGTATTTCAAGATGAAGATGAAAAATGGGCAGTTGTTTATAATGAAAATGTCAAATACTTAGATGGTGATTTTGAAAGTGTTAGGTGTGGAGTTGAAAAATTTATAATTGCTAAACTTAAAAATAAATCAACTAGGTAATAATATAACAAAAACGAGAAAAAATCCGGGGACAGAAATAAAAGAAAACAAAGAAGAAAAAGGGGAGAGCCCCTTTTTTCTGAAACAAATAAAAGCTTAAAAATTATTTCATAATAGTTTTTATAAAGGGGGAAAGCCTTAAATGTTAGATTTTGTAAAAGAAGTACAAGACTATAACTACTATGCAAATAATGAATCAGATATAGAAAGAAAGACCAAAGAAGCTACACCTCGAGGGTTGAAGCTTCACTTTTTTAATTATGTACTTGTGTAATTTAAGTCTCTTGAAGAACAAAGTTTTTAGCTTTTGCTCACTATTTAGTAACGAATTGGTTATTTTAAGTATGAAAGACTGGAATGTAATTAGAACTTTTAAAACAGGTATTAAACCTGATGTATCTTATTTAATTAAAAAATAAGTATATTCAAGTTTTTACTTGTTGTTTCAAAAATATATTAGCCCTAATTTGGGCTAATATTATAATAAACTTTATTGCTTTATTTCCTTTTTCACTTTTTGGAATATCATTGCTACTTTTATTATTGAATAATTATGCTTATTTATTTTAATTGTGAAAGTGGAAAGTAAGCTTATGCGGTATATGACAATTTTAATAAAAGTAGATAGTATAATCAAACCATATCTCTAAGTTCATAATAAATATCTTGCATATTGTAATCTATAGATTGTACTTTAAAAAAACAATATATAATATCATACTTAAAAAAAGTTTATTAGGATGGTAACTTTCTTAAAAAGCTCAAAAAGAATTTTAAATAAGGACTTTAGTTAGATGTTTATCCACTTAGATTTAGA
>JAAETO010000066.1 GCA_024228275.1 Arcobacter sp.
ACAAATTATTTTAGAAAAGCTGGTACAAAAGTGTGAAGAGATGAAGATGCTTCTTCAAATCTCTAAAGAGTTAAAAGCCTTTAGAAGTTTTAAGCAGTTTGAACATAGTTCAAAACTTTGTGTAGAAGTATGCAAACAATCTCAATCTTGGTATAACTATTTTAAAAGTGATAAAACTGCTGGAGTTTTAAGATGATATATCTTAAAAGTATGCAAAGTTTTATTGTGCGTTTAGGTCACCAAAGTGTATATAGCAAGATATTGCAACTCTTTTATAACATTTTTATAAAAGAGTGTAAAGTATCTAAACAAATCAGCTCGAACAATTATTGGTCATCTACTACAAATGCTTCTAATACTAGCAATGCGTGGAATGTGAACTTCAACAATGGCAATACGAACAACAACAATAAGACAAATACCAATAATGTTCGTTGCGTTCGAGCCGGAGAATAAAAATGTATAGTTTTGAAGAGATTTATAAAGCATATTTAAAGTGTAGAAAAAGAAAACGAAATACTATAAATGCCTTAAATTTTGAACAAAACTTGATTGAAAATATTTGTAACTTAGAAACTTCGTTAAATGACTATACATACACTCCAAAAAGGAGTGTATGTTTTCTTGCCTCTTCTCCAAAACTTAGAGAGGTATTTGCGGCCCATTTCCAAGATAGAGTGGTGCATCATCTAATAGTACCTGTATTAGAACAACTTTTTGAACCAAAGTTTATATATGATAGTTATAGTAATAGAAAAAACAGAGGTATTCATCAAGCTTCAAAGAGGGCTTTACATTTTAGTAGAGCTTCTAAATACTATATACAGTTAGATGTAAGAAATTTTTTTTATAGTATAGATAAAGATATACTTTTTAAAAAGTTAAAAGAAGTGATAATTAAAGATTATAAAAATATAAAAAACTCTTCAATAAAAATGCAAGAGATGTTATGGCTAGTAAATAAAACTATATATCATGATGTTACAAAAAATGTTTTAATAAAAGGAAGTAAAAAAGCTTTTGATAGTATTGCTTCTCATAAAACGCTTTTTAAAGTCCACAAATCAAAAGCTTTAGCTATAGGAAATCTTACTTCACAGTTTTTTGCAAATGTTTATATGAATGATTTTGACAATTTTGTAAAAAGAGAGTTGAAGTGTAAAAGATATCTAAGATATGTAGATGATTTTGTTTTATTTGAAGAGAGTAAAGAAAAACTTTTGGAATACTATGAAAAAATAGTTTTTTATTTAGAAAAAAACTTAAAATTAAGATTAAGAGAAAATTATATTTTAAAGCAAAACAATCAAGGTTTAGATTTTTTAGGATATATCATAAGACCAAATTATACTCTTACAAGAAAAAGAGTGGTTAATAACTATAAAGTAAAAAAAGCAAAATATTTAGATGAGTATGAAAAACAAAAAGGAAAACTAAGTTTAGAAAAGATAAAAAAGTTTTTGTGTGTAAAGGCATCTTTTGAAGCTCATATAAAACATAGTAATTCTTACAATTTAAAAAGAAAAATAGGAGAAATAGATGAACAAAAATATATTAAGCTTAATACTATTTACTAGTATTGTAACAGTAAGTGCATTTGCAGAACTTACAAAATCAAATGGAGTTGTAACAGACTCTGAGACAGGTTTTCAGTGGCAAGATGATTATAGTGATAATGGTAATACAATCAAAAATGCTTCATGGAGTGAGGCTATAACTTATTGTGAAAATTTATCTTTAGATGGAGCAGATTGGAGACTTCCAAATAAAAATGAACTTTTATCATTAATAGATTATGAAAAATCTAATCCAGCTATAAAAGAAGATGTTTTTCAAAATATCAGCTCGAGAGATGGTTGGTCCTCTACTACACTTACTTATATTTCTAGCTTTGCGTGGTTTGTGGAATTCTACAGTGGCGATACGCTCCAAGATTTGAAGACAGATACCCATGATGTTCGTTGTGTTCGAGCCGGACAATAATTAAAGCCCTTTATGGGCTTTATTTGATTATTTTACTTTTAAAAAGCTAAAAAAGTAAAGAAGCTCTAAAGCGTAAAAGTACTCAAAGTTTGCATGCCTCTTTGTTATTAAATGCGAACTGTACTACTTCTCATAAAAAATGTTTATAAATAAGTATTAAAATAAGAGGAAACTCCTCTTAATTTATGTAGTTATCCTTATAATCAACAGTATCTAACTCTTGACCAATCTCCTGATATCTTTTAAAGTAAAATCTAACAAAAGAGTCTATTTTAGTATTTAAAGGCATAAAGTATTTATCTTCTTTTACTGCAAATTTATTTAAAAACTGTGTTGCATCTTTTTTATTTAGATAATGCTTAGCTAGGTCTGTATATGTTTGAATATACCACTGCTTTAAAATTTTATATTTTTGTTCTGATAAATCAATTGATAACTCTTTTTCATCCCAAGATAAAATTCCACTGTCAAATAAAGCATTTAAGTGAATTAAACCTTCACAATAGTATGGCTGTACTTCATCTACTTCCATCCATCCTATTAGTCCAACTGCACGCTTAACGGTATCTATTAAAACCTGTCTTTCTAAATGTTTCTCTTCATTTGATTCATCTAAAAAGAAAGATACTAAGCCACCTGTTGTTGCTTTGAACTCTTCAATATTTTTAAAGTTACCAGTTTTATTCATAAGTGTTTCAGTTTGCTCATCACACCATAAAATATGTCCAAACTCATGACCAATAGTAGTTATATCATATACTTGATGCCATGAATCAGTTTCATTAAATAAAAACTTTCTATCTTCACTTAATAACTCTTGTCCAAAGATTTCATTGCTAAGTTTTAAAAATGGTTTAGCTCTAGTACTTTGTAAAATTTCATCTGAAAAAGCAAAGATTTTTTTACCTTCCTCTTTCGTAACTATTTCATCATTTGGTACAACTTGAGCTGAGAAAAGTCCGTTAAATTCAGCTCCAAAAAATAGGGCAGGTCGTCCAACATATAGTTGTACTTTATCAAGTGATTTTAAAGAGAAATCATATATATCTTCAAACTTTTTATCTCCTTCAAACTCTTCAAAAATTTTAGCAAATGCAGATTTTATTTTATTTACTCTATTGTCATTTTGTGCAAATTCTGGATTTGTTAATCTTATATCCCACTCTAAAGCTACTGCTTTTCTAAAGTGATCTTCATAATACTCTAAAGGATGACCTATTTGAATAGGTGTTTTGATTTTCATCCATGCTCTATCTACATCTGCCCATCTTTGTACTAATTGATGTGTTTTTGTTTCGCCAAAGGCTTTAATTAAAGATTGTATATATAAAATATAATCCCATTTTTGACCATAAACTTCATCTTCAAGCTCAATTAGGTTTTCTTCAAAATTTTCAAGTTCATCTATTACGGCTGTAGTTTGTTCTTTGAAAACTTCAATGTATGCTTTTGATTTATATTCATCTTTATGTTTTACTAAAGCTGAATATGATCTATCTGCAAGTATTTCATTATGTCCTAGGTCAAACAAATGATGAGTCTCTAGATAATTAAATACTTTCTCTTCATCTCCATCAAACATATTTAGAAGTTCTTTGTTTATTCCATTTATAATATGTGCAGTCCAAACACTTTGCCAAGATGACATCTTTAGACCTACATTGTATACTCCTTGAAATACCTCTTGATAAAAAGGAGTTAATAAATTATTATGCTTAATATAATCAATAGTATTTTTATGTTTTTCTTCCCAAAAATTTTTCACAAAACAGTATGCTTTTTCTTGTAGTTCTATAATTTGAGCTTCATCTTTTTGATTTTTTTTAAGTACTTGTACTAAAGAATCATCTCTTAAACTAACTAATCTTGTTAGAAGAGCATATCTTAAATCATCGTTTATACCTAAATTTAATTCTTTTGCAAAATCATCTATTATTGTAAGTTTTTCAAACTCTTTATTTTCTAAATATGAAATTAGTTTATTAATATTACTTTTTTGAAGGTTTAAAAAATCATATATATCATTTAAATCGTTTATAAAATTGTCTTTATTCATATACTATCCTTTTTCAATGATTATTCTATCAATTTTTTTATTTAATTTAGGTAATTTAGCACTTTTAGTAGATAAGTGCTAAATAATATTAAAACTTTAGCTACCTTTTATAAAGTTTTGATAAAATTAGCTTACAAAAATAAAATTTATATAGGATAGATTATGGCAAAACATCAATTTCAAACAGAAGTTGGACAACTTCTTCATTTAATGACTCACTCTTTATACTCAAATAAAGAAATTTTTATAAGAGAGCTTGTATCAAATGCAAGTGATGCAATTGACAAATTAAATTATTTAAAACTTACAGATGAAAATATTAAAGCTGCATTACCAGAAGATTGGTCAGGTGCTGTTAGTATTTCTTTTGATGAAGAAGATAAATCATTAACAATTGTTGATAATGGTATTGGTATGAACGAAGAAGATTTAATAGCTTCTATTGGTACAATTGCTAAATCAGGTACAAAATCATTTGTTGAGGCTATGACTGGTGATGCTAAAAAAGATTCAAATTTAATTGGACAATTTGGGGTTGGTTTTTATTCAGTATTTATGGTTGCTTCTCATGTAGATGTAATCTCTAGAAAAGCTGGTGAAGAGACTGCTTATAAGTGGTCAAGTGATGGTTCTGGTGAGTTTGATTTATCTTCTTGCACAAAAGAATCTTCTGGAACAGTTATTTATATTAAATTAAAAGACGAAGAAGCTCAAGAATTTGCAACAAAAGAAAGAATTAAAAATATCGTTGGTAAATATTCTAATCATATTGCTTATCCAATTTACTTAAGATATAAAGAAGAAGTAAGTGAAGAATTAAGTGAAGAAGATGAAAAAGCTGGAAAAGAAGCTAAAAAAACTATTGAAGATAGAAATGAAAAAATAAATGAAGCAACTGCTTTATGGACTCAACCAAAAGCTAAATTAAAAGATGAAGATTATAGTGATTTTTATAAATCAATTTCTCATGATTCTACTGATCCAATGCTTACAATTCATACTAAAGCAGAAGGTGTAAATGAGTATACAACTCTTTTCTATATCCCTTCTATTGCTCCTATGGATATGTATAGAGCTGATTATCAACCAGGTGTTAAGCTTTACGTAAAAAGAGTATTTATTACTGATTCTGAAAAAGAGTTATTACCTACTTATTTAAGATTTGTAAGAGGTATTATTGATTCTGAAGATTTACCATTAAATGTTTCAAGAGAAATTTTACAAGAAAACAGAGTTATGGCAAATATTAAACAAGGTTCAGTTAAAAAGATTTTAAATGAAATCAAAAAATTATCAAAAGATGAAGAAAAATATGCTGAATTTGTAGCTCAATATAATAGACCTTTAAAAGAGGGTGCTTACCAAGATTTTACAAATAAAGAGGCATTATTAGAATTAATTAGATTTAAGTCTTCTAAAACTGAAGCTTCTAAAATGACTTCTCTTGCAGCTTATAAGGATAGTGCAGATTCTGAACAAAAAGCAATTTACTATATTGTAGGTGAAAACGAAAATGTATTAAGAAACTCTCCATTACTTGAAGCATATAAGAAAAATGATATTGAAGTTCTTATCTTAGATGATAAAGAAATTGATGAAATCATTACTCCAATGTATGGTGCATACAAAGAGTGGGAATTTAAAGATATTACTTCTTGTGATGCTCCAAAAGTAGAACAAAGTGAAGAAGAGAAAAAAGAAGTTGAAGAAAAATTTGAAGATATTACTAAAAAAATCAAAGACATCTTAGGAGAAAGTGTTTCTGCTGTAAGAGTTACAAACAGACTTTCTGAATCACCATCTTGTGTTGTTAAAGATGCAGGTGATGCTCAAATGCAACAAATGGCTCAAATGATGAGATCAATGGGTCAAGAAATGCCAGCAACTGCTCCAATCTTAGAAATTAATCCTGATCATGAAATTGTTACAAAATTAAATGGTTTAGGTAATGATAACTTAGTTGATGATGTATCATGGGTACTATTAGATCAAGCTAAATTATCTGAAGGTATGGATATTACTGATGCAGTAGCATTTGCTCAAAGATTAAATAGAATCACAGCAAAAGCTTTATAAAAATCAATAAACTATTTGCAGGTATATTTATACCTTGCAAATAGTTTTCATCTCAATAACTTACTATTTTTAATAAAATAAAAAAATCTTAAATTTACATCTCTTTTAGAAATAAAATATACGAATCTGTAAAATATAAAATTTACTTAAAAACTTAATATAAATGAATCAAAAAATGATATAATTATTTCATGAAAATATTTAAAGAAAAAAATAAATGGATTTGGCAGAGTTTTGATAAGCCTATTTTTTATTATAAAAAAGTAGATTTGTCTTCAATTTATTATAAATTAGGGCAATTAAATACATCTTTAGAGTTTATAAACGAAGATAATTTTAATGAGCTTTATTTAGATATTCTATCTAAAGAAATAAACTGTATTTCTAAAATACAAAACAAGCAATTAGAAGATACAAATATCAATGAAACTATTATTAAAGTTCTTAATTTAAAATCTAAAAATTTAAATAAATCTTCAACATATGATGAATCTTTAATTAAAACTGTTTTTAAAACAAAAAACAATAAAGATAATGTTTTAACAAAAGAAATACTTATTTCTTGGCATAAAGCAATCTTTTCAAATGATAATAGTACTAAATATAATGAAAACTATCGAATTGATAAAGAAGCTGTTGAAATAGTTTCATATGTAAACAATAAAGAAAAGATACATTTTATTGCACCCCAATATAATGATGTTGAAACACATATGAAGGAGTTTTTAAAATGGCTTAACAGTGAAACTAAAATAGATTTAATATATAAAGCAGCAATAGCTAACTTATGGTTTATGATGATTCATCCTTTTGATGATGGAAATGGAAGAGTAGCTCGTTTTATTTCTTATTTTATACTTTCTCAAAGTGATTTAACAAATTCAGATTTATTGTTTTTATCTTCTATATTAGATTTAAAAAGAGATGAATATTATGAGGTCTTAGATAAGATATGTATGCAAACTGATTTAGATATTAATTTATGGATACAATGGTTTGTTAAAATTATAAATGAATCATTAAATGATATTATTAATAAAGTAGAACTAATAAAAACAAAAACTATCTTTTTAAATAAGCATAATAATAAAGATTTAAATGAAAGACAAAAAACAATTATATCTTTAATGCTTTCATCTTTACCAAATATCTATAAAGGTGGAATGAAAGTAAATAAATATGTAGGTATTGTTAATACAACTAGAATTACTGCAAGTAGAGATTTGGCTGATTTAGTATCAAAAAATATAATGAAAAGTAATGCAAAAGGTAGAAATGTTTACTATACTTTAAATCTATAAATATATAATTATAAAAATAAAATACTATAGCTAAGGATAATAAATGTCAATAATAATTAGAGATGCTGTGGCTTCAGATACACAAACTATTTTAGATTTTATAATCGAACTTGCTATTTACGAAAAAGAACCAGATGCTGTTAAAACAAATATTGAAGAGACAAAAGAGAAAATATTTGGAAAAAACTCTTCAGTTAAAGCTCTTATTTGTGAAAAAGATGGAGAAGCTATAGGTCATGCTATTTACTTTTATAATTATTCTACATGGCTTGGTAAATATGGAATTTATTTAGAAGATTTATACGTTACAGAAGAAAAAAGAGGACTTGGGGCAGGAAAAGCAATGCTAAAGCATCTTGCAAAAAAAGCTTTAAATGAAGATTGCGGAAGATTTGAATGGTCTTGCTTAGATTGGAATACACCATCAAGGGACTTTTATGAAGGAATTGGTGCTAAATCTCAAGATGAATGGGTAGGGTATAGACTTGAAGGTGATTCTTTAATTACTTTCGCTAATAGTTAATATTTATTAATTTAAAAAAAATATAAATAAAAAAGTAATATAATAATATTAAAGTTTTTCGTAGTATAAGAAGTATAAAATTTTATAAGTGAAAAAATAAATTTTATACAATTTATTGAAAAGATGAGGGCAGAACCTTGAGTAAACTAAATCAAAAAGAAGATTTTGAAATTTTGTACAATGAGTTTAATAAAAGGGTAAAAGATGAAAAATTTGAAGATTCATTATCCTTAGTAAATAATTTGTTAAATATAGCAGAAAGTGACATTGATATATTTTACACACTTATGGGTAAATCAACGGTTCAAACTCATTTAAATAAAAATGATGATGCCATAATAACCTATAATGAAATAATAGAAAAATTTAACAAAACATCAAATAAAGTTATATTTAAATTTTTAGCATATGCTTATTTTAATATGGCACTAATTTACGGAAAACAAAATAACTTAAAAAAAGAATTAGAAACTTACAATATTTTATTAGAAAAATATATTTTTGATAT
>JAAETO010000067.1 GCA_024228275.1 Arcobacter sp.
GGAATAATATAAAAATATAAAAACTCACAAAATCAATAGATTTCTCTAGTTTTATATTTTTATATTATTACTGCAGGAATAATATAAAAACATAAAACACCCAAAATCATTAGATTTCTATAGTTTTATATTTTTATATTATTCCTGCAGTTATGACATGGCCACGGAATCCCCCACAAATTGTGCAATTGCTTGATTCCCTAAACCACAAGATTTCGGGACAACCGCGTGACTCCCTTTTGTCGAAATCTAAGGGTTGTGGGTTGCCAACTCTTTGCACAATTTGTGGGGTGGCCCGTGGCCATGTCATAACTGCAGGAATAATATAAAAATATAAAACTATAGAAAGTTAAGGTTTTGGTGCGCTTTTATGTTTTTATATTATTCCTGCAGTAATAATATAAAAATATAAAACTAGAGAAATCTATTGATTTTGTGAGTTTTTATATTTTTATATTATTCCTGCAGTAAAATATAAAAAATATAAAAACATATTAAAAATATATATAAAAAAATATAAAAACCATTGAAAAATAAAGGACAAATATAAAACACATCAAAAAAAACTCTCTTTGAAACGTTAAGGAAGGGTTGCGGTGCCATCACGGACTCCCCCACAAATTGTGCACTTGCTTGATTCCCTAAACCACAAGATTTCGGGCCGCTGGGTAGCCTAAGTGTAGCAACTGGGTAGCCATTGGGTAGCCACTGGGTAGCCAGTGGGTAGCCACTGGGTACCCGCTGGGTAGCCAGTGTGTAGCCACTGGGTAGCAGTACAGCCAGTACAGTACACCCACAGTACAGTACAACTGCTACTATACAACAGTACAGTACAGTACAGCCAGTACAGTACAGCCAGTACAGTACAGCCACAGTACAGTACAACTACTACTATACTACAGTACAGTACAGTACAGCCACAGTACAGTTCAACTACGACTATACTACAGGAGACTACAGTACAGCCACAGTACAGTACAGCCACAGTACAGTACAGTACAGCCAGTACAGTACAGCCACAGTACAGTGCGGTGTACAGCCATTACAACCAGTACATTATAGCCAGCCACAGTACTGTACAGCCACAGCACAGTATACGACAGTACAGTACAGTACAGCCAGTACAGTACAGCCAGTACAGCCAGTACAGTACAACCACAGTACAGCACAACTGCTACTATACTACCAGGCCAGCGGGCCATAATATAGTATACAATGCTATCCTTCTCGGCTGTGCTCTTGTATGCAATGCTATCCTGGCCTGGCCTAGCCTCGCCTAGCCTAGCCTGGCCTAGCCTGGTCTAGCCTGGCCTAGCTAGCCTAGCCTAGCCTAGCACAGCATTGCCTAGCCTGGTCTGGCCAAGCCTAGCCTAGCCTGGCCTAGCCTAGCCTAGCCCAGCCTGGCCTAGCCTGGCCTAGCCTGGTCTAGCCTGGCCTAGCTAGCCTAGCCTAGCCTAGCACAGCATTGCCTAGCCTGGTCTGGCCAAGCCTAGCCTAGCCTGGCCTAGCCTAGCCTAGCCC
>JAAETO010000068.1 GCA_024228275.1 Arcobacter sp.
ATTGAATATTTAAAATGATTTGCCACTAAAAATTAAAACCTATTTAAATCTGTTTATAGTTATTGAAATTACATGTATTGTATATGGTTAGAAAGAGAAAAATGCAGTGAATTGATTGTAAGAAGAATTAAAAGAAGAAAACAATAAGATTAGAATATAATAACGTAATAGTATAAAAGAAAATTAATTTGGCAACCTTGGGTATAGTCCTTTTCTCATATTATCCCAGGTGGGTTCTGAAGACGATTCTACTACGGTATTTTACTGTGAGATTATAGACAATTATACCGTAAGATACCGTAGTAGAATCGTCTTTAGAACCCCCCTCCCATGCTGAAGTTTCAGGATTGCCACGGTGCTTCGTTTCATATTATTACAATTTTAAATTATAGTTTTTTTGTTGACTTTTTCAATTTTGCTTACAAATAATTCACTGTATTTTTCTCTTTATAAATATATATAATACATGCATATTCCATGACTATAAACTGATTTAAATAGGTTTTAATTTTTGTTAGGAAATAATTTTAAAAATACATTTTTCTCAATAATTACTGAATAGAATTTTAAAATTAAGGTATCAAATTAACAATCTAACCTCCGTGGTTTATCCTGCCACTTTGTTTTTTCTTTTTATATATTTTAGTGCCTTAAAAACTATTTTAAGTTTTTTAGAAAAAACTTAAATTACTTCAAAAATATGAGGTCTACAAAAAAACCGATTGCATATCTAAATTCTATGGATCCTTTTACATCTACTACTTACTAGCAACACCGGCTAGCTATCATAGAAAGATATCACAAAACCTGGGACACCTTCTTTGAGTTTATTTATCCTACACATATTCTCACCTAACGTATGACGTAACAAATTTATAGAATTGCAATCTATTATTGTTAGCACATTTAACGATACATTGTTTAATTTTTAGAATCACAGCTCCTCTGTAATTAGCTTGATGTCACAGACTC
>JAAETO010000069.1 GCA_024228275.1 Arcobacter sp.
ATTATCTATTAGCGTTCGTATTTAGTTTGTATTAAAATAATGATATCTTAAATCTTTTAAAGCATATTCAAATAATTCTGTAAATGCTTCATATATTTCAATTTCATAGTCTGGATATTCTCCAGGGTGTAACCCTGCTTTTACCATTTCTGTCCTAATTATATCTTCTAAATCTAATATCATATCTAGTTTTTTTGCTACTTCATCTTGCTTTCTACTCATTTCAGCTTTGATAGCATCGTCTAGTTTTTTTACTAAATCTTCAGTTGGTTCTGGTGTCCAACCATACTCTTTCACTTGTCTTAGTTCATTTAATGTTCTCTTTTTCATTTTTTCTATGTTTTACTTTACGAGTGTATTTCTTCTTGTTCTTTTGAACAGAAGGTTTCATCGCTTCATATATTTCTTTCATTGTGACTTTAATCTTTTCCATAATAATTCTATTATTGTATATAGTAGTGTAAATGGAGTTAAAAGTACTCCAAATATAATAGTTAAAACCTTTTTCATCTTTTATATTGTTTTCTAACAGCACCACCTAAAGCTGCGTCATTAGGGTATTTCTTTATTAAATATTCTAAAGAGTCTAAGTCTAATTTCTTTTCTTCTTGAATATAAAAATAATCTACTTTTTCAGTTATATTATATTTCTTTGCTACTTCTCTAGCACCGTGAATAGCTAATCCACTACCCACAACTTCTTTTGTTCTTTCGTTTATTACCTTAAATTTCATATTTTTTTTATTTTAACTCCAGTCACAAGTTTGATTTCCATAAGGACTTCCATACTTTCTTTTAATATGTGTAGACATTCTATCAATTTCTTGTAGTAATTCTTCCACTGAATTTCTGTATATAGTTATCGTTTCTGTTGGTCCACCATATGGTATACCAAATACTGGTGATGTTAAATTACCATCTTTATCCACTGATATACAACATAATCCACCTGGACTTTTGTTCATTTTGTTTTTAATTTCTTGTTTTCTGTTCATGACTTCTTTTTTTTAATCATACTCCCAAGAGTATACATAACTACTTGATGGGTAATTTTCAACCACATTTAAAGCAATCCTCATATTTACTGGATATTTTTCATAAAGATAATTCCAAATAATAACTGCTCTTTCTTGTGGGTCAGCAAATATCCAATCTTTATCTTCCACTTCTAATTCTACATCCACTGGCATTTCTGACAGCACTACTTTTGCTTTTATTTTAAGGTAATTTTCTTCCATAATTTCTATTTATTTAATAATGTAAGGGTTTCTTCATAAGTTTCTTTCATTAAATCGTATTCTTCTTGAGTTATATTTCCTTGAAATAAATCTTCATTTATCCATTCTATGTAATTCTCTACATTTTCTCTTGCTAACTCAATTGATGAGTAAGATGTCTTATATTTAGTATTACATGATACTATAGTGAATACACTTGTTATTAGTATTAATTTTTTCATGTTTTCTATTTTATAATTATTAATTTATAATCTTTATATTTGTCTTTTAATAATTCTTCTCGAGCATAGTTTTCAGCATTTTCACGTTGTAGTGTAGAATACTCAGAGTATCCTTCTGGTCCACTATAATGAGTTGTTACGTATCCACTATCTACTATAATTTCTTTTCTTTCTGGCATACTTTTACTGAAAGTTTGAGTTAGCCAAGCACTTTTTAATGCTTCTTTATTTTTATCTTTATTATTCATATTTTTGGAGGTTATAATTTATTTTTTCATATCTAGTGTGATTTTCTTTTACAATTGTAATAACTACATTGTACAATTTACTTTTAATTGCATCAACGAATTCTCTAGCGTAATACTCTTCATGAAATATTGCTATTTCATTGTAATACTTTCCATATCGTTTTCTTAATCTAACTTTATACATAATTTTTTTTATTTAATTTTTTATCTTGGTAATCTACCAAAAGGTATGTTTTCATCAACATAGTCAACATCATCATCTTCATCATCTTCTAATTCATCATCTAATCTATCCATTAGATTTTTCAATTCTGATATTAATTCTTCTACAAATTCTACTTTTTCTTCATAATCAAAGTGTCTTTCAAAATTAAAGTACACTTCATCTAATATTCTATCTACATATTTACTCATTTTTTATATATTTTATTCATTAAATCTTCAACTAAGTCTTTCTCAGTTTCTCCTTCTTCTAATTGACAATCTAATTCTACGAATTCTTTTATCATATTGTATACTTCATTTACTGTTGCATAACCACTTATAAATTCAAAG
>JAAETO010000070.1 GCA_024228275.1 Arcobacter sp.
TAAAAGTAGTAAAAACAAACTATGATATAGAAAAATGTAAAAAGAAAAACTATACAGAAGAAGATTTAAAACAGTTTGAAGAACTTATAAAAAATAAAGAGATACAAGGTTATAACTGTGCTGGTATTTATTATATAAAAGCTGTAAAAGATTATAAAAAAGCAGAAGAGTACTTTAAAAAAGGAATAAAAGCTGGAAGTGTAGAATCATACTATCAGTTAGGAAGTCTATACTCTAGTTTTATGAAAAAAGACTCCAAATATGCAATCAAAGAGTATAAAAAAGCAGCTTTAAAAGGTCATACCCTAGCTATGCATAACTTAGGAGTACAATACTACAATCAAGCAAAATTTGAAGAAGCTATAAAATGGTATACAAAGTCTGCAAATAGCGGAGATAACTACTCTTTAGAAGCTTTAGGACATACCTATAGAATGAAAGATGATTTAGAAAAAGCAAGAGATACTTATCTAAGACTTGCAGTTGAAAGAAAAGACCCACAAGGGTATAAAAATCTTGGAATATTTTATAGTAAAGACGAAGGTTATAAAGATTTAGAAAAATCTAAAGAGTATTTTTTAAAATGTATAGAGCTTGGATATACTGGCTGTTATACTGCTATAGGTCAAGTGTATGAAGAAGATGAAAAAGATTATAAAAATGCAGAAATTTGGTATAAAAAAGGTTTTGAGGTAGGAACGAAAAGTTCTGTAAATAGGTTGGGCTTTTTATATACAGATATTCTAAAAGATTATGATAATGCAATATATTGGTACAAAAAAGGTTATAAGGAAATAGATTGTTTAAGTTGTGTATTTAATTTAGGTTATGTGTATGAAGAGATTAAAGATTATAAAAATGCCTTAAAATGGTTTAAATTAGTACATGAAAAAGGTGATAGTGATGGAACTCTAAAAACTGCAAGGGTTTATGAAAAATATTTAAAAGATTATAAAAATGCAGAGATTTGGTTTAAAAAAGCCTTAGGAACTAAAAAAAACGATAGAAGAGCAAAAAGAGGATTAAGAAGATTAAAAAAACTAGGAGTACTAAGTGAGTAATTCATGTAACGAAGGAAGAGTATATTTCCAAGGATATGAAGCTTTTCATCTAATGAGATTTGCAACAATAGAAGGAAAACCTTGTTCTAATACAAAGCATACTAGAGTTGCTTTTACAATAATAAATAAAAAAGAAGCAGAGACTTTATGTCCAAAAGAAGATGATAAACAAAAAATCTTAGAAGATATAGTAGATAAATACTCTTCATATCTAATAGAGGCTATAAAAAAAGAGGCAAAGCCAAATAATCAAGCTCTTTTAGCTTCAAACTTAAAAAACTCAAATGAAGAAATCATAAAAAATAAACTAATAAGACTACAAGGAAGCCCTTTATATAGTATAAAATCATATGGAAAACTGTTAGAGTTTAAAGAGTATTCTCAAGCATATAAAAATGAACTAACAGAAGAAGAAAAAAAAGATACAGAGTTAAAATCTATTGCCTGCTTAGATTATACAAGACAAAGTTGTCAAAAGATTTTAGATAAAGAGAAGTATAAAAACAGAGCAACAATCTCATATGATGATAACTCTTCATATATAATAATCTCTATGCCATATGTTTATAATTATAAAAAAGGCTCAAATGATGAACTTGAAGTAACAACTTATGAAAATAGAGTATCAGCTTCATATATGCCAGAAGTAAAAGTAGAGTATGGAGTCTTCTTTGATGGTACAAAAAATAATATGTACAATATAGACTTTTATAGAAATTATAAGAAGTTTTTGGAAGAGCCTTGTGAGTATATTATAGATAGCAAAAGTAGACATATTGAACCAAAAGATGATATTCAAGCATATGAAACAATTCAAGAATACATAGCCGCAGATCCAAACCCAAAAAAAAATCAAACAATAATGGTTATGCTTCAAAAACAGATATTATCCCATGGAGTTAGATATTTTGATGAAGAATCAAATAAAACAGAAGAGTATGATGATTCTATTTTTTGGCAAACAAAAATCTCAGACCATGCAGAAAAAGTATTTGATTACTTACTAGATGTAAAAAATGAAAAAGAAGATACTTTAGCTTCACACTCTAAACAAAATGAATTTTTATATAAAAAAATTCTTCCAAATGATGATGGTGATGGAAGTTATACAAATGGGGAAACAAATATAAATAGACTTTATAAACTATACAATGGAGATGATTTAAAAACAAAAACAGATTTAGCTCCTGTAACTAGATTTAAAGTATATGCTAGTGGTTCAGGTACAGGGGATGTTTTTGAAAATGAAAACTATAAATCAGACTCAATTGTAGGATTGGGATTAGGTATAGGAGATACAGGTGTAAAAGCACATATAATTTATACTTGTCAAAAAATTGCAGAACAACTAAGAACTGCTTCTATTTTTAATATAGACGAACTAATACTTGATACTTTTGGTTTCTCAAGAGGTTCTGCAAGTGCTAGGCATTTTGTATGTTCTATTGTTGATAAATATAAAATTACAAAAGAAGAAGGCAAAAGAAAATATACTTTAGATACAAAAGATAAAGAAGATATTTTTTCTGTATTTTTTGAAAAAGAGGATGGTTTATATACCAGAGTAGGAAATAAAGTATATTTTAATCCTCTAAGAGTAGATAAAAAACAAGTTACAATAAAAAAAGGTCAAAACGAAGAAATCGTAAAAAATCCATACTATAAAGAAAAACAAATAAACATAGAATCTATCTCTTTTAGATTTGTAGGAATCTATGACACTGTTACACACTATGGAGCAAAACAATCAAATGATTATGAAGATTTAAATATAGATTTCTCAAAAAATGGAAATGATGAAAAATTTGGACATGTTACACATATCATGGCAGAAGATGAACATCGTTATAACTTTGATTCCTACTCTATTTTCAAAACAAATTATGATTATCACTACAATGTAAATAATAGTGGAAACTTACATGAGTATATTCTTCCTGGTGCTCATGCAGATGTAGGTGGTGGATACAATGAAGAGTCTGAACTGATCTACTTAGGAAAGAGTAATTCAGATTTAGGAGTTATCGAAAATAGAATTGAGTTTTGGAATAAAAAATTTATTTGGTTGAAAAGTAATAATATAGAAGAGATTAAAAATAAAGTCTTTTTAAAAAAAGAGGATTTCAAAGATAAAGAGGATGGTTTTTATATCACTTTGCAGGATATTTCTGAATATAATATGAACTCTTTTTATCATATTTATATGTATAAAAAAATGGTTTCAAATAAATATGAAAATGTCAGTTTAAAATATATGTATTTTAAAGCAACACATGATAAAGATAATTTAGAAAAAGTTCCACTTGCCCCTCCAGGTAAGATTTATCGATTTGATGATATTTTAACTAAAGTTTATAATAAAATAATTCGCCTGCAAAAAATTGATGGAGATAAAGATTTATATACAAAATTGAAAGATGATTATATTCATCATTCATCAATGCTCGGAGACTTTGTAAATAAACCATCTATGCAAAACAAATCTAAAATGCATTTCTATGGAAAAAGAGTTGTTTATGGTGTTACAGGGGAGAACTTTAATAACTAAGAAGAGATAAGCTTTTATTTGTTACTATTGCATATGTACAAAAATGAATTCGATAACTTATTAAGACAAGATAAAAGATTTAATGCTTATATGTTTTATGGGCAATCTAACTTTTTAATAGAATACTACACTAAAATTGTAGCAAATCAACTAGGAACTCCTGATGAGATAGAAAAGCTTTATTTTGATGATTTTGATTTCAAATACTCAAGAGATAAACTACTTCAGTCATCTTTATTTGCATCAAATAATATACTTTTAATAAAACTTGATAAAAAACTTGGGAAAAAAGAAGTATTGGCTTTAATAGAAGCTTGTAATACAAATCCAGATTCAAAAGTTATCTTTGCTTGTATGGGTGATGGTGATTTTAAAACTATGGGTGGATATTTTACAAGTAAACTAAATGCTGTTAGTGTGAGAATGTTTTCTCCTTTTCCTAATGAAGCAGTAAGGTTAATAGAGACACAAGCTAAAGATCTTGGAATAAATTATGAAATGTCAGCATTAAATCATCTTTATTTTATGCATAGACAAGATTTATCTTTATGTATAAATGATTTAAAAAAACTTAGCATTTTAGAACAAAGAATTACTCCTGATATTGTTAGTAAGCATTGTTTTGGGATTGGTGCAGTTAATTTTGAAGATTTCTTACACAGCTTATTAAGTGGAGAAGATATTTCAGATGATTTAGAAATGCTTTTAGAAGAGGGTATGAATGATATTTACTTATTAACTCAAATAACATCATTTGTACAACAATTATTTATGATAAGTTCATATGCTAGAATTCATGGTAGTGCTAATGCAAAAGAGATATTGGGTTTTATCCCTCCTAAAAATGTATGGGATAAGAAAAGTAGACTTGCTATAAATATTAAACCAAAACTATTTCTAGAGATATTTGATTTCTTATTAAAAATAGAATTAGAACTTAAATCCTCAAAAGTATCTAATCAAAATTTATACTTACAAGCTTGTCTAAGAAAATTCACAGTTTTTATTAGATAAAATCACAGACTTTACAAAAACCTTGCTGATATTTGTAAAGATACCGGCACAAACTATAAGGAGATTATATGTCAAAATTAAAACATTATGAAACAATGTTTATTATTAAGCCTACACTTACTGAAGAGGAAACTGTAGCTCAAATCGATTTAGTTAAATCTACAATCGAGAAGAATGGTGGAGAAATCGCAGCATGCGAAGATATAGGTTCTAGAAACTTAGCTTATGAAATTGAAAAAAATAAAAGAGGTTACTATTTTGTAGCATACTTTAAAGGTGAGCCTAAAGGAATCCTAGAAGTAGAAAGAAATTACAGAATTAACGAAAATATTATGAGATTTATCTTCATTAAATATGAAAATAAAAAAGAAATCGCTGCATGGACAAAAATGAGCGATGCGGCAGCTAAAAAAGCTAACTAATAATAAAACTTAGAGGAACTTCTTATGTATAACAAAGTAGTAATGGTAGGAAATTTAACTAGAGATATTGAACTAAGATATATGCCAAATGGTTCAGCATTAGCAAAAAGTGCTATTGCAACAAGCCATAAGTATAAAACACAAACTGGTGAACAAAAAGACGAAGTTTGTTTTTTAGATTTTAATATGTTTGGAAGAAGTGCTGAAGTTGCTAATCAGTACTTAAGAAAAGGTTCTAAAGTTTTATTAGAAGGTAGATTAGTATTTGAACAGTGGACTGCTCAAGATGGGACTAACAGAAACAAACATGCACTAAGAGTGGATACTATGAAGATGTTAGACACTAAATCTGATGCACAAAATATGGGAAATGATAATAATCAAGGTGGTTATAATCCAACTCAAAATCAGTACAATAATAATCAACAGCAAAATGCACCTCAAAATAACCAACAAAACAGTTACCAAGGTGGTATGAATACTCAACAGCAAGTACAACAACCTGCACAAGAGCATAAAATACCTGAAATTGATATCGATAATGATGAGATACCTTTCTAGAAAACAAGGATAAGAAAATGGCTGAAAGAAGAAAATACGGAAAAAAATTTTGTAAATATACTGAAATGAAGATTGACTTCATCGATTATAAAAATACAGATTTATTAAAATTGTCTATGAGTGAAAGAGGTAAAATTATGCCTAGAAGACTTACAGGAAACTCTAAAAATTCTCAAGAAATGGTTGAGAAAGCAATTAAAAGAGCTAGACACATGGCATTAGTTCCATATATTGTAAATACACAAAATGTTACGGACGCAGCATTTATTAGATAATTTATAATTTTTAATCATAAAAAAGGGGAAGTAGTTTAACTATTTCCCCTTTTTTTATGCAAATAGAATATTAATAATAATTAGTAAGGCATATATAAGGATAATTTTATTACAATTCCGATAACAATTATCATTAACAAAAAGGAAAATAATGTTAAAAAAATTAGCTCTAAGTACACTTGTTTTAGCAAGTTCAGTATTTGCATCAAATGAAGTAAATGTTTATTCAGTAAGACATTACGATACAGATAAAAAACTGTTTAAAATGTTTGAAGAAAAAACAGGAATTAAAGTAAATGTTGTAAAAGCAAAAGGTGGTGCTTTAATTAAAAGATTAAAAAGTGAAGGTAAAAACTCTCCTGCAGATGTTTTAATTACTGTTGATGCTGGTGGATTATATAAAGCAAAAAGTGCAGATTTATTACAATCTATTGACTCAGATTACTTAACTAAAAATGTACCTTCAAATTTAAGAGATAGAGATAATCAATGGTTTGCATTAACTAAAAGATCTAGAGTTACTTTATTTAAAATGGGATCTGATACTGATAAACAATTATCAACATATGAAGATTTAGCTGATCCTAAATTTAAAGGTAAAATAGTAGTAAGATCTTCAAGTAATGTTTATAATCAATCTTTATTAGCAGCTATGATTGAACATCATGGTGAAGAATATGCTACAAAATGGGCAAAAGGCGTAGTTGCAAATATGGCAAGAACACCAAAAGGTAATGATAGAGCTCAAATTAAAGCTGTAGCAAATGGTATTGGTTCAGTTGCGATTGCAAATACTTATTATGTTGGAAAAATGGTTAATAATAAAGATGTATCTCAAAGAGATGCTATTGCAAAAATGAAAATTTTCTTTCCAAAATTTAAAAATGGTGGAACTCATATTAATGTATCAGGTGCTGGTGTAACTAAATATTCTCCTAATAAAGGAAATGCTGTTAAATTTATTGAATTTTTAGCAGGTCCTGATGCACAAGCGTTATTTGCTGAAGGTAACTATGAATACCCAGTATTAAATGGTGTTAAATCTTCAGATTTAGTATCTTCTTGGGGAACTTTTAATGAAGATAAAATTTCTATGAATGCTTTAGGTGAAAATAATTCAAAAGCTGTTAAAATATTTGATATCGCTGGCTGGAAATAGTCAATCTATATTTAAATAAATTAATGGATATTGATATTTGAAATATTTTAACAAATTGACAATAAGTAGTGTTTTTTTAACACTACTTATTTCAATACCTGCACTAATAATACTTGTAAATATATTTGCGCCAGAAACTGAAAATTGGCAACATTTAAAAGATACAGTACTTTTTGATTATATATTTAATTCCTTATATATTATGATTGGTGTTGCGTTTTTAACTACCTTAATTGGTTTCTCAACTGCATATATTACTACAATGTATAGTTTTACTTTTTCTTCTTTTTATCACTATGCTTTAATATTACCTTTTGCTATTCCTACTTATATTTTATCTTATGCATATGCTGGAATGTTTGATATGACAGGTTCTATTACACTATTTATTTTAAAGCTTTTAGGAAAACAGAATGTAACAGAAGTCTTTTTTATGGATATTATGTCAATTGAAGGTGCCATTATAGTGATGTCTTTAGTTTTATATCCTTACGTGTATTTGATATGTAAAACATCTTTGATTTCTGAATCTTCGTCAATAATTGATGCTTCAAAGACAATGGGCTTAAACTCTAAAGAGATTTTTATAAAAGTAATTATTCCTATTTCAAGACCTGCCATTGTTGCTGGTACTATATTAGCAGTAATGGAAGCAGTTTCAGATTTCGGAGTAGTAGATTACTATGGAGTATCTACTTTTGTAACTGGTATTTTTAGAACATGGCAAGGAATGGGCTCATTAGAAGATGCTTCTAAATTGGCTTCAATGCTTATGTTATTTATATTTATATTAATACTATTAGAAAGATTTCAAAGAAGAAATAAAAGATATCGAAGTTCTGGAAAAGATTATACTCCAATTTCTAAAGTAAAACTAAAAGGAAAAGCTAATTTTTTTGCTAATATTTTATGCTTTTTGCCTGTTTTTTTTGGATTTATTTTACCTTTTATCCAAATGTCTTATTGGTTTTATTTATCTTATGAAGATGTGATTGATGAGGATTTTATTATTTTGTTATTTCAAACTTTGGGACTAGGAGTTGGTGGTAGTATTTTAATAACGATTTTAGCTTTTATTTTTGTTTATTCTGTAAGAGTAAATAAAAATAGCCTATCAGATAATTTGACACAAACTGTAAAATTAGGATATACAATTCCTGGAGCGGTTGTTGCAGTTGGAGTACTTAGCTTTTTTTCAATAATTGACAATTTTTTTGACATTTTTATTACAGGCTCAATTTTAGCAATACTTTTTGGATATTGTGTTAGATTTTTAGCTATTTCTATTAATAATTATGAATCTGGTTTCTTAAAAATCCCACATTCTTATGACGATGCATGTCTAACAATGAATATATCTGAGTCTATAAAACTCAAAAAAGTAATATTTCCATTAATTAAGAACTCTGCATTAGCATCTTTTATTGTGGTCTTTATTGAAATAATTAAAGAATTACCTTTAACTATGATTTTAAGACCATTTAACTTTGATACACTTGCTGTTTACTCACATGAGTTAGTTGGACAAGCAGAAGTATTTGAATCAAGTGTACCTGCAATGTTTATTGTTCTTTTAGGTATTATGTCAGTTCTTTTATTAGCAAGAAAAATGATTAAGGATTAAAATGGTTGGAATTAGTGTAAGAGACTTTTCTATAGCATTTGGAAAAACTCAGATTTTAGAAAATATTTCATTTGACGTAAATGCAGGAGAAATTGTAACAATTTTAGGTCCTAGTGGTTGTGGTAAAAGTACAATTTTAAGGGCTATTGCATCTTTGCAAGATTTTAATAGTGGCGAAATTTATATTAATGAGACTTGTTTAATAAATGGTTCACCTTGTAATAAAGATATTGGTTATATTTTTCAAGATTATGCACTTTTCCCTCATTTAAACGTTCTAGAGAATATAGAATTTGCTCTTTATAAACTTAAAAGTAGTGAAAAAAAAATAAAAGTCGACAAGCTTTTAAAACAGTTTGATCTTAATGAACATAAATATAAACAAATTCATGAATTAAGTGGTGGGCAGCAACAAAGAGTATCTATTGCACGAGCTCTTGCTTATGAGCCAAAAGTTATTTTACTTGATGAACCTTTTGCAAATTTAGATACTATGCTTAGAAATAAAACAAAAGTATGGTTGAAAAAGATTATTAAAGATCTTGGCCTTAGTGCTATTTTAGTTACTCATGATCAAAAAGAGGCACTTAGTATGTCTGATAAAATAGGAATAATTAATAATAAAAAAATTGAACAGTTTGGAACACCTAAAGAGTTATTTGAAAAACCAAAATCACTTTATATAGCAAATTTTTTAAATAGAATAAATAGAATACCAAATGAACTTTTAAAAGATATTGGAGCAAAAATTATTAGTGAAAAAAATGTTGCTGTTATATCTGTAGATAAAATTAGGGTAATAGAAGAATCTAAAATAAAAGCTACAATTGTAGATGTATCTTTTTGTGGAGATTATTATGAACTTCATATTAGTTTAGATGATTATGATAATGAGAAAATTCTTGTTAAAACTACATGTTTAAAATGTATCAAAGAGAATTCAAAAACTTGTTTTATTGATTTGGATTTAAAAGATATAAAAATAGTAAGAAAAAAACTATAAAATAATTTTTATAGTTTTTCCCATACAACACCATTTGGTGTATCCATTATTGATATATCAAGTTTTGATATATCATTTCTTATTTTATCTGCTAGTTCAAAGTCTTTGTTTTTTTTAGCTTCATTTCTTTTTTCAATTAAAAATTCAATATTTAGAATATCTTCTTTTGATATTCCATATTGAAAATATTTATATGCGTCATTAAAGCCAATTCCTAATACTTCATTAATATATTCAAAAGTAGCTACAAGTTCTTTTTTGAAGTTTTTATTTTTTGCTTCTTTATCTAAAACTTCATTTGCATTATTTATATATTCATCAATCACTGAAATTGCTTTTGCAGAATTTAAATCATCATTTAAAGCTTCTAATAATGAAACTTCAAAATCTTTGTTGATTTTAGATTTACCTAATCCATAAACTCTTTTTTTAACCCTATAAAACTTATCAAGTCTTTTTTTACTAGATATCAAATCTTCTTCATTAAAGTTGAAATTAGCTCTATATTGAGCAGTTAAAAGGTAGAATCTTACAACTTCCCCTGAGTATGATTTCAAAATATCTTTTAAGAAAAATGAGTTACCTAATGATTTACTCATTTTTTCACCATCAATATTTACAAAACCATTATGCATCCAGTATTTAGCTAAGTTTGATTTAGTTGAACATCTAGTTTGTGCTGCTTCATTTTCATGATGAGGAAAGATTAAATCAGCTCCTCCACCATGAATATCAATTTGATAATCTTCATTTTTATATGCAATGTGCTTATTAATCATGGCAGAACATTCAATATGCCAACCTGGACGTCCTTTACCAAAAGGAGATTCATATGCAATGTCGTCAGCTTTTTCAAATTTCCATAAAGCGAAATCAGACGAGTTTCTTTTTTCTTGATTTCCTTCAACTCTAGCAATAGAGTTCTCATCACTTGCTCTATTTGATAAGCTTCCGTAGTCTTTATCTTTTGAAACATCAAAATATACGCCATCCGAAATTTTATAAGCTATATCTTTAGACATTAAATCATTTATCATATCAATCATAATTTCTAAGTTTTCAGTAGCTTTTGGTTCTAATGAATTTGGAAGTATATTTAATATTTTCATATCATTTTTATAAGCATTGATATATTTAGTAGTTATTTCTTCAAGACTTTGTCCTGTTTGGTGCATTTTCTTTATGATTTTATCATCAATATCTGTAAAGTTTTTTGTCATTGTAACATTGTAGTTATTTGCTATTAAAACTCTATGTAATAGGTCAAAAGCTATTGCAGAACGAGCGTGGCCTAAGTGTGAATCATCATACACTGTAGGACCACATACGTATATTTTTACGTCTTTTTCTTTTATTGGTTCAAATACTACTTTCTCTTTTTTCTGTGAATCAAAAATAGTTAAATTGTTCATTACTTAAACAGAGCCTCTAAACTTGCTGTATCTTTTGTTCGTTCTTCTTTTTCTTTATTAGTAGTACCAACTGTAGCTCCACCAACTTCTTTTAATTCAATATCATATCTTGTTAACATTGAAGCTAGTCTAATATTTAATCCTGCTTTTCCAATTGCTTTTGATTTTTGATCACTTGGAATTGTTACTGTAGCTTTACCTTTTTCACCATATTCTGCATATTTATCAATTTTTACACTTGTAATAATTGCTGGAGATAATGCACGTGATATAAACATTTCAGGCATCTCAGAATATTCAACACAATCAATGTTTTCCCCATTTAATTGTTTTGAAACTGACATAACCCTAACGCCTTTTACTCCAACAATAGAACCAATTGGATCAACTTGCGAATCAGTAGATAAAAGTGCAATCTTGGCTCTAGAACCTGGAATTCTAGCACTTGCCTCAATAGATATGATTTCATCTTTTAGTTCTGGAACTTCAAGTCTTAAAAGAGACTCAAGAAATTTAGGACTTGTTCTTGAAATTTCAACAACTAATCCATTTGTTTTGTCAATATTTACTGATTTTACTACAGCTTTAACTGTATCTCCAATTTTAAAAGATTCACCTTTAATTCTACTTTTTCTTGGTAGCATACCTTTTACTTCACCAATTTCTACAAAAGTATTTTCTTGTCTATCTACTCTTGTAACACTTCCACTAATTGTTCTACCAATTTTATTTTTGTACTTACTTAAAAGAGTCTCTTCTAAAAATCTTTGAATTCTATATTCAAAATTATTATGCAAAATTGTAGCTGCATTTCTTCCCATATTTTCAAATTCTAAATCATAGTTAACGAAGTCTCCTATTTCTAAGTCTTCATCTATTTTTTTTGCTTCATCAAATGAAATGTAATTTTCTTTACTTATAATGTTTTCGTATTCATCAACACCATCTTCAATTAATCTTTTATCATCATTTTCTATTACTTCAACTTTTTGAAATAGTTTAAGTTTTTTATTATCTCTATCAATTTCTGCATCAAATCTTAATGTTGAATCAACCATTTTTTCGGCTGTCTTAATTAATGCCTCTTTTAAAGCATTTTCAACATCTTCTATTTTTAAACCTTTCTCATAGGCAATAGAATCTAATATATCTATAATTTTATCCATTAAATAACCTTCTTGTTGACATTGAAATGTATTGTTTTTGATTTTCAATGTAGAGTAGGTGGATATTATAGCGTAATCTCCTTTTATAGAAATTAAAGCAATTTTAAGATAGAATATCTAGCTAATTAAAAAAGAAAAAGGCTAATTATATGGAATTATTATTTGCAAGAAATGAACTTACTGAAAAACCAAAAAAAGTTCAACTTGATAAGATTAAAGAAGAGTTAAAAACTGACGGCGAAAAAATATTTTATTTTGATAGAGACAACTCACATAAAGATATGATGGCATTAGTTGATGCCCTAGAAAATGAAGGTTATAATGTTTACTTTAGAGAAGTAAAATATGGTTTAGCTGATGAAGAGTATATGTATGAGGTTCATGCTTTATAGTAAAAGTAAAGTAAATGAAAGTAATGAGTAAACAAGAAAATAAAAAACTATTTATAGAAACTCTTGGTTGTCAAATGAATGACACTGATAGTCAACATATAATTGCAGAATTAAAAGAGCATAAAAATTATTCCACAACTAGTAATATGGAAGAAGCAGATTTAATTATAATTAACACCTGTTCTGTACGAGAAAAACCGGTTCAAAAACTATTTTCTGAAATAGGGCAGTTTAATAAAAAGAAAAAGAGTAGCGCTAAGATTGGAGTTTGTGGATGTACTGCATCACATCTTGGTGATGATATAATGAAAAGAGCACCTTATGTAGATTTTGTCTTAGGTGCTAGAAATATATCAAAAATCAAAGACGTAGTTGATAAAAAAGGTGCGGTTGAAATTGATATAGATTATGATGATTCAACTTATCAATTTGCATCATCTGGAACTTCATTGTATAAAACATCCGTAAATATTTCAATAGGGTGTGATAAAGAGTGTACTTACTGTATAGTTCCAGCAACAAGAGGAGATGAAATTTCTATCCCTCCTGAAATGATTGTACAACAAATACAAAAAGATGTTAATTCTGGTGCAGTAGAAGTAACACTTTTAGGTCAAAATGTAAATTCATATGGTAGAAGATTTTCTGATGGTAGAGAAAAAACTTCGTTTACAAAGCTTTTACAAGATATCTCAAAAATAGATAACTTAGAAAGAATTAGATTTACTTCTCCTCATCCTTTACATATGGATGAAGAGTTTATTAAAGAGTTTGCTAAAAATCCAAAAATTTCTAAATGCATACATATGCCTTTGCAAAGTGGTTCTTCAAAAATATTGAAAGCTATGAAAAGAGGATATTCAAAAGAAGGATTTTTAAAAAGAGCTAAGAAAATAAGAGAATTAATACCAAATGTAAGAATTACTACTGATATAATAGTTGCTTTTCCTGGAGAAACACAAGAAGATTTTCAAGATACAATTGATGTAATAAATGAAGTTAAATTTGATCAAATATTTAATTTTAAATACTCTCCTAGACCAAATACACAAGCCTTAGAATTAAGTGAACAAGAAGTTCCTGATGAAATTGGTAGTGCTAGATTAACTGAAGTAATTGAACTTCATAAAAATCATCAAAGTGAATTAATGGACTCTAATATTGGTAAAACTGTTAATGTTTTATTTGAATCTTTAAAACCAAATGGAGAAATTTCTGGATTTACTGATAATTATGTTCAAGTATTTGTAAAAGGTAGTGATGAACTTCTTGGTAAATTTATTGATGTAAAAGTTACAGCAGCATCACGAACAGCTTTAAAAGGTGAAGTGGTAAACTAAATGAAACTTTTTTTAATCACAAGAGTTGTACCTTATTTATTACAACTTTTTGTAAAATTTATTTATTTTACAAGTAAAAAAGTTTTTCATCATACAACTATTAATCAAAATGAAGCTTATGTTGTTGCTTTTTGGCATGGGGAATTATTAATGCAGCCTTTCAACTATAAACAATTGAAACCTCATGGCAAAGTAAGTGCTATGATTAGTCAACATAAAGATGGTGAAGCAATTACAAGAACAGTTGAACATTTAGGAATACACTCTATTAGAGGTTCAAGTTCTAAAGGCGCTGCAAAAGTTTTAATAAGTGCTATAAAAAAGATTAAAGGTGGAGATGATATAGCAATAACTCCTGATGGGCCTAGAGGTCCTAGACATAGTGTCGCAGATGGAATAGTTGCTATATCAAAGAAGACTAATGCTAAAATTTTGATATTTAATTGTAAACCAACTTCATATTGGCAATTTAATTCGTGGGATAAGTTTATAGTTCCTAAACCTTTTGGTACTATTGAGTTTTTTATTCAAGAGCCTTTAGATATAAGTGAATTAGAAATGAAAGATGCTAAAGAGTTAATAAAAGCTAAAATGCTAGAAAATGCAATCTTATAAGGTGTAAGTGATATGTTTTCAAAAGAGTCTTTATATATTAATGCTATCAAATACAAAGCTCAATTAAAAATAAATTATAAAAAATTACAAAATGATACTATTGCAGAAACAAATAATTCCTTATTTATAGCAAAGGACGATATCTTAAGTAAAGATATAGCTATAAAACTTAACAATCATAGTTCAGAAATAGATAATACTTATATATCAACTTTATTATTACAAGATGAAACAGAATTGACAAAAAAAACAGATTTTAAGATTAAAGATTTTGAATATACCTCTTTAAATAATGATTATGATATATGTGTTTCTAAAAATACATTATTCGAAACAAAAAACTATTTTGATAAATGTGGTATAGATTATATTTTTTCTGCATATCATGTTTTAAACTTGCATATAGAACAAAATCCTTGTCAAAATAATTTAGTCATATTACTCTTTAATAATCAAGCTTTTTGTATTATCTTAAATTCAAAAAGTGATATTGTATTCAATAAAAGAATTGAACTTACACCTTTCGAAAATATAAAAGATAGTCGTTTTTATGAAAATGATATTTTAGGTCAAAAATTATTTGATGAAATTTACTATTTAGAGTTAAATGAAGCTATTAAAAATACAATTGAAGAATTCTATAAAAACAGTAAAAATATATTTATTGAGAAAGTATCATTATTATATAATTTAAAACAAATATCTGAAGAACAAATTAACTCAATGAGTGAATCTTATATGATTGATATAAGTTACTCTCCTCTTTCAGTTGAGGAGGAATTATTTGAATTGTCTAAAGACACACATGTGCATAAAAGTTTTATAAAACCAAGGATAAAACCCAATAACAATTTTAAAAATATTTTTATAACGATTTTCTCATTAGCATTAATATTAGGATTATTTTATGTTTTCACAAATTATGAAGACATAATAAAAAACGAAAAAATAGAAGAAAAAAAAATAGAAAATATTATTGATAATAGTATCAATCTTCCTAATCATATATTAAAAAATGATTCTATTGAGCGTAGAGTGCTAAAACCTTTAGAAGTACTACCTTATGATGTAGTACTAAAAGAGTTACATATAGAAAAAAATAGTATTAAAATGTATGCTAATTTACTATCAAAAGATACCTATATTAAAGTCATCCAAGCAAAATTATTAGAAGACTACAATAGTTCAATAATTGATTTTAAAAATGATAATAGTCTTATATTAGATGGAATTATAAGTGCTGAGGGTTTTAAAAATAATTATATTTCTGAATTTAAAAATTATAACGATACATATGTAAAAAATGAGTTTATGCCAATAATAACTGTAACTGAACAAATTAAAATACTTTTTCCTAAAGATACAATAGTTACTTTTAAATCAAGTTTTAAATCAGAGGTACTTACTTTTAATTATTTGATTAATGTAATTATTCAAACACCCTTATCGTTCTTTGAAATTATTAATACTTTAAATAATGAACTTTATTCAATTAATATTTCATATCCAATAAGTTTTGTAAAAACTGAAGCTGGAATTGAAGTAGAATTTATACTTCAATTTCATCAGAATAAGTAAAACTAAATAAAAGAATATTTTACCAAGTTTTTAGTTCGTTATAAACTGAGTCTCTTTCTATTGGTTTAAATCCTGAGTTTTTAATTAAATCAACAAAATTATTCATAGGCATACCATTTGCACTAGCTGCTCCAGCTGCACTTTGAATAGATTCTCTTTCAATTGTTCCATCTAAGTCATTAGCCCCAAATTCTTGTGCTAATAATGCAAGTTTAATAGTTGATGTAACCCAGTAAGCTTTTAAGTGAGGGATATTATCTAAAACTATTCTTGATATAGCCATAGTTTTTAATATCTCTTGACCTGTTAAAAAATCTTTTACTCTTAAAAAGTTATTCTCTTTTTGATATACAAGAGGTATAAATGCATTAAAGCCATTTGTTTGATCTTGAAGTTCTCTTAACCTTATCATATGATCAATTCTATGTTCTCTTGTTTCTACATGTCCAAATAACATAGTTGCATTACTTTGATGTCCTCTTTGATGCCATAACTTATGAATTTCAAGCCATTGTTGTGAAGTAACCTTCCCACCACAAATTCTTCTTCTTACTTTTTCATCAAAAATTTCAGCTCCACCTCCTGGCATTGAATCTATTCCACTGTCAATCATTCTTGTAATAATGTCTTCATAAGATAGATTATACTCTTTTGCTAAAAAGTGAACTTCTGCAGCTGTAAGTGCTTTTACATGAATATCTGGAAACTTATCTTTGATTTTTCTAAATACATCTAAATACCATTCTAAACCAGTATCCGGGTTATGTGCTGATACTATATGGACTTCTTTTATACCATTTTTTGTTGAATTATCAACAATATCTAAAATTTGATTATGAGTCATTGCATATGGATTAGGGTTCTTTCTACTTGAACTATAGGCACAGAACTGGCAGACGTCTTTACAAATATTTGTAGGATTAATGTGCCTATTTATATTAAAATATGTTTTTTTACCATGCTTATCTTCTCTAATTTTATTTGCATAAGATGCTAATGTAAAAAGGTCCAAATCATATAAGCTAATAGCTTCCTCATATGATAATCTTTCATTGTTTTCTAATTTTTCTATAATATTCATATACTCTTCTTATTTACAATCTATATCTTTTTTGTACTTACCATATTTATTTTTATGTACAAATCCAACACATTTTTTATTTAAATTTTTATCAATAAAAACTACTTTATAAACAGTACTTTTTAATTTACTTTCTTGATTTTCTACATTAAGTTTGTTTATTACTTTTACATCTTCAATATTCTTATAACCTAGTGTTACTAATATATCTTTTATTTTCATATTTTTTGTAACAGTAATAAATAAAAAACCTACAACGCTTATTAAAATTATTAGAACTATTAAAAAAATACTCTTTTTAGGTATTTTTCTAACTTCTAAGGGTTCATTCATATAGGCATTTCACTTAAAGGTTTAAAAACATCATTTTCTTTATCATAAAAGTCTATTTTAGCACTACCTATATCATAATACCAACCATGAATTTGGAGTTCATTTGATTTTAAAAGCCTTTCAATATCAGGATAGGTTAAAAGATTATCAAGCTGATGTATAATAGAGTTTCTTTCCGTTTCTCTAAATTTTTCTTGATCATTTGTGAAATTTTTATTTTTCAACGTTTTTTCTTTTGCTTTTTGTCCTAAATTAAGCCATGTTTTTACATGAATGAGTGAGTCATTATTAGGAATGTCTTGATATAAACTTTGACACGCACCACAATGAGAATGTCCACAAATTATAATATGTTTTACTTTTAAAACAGCAACAGCATATTCAATGGCAGCTGCACTACCATGAAAATCTTCATCATGTTTAAAAGGAGGTACGAAATTACCAACATTTCTTAAAATAAACATATCTCCAGGTCTAGTACTTAACATTAAATCAGGAGTAACTCTACTATCAGAACATCCAATAAACATAACTTCAGGATGCTGACCATTTTCTACTAAATCCTTAAGTTCATGCTCAATTTTTGGAAGTTGGTTTTTTCTAAATATCTCGTTGCCTTTTATCAAGTCTTTTAATATCATTTTATTTTCCTATATTTTTTATAATTTTAGTATCTTCTAAAGTAATTGCCGTTATTTTTTTTATTGTATCTTTTTCATCGTCATCAATATTTCTGTATTCTATTAAGTAATCTATTTTATGACATGAAACTAATGTTGTAAACTTTGATAATTTTATATGTTCACATTTCTTCATATTCGCAAAATTTTCATTTGCAAACCCTATAATAGTCAAAAATAATAAAATTAAAACATATTTCATCTTAATTCCTTTAAAATTTTACAAACTTTTTCAAGTTCATCAGCTTTAACATCTATTTTAGCTATAAGCCTTACGATTGCATTTTTTACAGTTGGCTGTCTAATAGCACCAACTAAAAAGCCACTATTTTCTAATTCTTTTTGAATTGATATAACTTTTTTATTATCAGCTATTTCAATTGGTATAATTAAACTATTAGATTTTATATTTAAATTATCATATATTATTTGTAAATTTAAAGCAATTTTTTCTTTAATTTCTTTTTTATTTTTAATGATAAATTTTAATGATTCCAAACCTAAAGCTATATCAAATAAAGATGGCGCAGTTGTGTATATAATAGCCTTAGCTCGGTTGAGTAAAAACTCAATAATATGAGAACTAGCCAATATATAAGCACCATAACTACCGTAAGCTTTTCCAAGTGTACCCATTTTAATGTGGTTTTTTTGTGGAGTTATATTGTAATAATCAAATATTCCAAGCAGATTATCTCCAATTACTCCACTAGAATGTGCCTCATCAACAATTAGAATTGCATTATGTTTATTTGCAAATTCAAATATTTCATAAGAAGCTATATCTCCTTGCATAGAATATACACCTTCAATAGCTATGATATTTCTTCCCTTATTTGTAGAAGTTTCAAATTTTTGTTTTAAGTCTTTATAATCATTATGTTTAAAAATAATTACTTGATTCTTAGCTAATAATTTACTCGCAAGTATACCACTTGCATGATACTCTTCATCTATAAAAAGTAAATCGCCTTTTCTAACAAGTGCTTCTATCATTGATAAGTTTGCTAGGAAACCACTACCAACTACTATTGCATCTTCAAAGTTATTAGCTTTTTTTAATTCATCTTCAAAATCTTTATGTATTTGATTGTAACCATTTACTAATATAGAAGCTTTTGGTGAGTTATATTCTTCTTCTAGAACTCTTTTATAGGCATTTTCAAAAAGTTCTTTATTTTGAGATAATCCTAAATAATCATTTGATGCAAGATCAATTAAACTTTTGTCAAATATTCTTCTGCTTCTATAACGATTTGCTTTTTTAATTGTATTTAACTCTTTAGAGTACAAATAATTCTCCTAAAAATTTACATATTTTAGTTAAATAAATATTAAAAAATGTTAAATATATTTTTTACTAATTTATTGTTCTTTTAGATTAAAATTGAATTTCTAATCTCAATCATAATAATAAGTCACTTTTTATTAGAATAATAAAGTTTATATATATTTATTTTTTATATAATAGTTAATTTTAATGAAGGTGATAAAATGTTTTTAAAAATAAAAGAATACTTGTCTTATGGTAAAGATCATATTATAACAGTTATATTAAAAGGTCTCTTTTGGTTAGCTCCGATTGCTGCAATTACTATTATTGTACTTTGGATATATGAAAAAATTGATATTTTAACAGGTAATTTATTTAAAATAGTTGGTTTTGAGCCAACTAATTTTCCTATTCTTTGGACTTTTATAGGCTTAGCGTTATTGGCTTTCTTTGCTTATGTATTAGGCGTTTTTGTCGAGACTGGACTAGTTAATTTTGTACAAAAAGTATATGCTAAAATACCAGGTTATTCAACTATAAAAGAGCTTATAAATATTTTTAATACCTCAAAATCAGGTGAAAAAAAAGTTCTTGTTGTTTTAATTAGAGGATTTTCAAAAAAAGAGTACAATATTGGTTTAATGTACTCAACAAAAGAATCAATCCTTAAAGATCATTATACAGTAGTTTTATCTATGACTCCTATTCCAAATGGGGGCTATATGTTTGAGACTCATAAGGATAAGATTTGGGTTATAGAAGAGGCAACATTTGATTCTAATTTAGAGTATTTATTATCGATGGGTGTTAAATCTTTATGTGAAATAGTAAATATAGAACCTAAAGAAATTAGTGAATTTAAAACGATATCTCAATATTTAGAAGAAAAAGCTAATATAAAAAGTGAAGAGAATTTAACTTAAAAAGTTATATTCTCTAAAAATTCAATTTCTTGCTCAACTATAATTATAGCGTCAAGACAATAATCTACATCTAATTTTTTATTTTGTAAATAGTAAGAGATACTTCTTTTTAGTTTATATAGTTTTGATGAGCTAATATTATTTACTGCAATTTCATACTCATTTGCCGATTTTACTTCTATAAAATGATATATATTTTCTTTTTTTGCAATTATATCAATTTCGCCAAGTTTTTTAGCATAATAGTTTTTTTCTATTATTTCAAAGCCTTGCAATTTTAGAAATTCACAAGCTTTTTCTTCCGCAATATTACCTTTACTTAGGCTCAATGTTTTCTTTCAAAATTATGAAAAACTTTTTCATAATCATCCACCACCAACAAATTGAAGTAGTTCCAGTTTGTCATCATTTTGTAATTTATAATTGTTCCATTGCTCTTTTTTAACAATTTCCATATTTACAGCTGCTGCCATAACTTTATCTTCTACTTGAAGTTCACTAATAATTGCTTGTAGAGTCAAACTTTCAGTAAATTCTTTTTCTTCACCGTTTATAATAAGGTTCATATTTTTAGCCTTTAAAGATTTAATTTATTGATTTTATCAAATTTTTCTTTTATTTTAATCAAAATGTATATTCTTACGGATATATCATTTTTTTTAGCTTTATTTTGTTACTTTTTAAATTTAGTTTAAGAGTTAATTAATTATAAATGGTACAATAATTTTTACTTTAAAAAAGGAAAAATATGAAAATAGAATTATGCAAAGATATTGAAAAATTTGATGTTGAAGTTATATTAGTTAAAAATTTAAAAAGTTTAGAAAAAGATTTGAAAAATGTTTTGAAGAATTTAGGTTTTTCTGCAGAAGAGGGTTCTAGTATTTTTTTAAACGATTTAAAAAAGATGTTTGTTGGAACAAATAAATTAAAAGATGAAGATTTAAAAATAACATTGTCTCAAGTTATTAAAGAGATAAAGAAATATAAATTCAAAAAAGTAAAGATATCACTTATTCAAGAAAAAGAGTTAGATTTAAAAACATTAGTTGAAGGTTTAATTTTAGGTGAATATACTTTTGATAAATATAAGTCTAAAAAGAATAAGTTTAAATGTGAAGTTTTAATAGATATAGAAGATAGCATAAAAACTAGTGAGCAGTTAGTTTTAGAGTTAGAAAACACAAAAACTATTTGTAAAAGTGTAAATTTAACTAGAGATATTGTTAATACTACTCCAGAAGATTATTATCCAAAAACGATGGCTAAAACAGCTAGAAAAATAGCTTTTAAAAATGATTTGGAATGTAAGATTTATGGAGAAAAATATTTAAAGAAAAATGGTATGAATGCAATGCATGCTGTTGGTCGTGCTTCAAGACATGAAAGTCAATTAATACACTTAACATATAAACCAAAAAATTCTAAAGGAAAAGTTGTTTTAGTTGGAAAAGGTTTAACTTACGACTCAGGTGGATTGAGTTTAAAAAGTGGAACTGGTATGATTTCTATGAAATGTGATAAAAGTGGAGGAAGTGCTGTTTTAGGTATTATGAATGCTTTAAAATATTTAGAATATCCTTATGAAGTTCATGGGATTGTTGGAGCTGTTGAAAATATGATTGGAGGAGATGCGTATAAACCAGATGATGTTTTAATTGCTAAAAATGGTACTACGATTGAAGTAAGAAATACAGATGCTGAAGGTAGACTAGTTCTTGCAGATTGTTTATGTTATGCTCAAGATGAGATAAAAGATATTGATTATATTTTTGATATGGCAACTTTAACTGGGGCTTGTATAGTTGCTCTTGGAGAGTATACAACAGGTGTTATGGGACATAGTGAAAAACTAAAGAAGAAAATTTTAAAGGCTTCAAATGAATCTGGGGAATTAGTTGGATTTTTACCTTATAACAGATATTTACCCTCTTTATTACAAAGTGGAGTTGCAGATATTACAAATGCAGCTAGTTCAAGAGCTGGTGGAGCTATAACTGCTAGTATGTTTTTAGATAAATTTATAAAAAAAGAAAATAAAAATAAATGGTTACATTTAGATATAGCTGGAGCTGCATATAAAGAAAAAGCGTGGGGATATAATGCCTTTGGTGGAAGTGGTGCAGGTGTTAGATTGATTTTAAACTTTATAAAAAATCTAAAATAGTAATTTTACTATTTTAGATTTTCATTAGGATATATATCCTTTTACTTCTGGATATAAACTTAATAATTTTTTACTTTTTTCTTTAGGCATTACATAAACGGCTGTTGATAATGCATCAGCTAAAGTAGCTGTAGGAGCTAGTATTGTAACTGCATTTACAAAGTTTGCACTTTGTGCTTCATGAGGATTAAATAGATGATGTAAATTCTTATTAAATCTTGTTCCATATCCTCCTGAACTAGCTATTAGTATTGCTTTTAATAACTAAAACAACGCCTATTACTGTAAGAATAGTACCAATTATAGCCCAACCTCCTAGCCGTTCATCAAATAGTAACCAACTTTGAAAAACTGCTGCTGGAGGTACTAGATAAAAGTAACTTGTCACTTTTGAGACTTCTCCTTCTCTAATCATATATAATAATAACAAAATAGCTAACACAGATAATCCAATTACTAACCAAGACATGGCTAAGAATAATTCCGTTGAAAATATGACATCTTGTGTTTCTACACTAAATGTTACTATCGAAATTAGAATAATCGCACCTATATATTGATAAAAAGATCCAGTTAATAAAGGAACATTACTTGCTAGTTGTTTTTGTAATAATGTTCCTAAAGAGATAGAAATAAGAGCTACTAAACAAGCAGTTAAACCAAATATATTCATATTTTGAGTATCAATGCTAGTATTTTCAAGTATAACTAAACTGATACCTACAAAACCTAATAATAAACCAATAGATTGTTTAGTATTTAAGGATTGATTTAAGAATAAACGACCTATTACAGTTGTGATAATTGGTTGAAGTCCAACTATAATAGCTGTGATACCAGCTGGCACACCAAGTTTGATTGCAAAAAATACACCACCTAAATAACCTCCGTGAATCAATGTTCCAACGATTATTTGCTGAATACTTTGATTTCTATTCAACCATGTTGATTGATAAATTTTGATTAAAATTAAAAAAACAAGAATAACAAAACAAAAACGTAGAAAAAGCATAAAAAAAGGTTCAATATACGGAAGACCATATTTAGCTCCAATAAAACCAGTACTCCATAGCCATACAAATAAAAAAGGTGCAATTTTGCTTAAGTTAAAAGGCATATTTATTCTTTCAATAATTCAATTCAGAGTAGACAATAATATTATAATAAATACACTGTAAATATTCTTATATCTACTTTTTAATTATTTAAGGTCTTTCTACCATATAACCAATTCCTCTAACGTTTACAATAAAATCTTCTTTTAATACTTTTTTTACTCTATTTACTTCTGCTCTAATAGTCGCATTATCAATATAATCATCATTCCAGACATAATCTCTAAACATGTCATAATTACAGACTAAAGATCGATTATTAGTTAGAAGTTCTATTATTTGAAGTTGTCTTTTTGGAAGAATTTGCGGTTCATTATTAAAGTATAGCGTTAAACTTTCACAATTGAAACTATATGACTTTGATAATCTTTTATGTTTCATTGGAATTTGACTAGTTTTAAGAATTTTATCAATTCTTAAATTTAACTCTTTTAGATGAAACGGTTTTTTTAAGTAATCATTACAGCCAAGATCAAAGGCTCTTGATATATCTTCAATATCAATAAGGGCAGATATAAAAATTGTAGGAATTATTCTTTTTTGTTTATGTAAATCTTCTAAAATACTTAAACCGTCAATATTAGGAACATTAATATCAAAGACTAATAAATCAAATTTTTCCTTATTTAAAACATTTACGCAATCTTCTCCATCTTTAACTGATTGTATTGAATGACCTACAGATATTAGGTATTGCGTTATTGCCTCATTTAACATGATATCGTCTTCTAAAAGTAATATTTTCATTTTCCACCTTTAAATATATATGCGAAAGAAGTGAAATATTCATTAGATTCTAAATAAATATCTATGTCTTCTTCATCACATATTCTTTTGACTAAATTTAAGCCTAAACCAAAACCATCTTTTGATTTTTCTTCTCTATAATATTCTTGAAATATTTTTTTAGGTTCTTGAATCTTTTTAGAATGACTTGATATTAAAAATTTTAAAATTTCTTTTTCTTTTTTTAATGTTATATAAATATTTTTATTTTCGTAAGTATATTTAATTGCATTTGTTAAGTTATTATCAATAATCCTTTGCAATTTTGATTCATTAAAAAATATTAAAATTTTTTCTTTAGGAGCTTTAAATATAAATTTTGAATTCTTTTTATTTGCAACTTGCGAAAAAAAATCAATCCTACTTCTTACATAATCTACTAAGTCTATTTCATATCGGGGGTATTCAATTTGGTCTTTTTTAACTAAATAACTCAAATCATCATATATAGAAAATAAATTTTTTAAGGCTACTTCAATATTTGTTAAATATTTATTTTTACCATTTTCCATTTCATATAATTCTATATTACCCATTATAACTGATAATGGAGTATTTGTTTCATGTACTGCATGTTTTAAAAATTGTTTTTGAGATTTTAGTAATCTTTGAGAATATAGTTGAGATTCTTTTAAGTTTTTACTCTGTTCTTGATAGTCAAGTGTACTTTGATGTACTAAATTTGTTAGAGATTTCATAGTTTTAGCAAAAGAAGCATCCCTACTATAATTATCTTTTTGATCTATTTTAATTTTTTGATAAGTTATTTCAGGTTGTATTTCACTTAATGAAACTACAGTTAAAGTTTGATTTAACAGTTCATTATGTCCATTTTGATGATAAAATTCCGCATATGTAAAAAAACCTGAAGTTGTTGCAATATTTGACAATGGTTCAGTTTCAAGTCTTATTAAGTCTCTCATATATCTTCTTCTAGCCATACATGAGTATATATAGAATGTTTCAACAGGCCTTTGTAATATATCTAAAAAAGCATTACGTGGATCTTGCATAATAGATTCGGCATCTCCAAAACCTAATTTCACTTTATCTCCCTCTTTTAAATTCCCTCCACAGCTTAAAGTTCCATCTTTATGTTGTTTTAAAACTGCTCTTGCAGTTGAAATACCATTTTTTTCTACTATTAGAGGAAATTCCGTTTGAGTAACACTCTCTCCAAGGTATTTCTTGTAGAAGTCTATAGGTTTCATACCACTAATAGAATAAATTCTATTACCATCAATTTTATCAATAGTATGTTCTAATCCTATTGGAATCCAATCAAACTTGAATCCGTTGTTAACTTCTAAGATGTCAGAGTTTAATGAAACAGCCACATAACCTTTTGATATGATTTGTGTTCCTAATGATACGAATGTCTGTTTAAAAACTCCATTGTCTCCAGCCATACCTCCACAAACTATGATTTGGTTATTGTATTCTTCTATTCCTTTTAAATACTCTTCAGCATTAGTACTTGTACCATCAGTAAAAGTAATTAGTAATTTAGTATTATTTGTAATTACTTTTTTAGCAATTTCATATCCATCTTTGAAACAATTATCACCATGAATTAAATGAGCTTTTATAAATGTTTTTTCAAAAACTGAGATAGAAATAATTGTATTCATTGTAGAGATAGTAGAATCATTTATTTCTCCATCTGTAGTTGTTCCAATACAAATGGCATGAGGTATATTTTTACACAAATAATTTGAGATTAATTCTAAGGTACTTTCTCCATGACCACAAAATATTTGAATAAAAATGTTTTTTTCACTTTTAAATAATGAATAATCTATTAAATCTGATAAATTATTATTCTGAAATGTATAGTTATATGTTTTCATATAAAATTGTATCATAAATACTATTATTTATTTTAAAATTTAGCTGAAATTTTAAATGCTATATTAACGTTATA
>JAAETO010000071.1 GCA_024228275.1 Arcobacter sp.
CATCACAGTAAATGGTTTAGAAATGACTATAAACTTAGAAGAAGACAATATCTTCAAATACGGACATGCTTTTTGTTATGTAGTTGATCCAGAGAAAGAGGGACAAACGATTACTGAATTAAAAAGATATTTAGAAGTAATAGATATAAAACCAATACATACCTCACAAGAAGAGGGTGAATGTACAGCAATATTAAGTGTAGATGAACCAACAGAAGAAGAACTTGCACAAATAAGATGGACAATAGAAGGTAAAGATATATCTAAATACAATGGAAAAAAGATTATAAACCATAATCTAAAAGAAGAAAAAGTATATGAAATAAACTTTACAGCTTATATAGATGGAAAACCTCAAGATGCGGCTAATGGTATGTTGGTTTATGATGAAAGAGCTAAGATTATAAATAACTTAAGGACGAAACGTGGATAAATATACACTAGAAGAAAAAGTAATTATTTATGCAAGAACAATAAATGTTGAAATAGGAAAAAAAGTAAGAACAGTTTTAAAGCTTTTAGATAAAAATAAAGAAGAATTAGCAGTAAAAGACTATAAAGAAGAAGTAGAAAAAGACACTGGAAATAAAATAGGAAAAGTAGAAAGTAAATTCATCACTGAAGAGTTAGCAAAAGAACTAGGAGTTGAACCTCAAAATGTTAGATATATATCAGCATGGATTGATGCAGATGATGATGGAGAGATAACAAGAGAATATGAAGAAGAAGTTATATTAGAAATTATTCCAGAAGAAATCACAGAACTTTATTTTTCTTATAATCAACCTTCAAAACCATATATTCATAAAGTAAAAAAAGGTGAAAACCTTTCTACTATAGCAAAACAATATGATACTACATATCAAGAAATCACTTCATTAAATAGAATATCAAATCCAAATCTTATATTTCCTGAACAATCATTGATTATTCCTAAAGAGAATAAAGAAGAAACAAATAGTATTAAACTTAATGGAACTTTTATTCCTTTAGGAACACAAATCAATGTAATAGCACATGGAACAAGAGGTTCTAAAGCTAAAATAGAACTCTTAGCAAATAATATGAACTTTGAATTTCTAAAAGATGAGCAAGGAGTAACACAGTTTGATATTACTTTTGATGAAAATGGACAATCTATAACACCAGTAACATTACGTCCAAAAGATATAACTTCATATAAGTCTTTTATTGATAAATTTACTCCAAGAATTGGAAACTCTATAAAAGAAGAAAAATTAACTTTAAAAGGTGAGATTAAAAAAGAAAACTATCAATCTTCACTAGAAACTGATGATATGAATACTATAGGATTACTTCATTATCAAACATATGTACAAAATGCTTATATAACTAATCCAAAAACTGGACAAGTAATATCAAAATTAATAACAAAACAAGATGGTAATGATATAATATTTCTTGATGAAGAAAATCAAGCTGTAGCAAGAACCTCAATAGATAATATTGCTAATACTTTTGGTAATATCAATAATGGTCTAGGTGGATTAGCAGCAGGTATGAAAGAAGTAGATGGAAGCTTTGCCTTAAATACTTCAAAAGGTGTAAATCTAAAACACTATGAAAGTGGTTGGGCAGGTAATCATTATGTTAAGACTTATAGTATGTCTAAGTGGTCAAGTAGAATAAGTAAAGGTACATTTGTTCTTAGTGTTGTGATTGGATATGTTCAAATCGATTCAGCTCACGAAAAAGATAAATCATATTTAAAAGAAAAAGGTATTAAAACTCCAACATTTATTGATGGTATTGGACAACGTACAGAACGACAAGTAGCAAGTACTGCTTTAGGTTTTGCAGGTGGGGCGGTAGCTGGTAAATTAGCAGTAGTAGCTCTAGTAGCTCTACCCTTTTCTGCTGGAGTACTTTTAACACTTGGAACATATATAGTAGTTGGAGGAGTTGTAGGCTGGGCATTATCTGAAATAGGAAGCGAAGCAGTTGAACAAGTACAAGAGCTAAAAAGAAGCACGATAATCAATAATTATTCTTTAGAGGAAAATAGATGAAACAAATAGAATATTTTTACAATGTTATATATTACTTTTTTTATAGAGCTGCTATTAAAATATTTAATGGTATAGATTATATTTTATATCCCTTTAAAAAATTGATTCTTTTAATAATTAATATTCCTTTAATACGTAAACAATATACAAAAAGAGGAATTGATAATCCTGAAGAAATGATAAATAAAAGAACAAAAAATATAAATGAAAACCCAAGACTTAGTTTAGGAACAATGATAGGGGCAGGGTTTTCAATATCTGTTATACTTTTTTTATATCTAGGAATATATCATATAGTTAAATATCTCCTTTTCCCTACTTTTGAAGAAGGTAATAGTTACGATATAATTATTGCTGCAATCTTAGCATACCTAACTGATATATTTTTAGCTGAAGATAAAAGTGTTAAATACATAAAAGAGTTTAATAAAAAGAAAAGTTGGTGGCGTACTAAGTGGAAAATCATCACCATCCTATCACTTTTTTTAAGTCTTTGGTTCTCTTTATCCACTTCTGAAACTGGAGCTATAGGACGTTATCTTATAAGCTTAAATTCTTAGTAACCACTTCTTCCCATCGTCCCGATGGGAACATATATAAGTATAAATTAAAAAGTTCTTTTTGCATTTGTAGGAGGACTATCAAATTTTTATAAATCTAGATTAGAACAAGAATCAGAAATAGTATATGTTACAAAGTTAGGTTTAAATACAGCCTTAGATATTTTTGTAGATGGAGATAAAAGATTATCAGTAGCAAATGAGCTTTTTGTAAAACCTTATTTAACTTATATAGTAAATAATATTTCAAAGGATAAGATTGAAAAAAGAAACAAATAAAAACTTAGAAAAAAAAGCAATTATTGGGGTATTTTTCATGTTTTTTAGTTTAGTTGTAATGATAGATTTAAATGATCCTATCAATAACTTTTTTGGTGATTTTAGTATAATTGTTTCTATATTATTAGGAATATATGGGATGTACCTTTTATTTCCCTATTTAAGAAATCTAGAAAAATATAA
>JAAETO010000072.1 GCA_024228275.1 Arcobacter sp.
CTTGATGGAATAAAAGCAATAGCAGATGGACAGTTAGTAGCATTACGAATAAATGATAATTATATCCAAGATGATGAAGAAGCTAAATACTCAAATGGACTTATCTTTAAAGTTGTAGAAGAAGGTCTTGAAAAAATAGAAGATATATATGAAGATTTTATTAATATTAATGATAGATTTTGGAGAATATATTTTCCAGATTTATCAAATGAAAGAAAAATGTCAAGAGAAATAATAGCAGGAAAACATAATACTATGTTAAAAGTTTCTACTCCAGAAGCAAAAGGAGCTTTAATAGCATATTTAGCAAAAACAAGTGCTACAAGAACAGAAGAGACTCAAGAACAAGCTATTATAAAAATACTATATTTTATACAATCAAAAAAAGAAGCAAGAAATGTATTTAAATTTATAAGTTCTACAGGTAATAAAGTCTCACAAGAAGAAGGTGAAAAAGTAATACATGATATTTTAGATGATTATAAAATAAGAACACCTCTGTTAAACCATGGATATCAAGGAGAAAAGTTCTTCGATGAGTGGTGGAATAAGCTACTAGAAGAACCAAAGAGAAAAGGTTCTCCAATCGTAGATTTTACTGATACTAAGTTTAATATTTTTGAAGAAAATCCAATATCTTATGCTTAAAAGTTTATTAAGGGTTTAGTACGCATCTAAATGATTTATTAGGTGCAGTGGTTTTACTTTTTGATCTTGTGAATGTTAAAGAACCTTTTGCTCCTCTTTTGACTTTTTCTGTAC
>JAAETO010000073.1 GCA_024228275.1 Arcobacter sp.
AGAGGCGATGTCACCAGACCGACTAGGTCCAAAAGATTATCTTCAATTATTCTATCCGAATATTTTTTGTAGCGAAGGTACTCTATAACTGAGTTAGGTCAATACGTCCTTCCGACACTTACAGGGTCACCTACGATTAGTTGCCACGTACTATGAAATCGTGGAAACTGTTTGGTGTTTGTACTGTTGAAGAAAAAACTTACTACTTATAAATAGCTGTAAAGTTTGTAGCAACAGAAGGATGAAGATAAAGGGAAAGGGAGGGGGTCTCAAGGGCGTATACCTACCACCTACATAAGTGTATGAAAATAATAATAATATTATTTTTAAAAACTAAGTCAATGATTATTTTAGTTGATTACACTAATCAGTTTATCAAAATTATTTATTATGCCCTGAGATTAAAATGTTTGTTATTTAAACATTACCCATAAGATATTTATGTATGGAAAAGCGAATAAAATGTAAATGTAATGAAACTATTCTTTTTGCAGTTAATATGAATTCTTAATTATAAGTTTGTATCATTGTAAAAAGAACCCTCTTAATTTTTTATGGGGTCTTTTCCCTATTTTTATCCTTTGCTGTGGACTTTAACCCTACGGAGCCCTATCCTAATTCTTTTCATAACCCTGTGGGGAAAAAATAACCTCTACTTAACCTAACCTGACCTGAAAATAGCATCAATTTTATTATTGTCAATAATCCTCACAAGCAACATTATACTAAGAAGTGCACCTGATCAAAGAAATCATAAGTTCAAACGGACAAAGTGAGTTATAGAGCAGATGTTCACTAATCATAAAAATCATCAATAAAGAATTAGAAAGAAGTTATGAAAAAAATATCAAAACCTTAATTCTATTGTATTTTATATTTACATTTATATCTTTGGTAGCCTATCGACAAACAGATGGTTAAAATATTTATAAATATATGCTTATTGACTACATAAATTTTTCCAAAAAATAAAATCTGAGAAATTCACATTTCTTTATTGATATATTTATGCATTTTTAAGCCTGACAGACAAAACTATTCATATAAGAGATGCTCCTTGATCCGAAAATCTTCAGAAAAAAAATCTGACTTCTCTCTTAAATAGCATCATAGAAATTGTCATTTCTATATACAAATATGCCTTTTGTAGTTTTTCTGGCAGACCAAAAGACATGATATTTATTATAGAATAAACACTCCCATATACCAAAAAAGAAATATTGACAATTTTTTAAAATTTTAAATTGTATACTAAAATAGATTTTTTTTTTAAAATGTTAAACGAAATAATTGAAAGATTTTTATTCAATATACTTTTTAAAATAATTATTAAAAAACATATAAACTTTGTATTTAATAAATAATGTACTGTTTATTTACAACTAAACAATCATGTATAGAGAAGGTGTATCTCAGAGATAAACATACCCTGAGCGGACGATATAGCGTAAACATTCTGAAATTGTACGGCAATTAATTCAATAACAGTTGAATATTCGTGGAGTTTTTAAACCATTCATTTTACTTTGGATATATTTGAAGTACAATTCTTAACCCTTACAGATTAGTGGTAGCAGGGTATTGAATAACTAATAATATGACATATTCTATTTTATAAAACCTTGATATTCTGAAGATAAATTCAATGTAAATTCTATAATTATCTGAAGATAAAATGATAATTAAAATATGGAAAATATCTGGAATATTACTAAAAACAAAATGTTAGCATTAGACAATTTTTCTGTTCAGCTCCACAAATGTTGCATTGTTATTGAGTACAAT
>JAAETO010000074.1 GCA_024228275.1 Arcobacter sp.
ATCAAGGATATAATTTGAAAAGAGATTATTTCGATCAAAAATCTAAAATATATGAATCAGATACGAAAAGAGTTGATAATGTAAAAAATATTGCAAATGCAATTACTAATAAAATAGAATTACAAAAAAATGATACTATTCTTGATTTTGGTTCAGGTACAGGTTTATTAACTGAGCATATGTCAAAGCATGTAAAAAGAATTATTGCAAATGATATATCTGAATCTATGAATAAAAAAATAGAAGAAAAAATAAAAGATAAAAAATTCTTTTGCGATGTTAATATTATGCCAGAAAATATTGATAAAATTAGTAAAGAAGAGTCTATAGATGCAATTGTATCTTCTATGACTATTCATCATATAGAAGATGTTCAAGCTTTAATGCAAACTTTTTTCAATATCTTAAAAAAAGGTGGGAAAATAGCATTAGCTGATTTAGAACTTGAAGATGGAACATTTCATAAAGAAGATACGGGAGTTTTCCATTTTGGTTTTGATCAAGAAGAGTTTATAAATTTAGCAACAAAAGCTGGATTTATTGATTTAGAAATCAAAACTGTCAGTATTGCACAAAAACCATATGGAACATACCCTATTTTTTTACTTACTGGAAGTAAACCTCAATAAATATAAATTATTACAACGCAAAATATATAGTAAAGAGTATTGAATTATTTGTTATACGATTTTAAATGTTCCTTTATATTCCAAGTTTTGTTGTAAGATATCTACGTCATTCATTGTCTTAAACATGAATCTTGATACTTTATTTCTTTGAGCTACTTCTAATAACTGTTTTGGTAAGTTTAAAAGATTTAAATCATGTGCTTTTTCAAGAAAAGCTAGATTTGTAAAGAAAAAGTCGGGCTGTCTTTTTAATATTTCAAGCATTTCATCTAAATTATAATCTAGTCCAAACTCTGATTGGTATGCACCATTACAATATTGAAGTGAAGGCTTTAATTTTTGAGAATCTGGCTCTAAAAAAAAATTATTTAACTCAATACATGACATTCTTAATGCTTTATCAGGAATTGGTATAATTAAGCCTGAATATTGATCTTTTACGCACTTAGCCTTACCATCTAAATGGTAGATAAATGCAAATGTTATTAAATTTGATTCAATTTTAGATACAGTACCAAGCAAATTTATATTAGATAAAATAGTATGCAATCGTTCATAATTATGTTTAGCATGAAAATGAGGTCCATATGCAACTGTTACACTATTTATTTCACCATACTTTGATAGTAGATCAATAATATTTGTAATACATAACTGTCCAGAATCATGAACTAATATTGTTGCATTTTCAGATTTAAATACCATAATAAGGCAAGTTTGAATGCCACCAGTAAAAAATCCATCTACACTTTTGTTTGTTAATTCTATTACACCAATAGAGTCTTGAGTTATTTCTATATACATCATTTATACCTCAAAATACTTAATTATGCGTATCGCATAACGACTAATGAAGCAACAAATTTGACAATTAAATTATACGTTCCACTCGTAAACAGTAACTTCCGACGAACTTGATGTATACAAAGGGTCGAAAAAGCCAATGCATTTGCTTCTTCTATATTTTCTGCCTTTATAAGATATGCACCACCAGTTTTATCAGTAAACGGGTCGTACAATTCCAAACAATCATTTATTTTTAAACATAATGTCCACTATCAACTTTACTCTTATTAGAAGAGTAAATATATTCATATATCAACCAGACTATATAATTTATAATATCTAAATAATATTTTGTTAATATTATTTAGCTTAAATATTATTATAATTTAAGCTTATATATAAGCTGTATACTAAATATTGTTTTATAGTAAAAACTTTTATTAAATTAAATAATTTATTAATAATTATTATTAAAGGTCTAAAATGAGATATTATTTCATTTACAAAAGAAATCATTAATTAGCTTTCATAATTTTTTATTC
>JAAETO010000075.1 GCA_024228275.1 Arcobacter sp.
ATGAGTTCCATTATTACCGAAAACGGGATCATTAAAAACGGCGTCTGTCATAATTTGCTTTAAAGTTATAATATAGCTTAAATATGGATTTTCAACATTTTCATAAGTATATGATTTAGATGGAAATGTTGCAGTAGTAACAAATGTATATAATCCTCTTTTTAGTTCAAATCTGAATTGATCATTTAAATTTGGAACAAAAGTAGGCGTTAATGTAGTTGGAATTGCATAACCGGTTAACTCAATACCAACTACTTCTTGAATTTCGTCCTTTAAGTCATATCTGTAATTACTCACTGTCCCTTCACTTCTCTCAGAAGAATCTACAAAAATTCTATTAATTCTTGTGTAATCTTCTCTTTGTGAAAAAGGTAAAGGCATTTTCTTTTCTTATATATATATAATAAATATAAATAATGGCTACAAGAACTTTTACAATTACTATGACAACTGAAGGTCTACTTGTAGCTGGTGTTTATAAATGTGAAATTACTTACACGAATCAATCAAATCAAGGAACTTTAACAAATGAATTATGTGATCGAGTTAATGAATTTGCACAGCAAAATAATGGTAAATTAGAATCTAGGGTTATCACCTTTCCTACTCCATTACTACAGCTATATACTGAAGTGTTTGCATTTTTAAATATTGATTCTATGTTAAGATTCGCACAAGAAGTCGGCTTTATAAAATCAACACGTTCAATTATTTTTAAGCCAGATTATGCTTCATTTCAAGCATTATTATAAAAAATTTTTAAATAAATAATATTATTATATACGAGTTAATTATTGATTATTTTAATGAGCTATTTGTCCTAAAGAATAAACATCAACTTCAGTATCATTTCTTTGTATAATTAAAAGATTACGAGTTGTGTTTTGGGCTATTGTGAATGTACCATGTAAAGTCATACCAGTATTAGTTAAAATAGTAATTACTTCATTCGCATCTGCATCGTTTTTATAGGAAACATAAAAACCAGTTCCAGCTGAGGATCTCATAGCTTTAATTAAATCTGCAGCAGTTGGCAAAGTTGAGTTAATCGCTCCACCAGCTGGATCATGAACGATTAAACCGGATAAAAGATCTCCTGCTGTTAAAGTTAATGCACCTGAAAGTGTAGTAATTTTATTGTTGCCAGTAGAAACTGAATCTACAGGGTTCAAACCGTTTTCGGTAACGGCAGCATATTCAGGAAAATATCCCATTTCAGAAGAGTTATTTGAATAAGTCATTTATGCTAGTCCTTTTATGGATGATTATAATAGTATATATAGAAATTAATTTTGATATATTGAATAATGATATTTAATAAATAATTTAAAAAGTATGTGCTCCAAGATTATAAGCAGTCGCTGTAGTTGGAGAAGTAATTACAACTTTAAATCCTCTTAAATGGTTTTGAACAATTGTTACAGTACCTTTAACAGTAATTCCCGTACCAGCTGCGACAGAAATAATTTCTGAACCATCAGCTGCATTTTTAATCCATACTGTTACTGTTTTTCCAATTGAAGAACCAAGCTCTTTATATAATTCTTCTGCTGTAGGCATTGTAGCAGTAATTGCGCCTTGAGGATCAAGTATTATTAATCCGCCTGCAACTTGATTTGCAGTTAAAGTAATATCGGAACCACCTGCTGCTGTTGTTGTTGTAACAATTTTAACGGGTGACCAAGAAAGCGGTAGTAAACCATTTTCTGTCACACCTGAATATTCTGGATTATAACCAAAGTTTGATTTTACTGTAGTTGATGCCATTTTTGCTTGTCCTATTTAGGATGATATAATATTATATATAGAAATTAATTTTGAAATTATTTAATTATTTTTTTAATTACTACAACTAGATTCACGTCCTCCCTATTATATTATATTATATATATATAAGTAAGAAGACGTGAATCTAGTTGCAATTTAATAAAAATTTAAGAAATAAAAATAAAAAATTTTCAAACGAAAATAAAAATATTTCTTTTTTAAAGATAAGTTTTTTAAGTAGGATTATAAGTTCCAGTAGTTGTAATAGTTAGTTCGTCGTCATCTTTTACATAAATAACGAACTCTCTTGCTCTGTCTTGAGCTATTGTCATTGTGCCGACTAAGTTGTTTTTGGTGTCACCTCCGTTTGTTAAAGTAATAGTTTCATTATCATCAGCTGTATTTTCAATGATAAATCTAAATGAAGTATAAGGAGAATTACCGATCATAGCAATTACATCTGCTGCTGTAGGAAGTGTAGCATTTGCAGCACCACCTGATGGATCGTATGATAAGTAACCGCCAACTAATGTTTCTGCTGAGATAGCGTATGATCCCGCAGCAGCAGCAACTACAGGACTAGTTTTAGTTGTTGATCCAGTTTGGGCGGGATTTAAAGCTGATTTTGAAAAACCAGAGAATAACGGAAAGTATCCGAATGAAGATTTGATATCGTAGTTTGTCATTTTTTAACTAGGTATTTTAAATCTATAAATAATAAAGATATTTTTTTTAATAATTTTGTTTAAGTTTTAATCCGATATTACTTTTCTTTTTTTTTTTATCATACCAATTCCAATCTATATTTTCTATATTTCCCCAATCCGAATATTCATCTTTCATATCTTTTCTTTTCAACTTCTCTCTTCTAAATTTTTCATAATCTCTAGAAATTTCTGACCATATTCTTAGTTCTTTTAATCTTTTTTCATATTTTTCAATATCCAATTTAGACGAATTTAAAATGTGATCATTTACTTTATTTGTTATTTCTTTAAAAGTAAATGGTTTTTTGATAAATTCATATATAGATTCTTTTGAATTCTTTTTAATTTTTACTGGTTCAGCAACAGAAAATTTATTACTCCACCAGTTTCTAGTACCAATATATTTTTCTAAAATAGTTTTTGGATATATTTCTTGTAATTTCTCATAATTATTGTCAAGCGAGTCAATAAAAGATTTATCAAGTTCTTCTTTTTCTTCAAAAATGTCTCGTTCTAAACTCCTAGTTTTTTTGCTAGTTTTTTCTCCTTGATAGTTATCTCTTTTATCACTTATTTCTCTTATATCACTTATTTCTTCCCATAATTTTCCATTCATATCCCTTATAAAAGCAGCTTGCTCTTTTTGAGTTCGCATTGGATAATCGAAACTAGTTCTTAATCCCAATGGAGTTTCCCCCCATAATATTGTACCATCTTTAATTTGATTAAATTGAAAGTTATAATCAGAGTTTTCAATACCTTCTACATCAGTGTCTAATTTTTGAAAATTAATTTCGGTTTCAGATTGAAAAAATAAAGCTTTGAAAACATCAAGACTTGGTCTATCGAATTGTGAATTTTGAGGCAAGTAAGGTGAAATATTAAAATTACCAAATAAACCGATTGTTCCTATTTTTTCTTCAACTTCTTCTTTACCATATAATTTAATTAGCTGATTATAGTGTTTTTTAACTAAACCAGCTGCAAGATTATATCTCTCTAAATCACCTGAAGATTCGTTATATGTTTTTATAGATTTCAAAATATTATTTCCTAAAGATGCAAATTGTCTCCCAACTGAAGAAAGTTGTTCTGAAATAAGATATATGTTTTCTCTTGGTTCTTCAGAAGCTTCATATTTTGATAAAGCCTTTGTTGCTTTATCCACTGCTTTTTTAAAGTTATCTTTTACTGCTTCTTTCGCTGTTTCTCCTTTGTCTAAAGTAACATTAAAACTTTCATTTAAAAAATTTTTTACTATTTCTACTGATTCTTTTTCGGGTAATCTTTCTTTTACATTTGAAAATATTTTTTCCATTGTAGTAGTTGTAAGAGTTAATTTTGATGCTAGTTCTTGAAAATTAATATCTATCATAGCTGAATTAGATTTATTCAGTTCTTTTAATGATTGGTCAATTAATTTGGTATTAATTGATTCTATTATATCTCGTTTTAAATCTGAAGTTATAGAATTATCTTCTTCAATATTTTTTAATAATCCTTTAATATCTGAATTAGCAAGTAATTTTTGCTTTTCTTTATCATTTAATTTGTTTATTTTTTCTTTCAGTGAATTTATTTCACTTCCAAGAAAAATAAATGCTTTAACTTTTTTTATGGAAATATCTTCTAAACCGGTTGTTTTTTTCATATAATCAGTCAATACCTCCATTGTTTCAGGTGATATATTTGTAATACCTTGATTTTTTAAAGTTTCACTAACTTGCATGAGAGTATTACCAATAACATTTTTTGTTTCTGCTGATTTAATTTTTAATGTTTCTATAATTCCTTTAGTAAGTTGAAAATTTATATCTCTCTCAGTGTTAACTTGAATCACTGCTTCATTTTTAGTTTTAAAACGTTTTTCTTTATCCATCATTTTTACATATAAATCAAAATCACGAATGTTTGAAGCAATTAATTCAGTAAAATTCTTATTATTTTCTCCTTCATATGATACTCTCAAATCTTTAATACCTTTAGAAACAGACTCAATATAATTAAGATTAATAACCTCGTTGTCGCCTTCATTACCTATAATTTGAACACCTTTTAAGAACAATCTGTTTCCGAATTTTTTAAATAAATAAAGTAGTATAACAATCGATGATAAACCACCTAATATTGCTAACACTGCTGGTTGAGATGGAATATTCTTTATTGTTGCGTTTATTAAAACAGTCAAAGCGAAACCAAGTATTGCTAATATTGAAAATATAGGAAAACCATAATTAATCAAAGCATATTGAATAATACTACCAAGTGAATTTCGTAATATTTCTAAACCACCATTCAAAATTGGAGGAAGTAAAGCAAGTAAACTTAAAATTGCAGTGATAATTGAAGGTTCGGTATCTTCATTGTCGTTATCATTTTCCTTGTCATTTTTAGGAGGAACTGTTATTATAGGATTAACAATAGGACGTGTAGAATTTTTCTCATTTGTTTCATCATTTCCTTGATTTTGATTTCTTTTTTTCTTATCAGTATATCTAAATATTTCATATCCAAAAACAATAGATAAGCTAATAGCAACAAGATAAATAAGAATATTCTGTCTATAACGATAAAGTTTTGCTAAGTAAATACTATATTCATAACCTATTATACTCTTTTCAACTACTTTATTTGTTTTTTTATTGTTTTCTAATTTTTTTTTCAAAGTTACTGTATTTTTTCTGTTTTTAACTTTCATCATTATTATTATATTTTAGAAAATAATAAAATTTAAAATAATTTGTTTTTAATCACTTGTTAAATCATCTTCAATTTGAAGTGGTAAATTAGAAAATGAAGAAATAGATTTCATAGCAAAATGAAAAGGTAATTTTACTTTATCGTAAATATTTTCTACAAAATCAATATGATTTTCCATTTTTCCAGTACCAATTTTCATTTCCTTTAACAAATTTAAAATATTATCTAATTTAATTTCTATTTGTTCTAATCTTTTATTTATATTATCAATTTCAGTCATAGCTCTTTTATTTCAAGAATAGTTTATATTTTATTAATTATATGTATTTTTCATTATTTTTTTTCTGTTAAACCAAATTTGTTTCATTCTTTTTGATTCTAAATTTGTATTTGGTAAACCTTTCATATAATCTTCAACTTCTTTTAAAGTTGTTTTACCATTTTTTCTAATGTGGTAAGGATTTAATGGTGAATTGGCCATAGTATAAGTATCTGTAACAGTTATATAAATTATATACAAAAGTGGAACAACAATTAAAATAGTGCTGGAAATTTGTCTAGTTACTCTGTCTGATCTTTCATTAAGTTTAGTAAAACATGTATAACCATCTTGGAAATAGGTACGAATCAATTCAATTGAAAAAGTTATAAGTAAAGTTATTATTACCACAATTAAACTTAATCTTCCAGCTCCTTTATATTTGTTTCCTCCATTTGTTATTGCATTAATATTATAATATGGAAATAAATCTAATGGTATACGATTTATCAAAAGAATAAATAAAACAAATAATGTTATTAATGTATTCACATATTTACGCGTATTGTAATTTATTGAAAATCCAATTAAAAGTACTAAAAGTAAAGGAAAAGAAATAGATAAAAACCATTGTATTGGTTTATAAATATTAAAAAATTTTTTTAATCTTGAAATCCAATAATATTCTAAGTGTTTTACACTTTTATTTATAAAAGGTGTTTTATCTATTTCAGAAACATAGATTGGTTGAGTACATTCCATACAAATATATCTATGTTCATTTTTATTACCAATATCAAAATCCATTATTTTAATTTTATTTATATATTATAGAAGAATTTTTTATTTATAAAATATTAAAGTATCTTGATCTAAGTCCGAATAAAGAACTTTAAACTGAAATAGATCACTTGGTCCAGCATTAATACTTGCTAATACGATATCATTATTTTCTTTTAAAAAGTCTCTAGTTACATATTCCACTACAGATTCAAGATGAAAACCGCAATTTGACCATTTTCTGCAAATTTTTGTTACATCATATTTTTTATTATCAAAGTTGACGGTTGCATTAATTACTTTCTTTGAATGAGGACAATAGTTCGATGACAATGGTAAATACATTTCACTATTAATATTTAAAATAAAACAGTATTCTTCTCCTAATAAAGATCTTCCTTGAACTTCAATTATACTTTCATTAGGAATATCAAGACTATTATATAAATACTTAGCTTGAGTTTTAAAAAAACCAATTTTTGGTTCAGTCAGTTTTATTTCACGCGTGATATCTTTTCTCAAATTTCCTTGTGTTGCTAAGACTTGATTTACTGAACCATAAAAACCAGTAAATCTATTAAATTTATTTTGTATTAATTTCAAATTCGCTTCAATTAAAAATCGACCATTTTTTCCAACTGTCAATTCCATTATATTAAGCAGGATTGGTTTTATTCCTATTAAAGCTATAGCTGCATTAGCAATTATTAATGTACTGAACATAACAAACATGTTTTCAATCCTTTTAAGTAACATATATTAAAGATAACAAAATTAAGTTTTTATTTTTTAAGTTTCCCATGAAATTAATAATTTATTGTTGTCTCTTGTGACATTATATTCTAATTGAGTCAGACGTTTTTTTAACTGTCTCGCAAGAAGAATTGGATCAGCTAAAGATCCGTCAAGAACAAAAGACGGTGTTTCAAATTCTATATATTCTTTTCCTTGTTTTGCTGAATTTTCAATAATTTTCATTAATCTGTTAAACGTAAGATTATAATTGATATCTTTTTTATAATCAGTTCTTTGTGATAATTTTCGTGCTTCACTAGCTCTAATTATTGTACCCGGATTTTCACAGAAATCCATTGTTTTTATTTATATATATAATAAAGACGATATATTTACAATTATTTTTTTAGATTGCTTTAATAATTTATTTCAAAATAATTTGAATAATATTAGTTACAATCTGTATCTACTTCAGTTAAAGTTAAACCACAGTACGATCTACCACTTTTTTTATATTCAGCACAATTATAAATACCAAGATTTTCCGAAGTTTGAAGTAAGAAATTCATAAGTCTATTAAAAACTGGACCATGATCGCCGTCTTCTCTGAATTCTTTGTCAGCAGAATGAGCAAGTTCATGTACTTGAACTCTAAAAATTGTATTTACTGGATTCCATTGATTTGTGTCGTATTTATTTCTTAAACAAACTTCTATTAATTCTCCTTTAGCAGAATTGCTTCCTACAGTTTTGTCATGAGGATTATGATATTCAGCATACGGAATCCTTTTTTTATAATGTTTTTTCACTAATCTTCTCATATTGTCAGTTATATCTGTACCATCTTTTGCAATAGTTCGTCCACCACCATCTAACATTTCATCTAAAGATTGTAACAAATATTGCGATCTTCTGCTTACTTCTGCTAATGTATTTGCAGCTTTCTTTTTATCAGGTAAAGAAGCTGATACAAAATATATTTCATTATCAGGATCTGCTCGAATTTTTACGACTTTGTCCTTACCTTCAGGATCTTCCTGATTGGAAACTTCTATAGTTGGTTTTCCATCGGGACCTTCAACAACTTCTCCTAAAGTAATTGCTTCTGCAGGTGTAATTTCGTCTACACTTTTTTTCTCTTTTGACTTTTCTCTTAGTTCAATACCGTTTTTATCAGATGGAAAAAAAGCATATATTATTGCTATAATAAGAAGACCGATTGACAATGCTAATAATAAATTATAGTTTGTGTTGCTTTCATTTTCATTATTTTTATAAACAAAATTTTCTCTCTGCATAAATAATAATACAAGTAAATAGAAAGAAATTAAATGTTAAATTGTTAAATCAATGGATTACAATAAAGGAATTAAAAAATATGAATATTTTGTTTGTTACAAATTTTTAAAAGAGATGCAGAATGAAAATTCTTTGACATTATTATTTTTTTTACATTTCGTAATAGGTTTTGATTTAGAAGATAGCAATGAAATATTAAAAAGAATTTCTGATGGAGAAAATATATACGATTATATAAAATATCTTCTTTAGTAAAAAAGGAACAATGGGAAAAATTAAAAAAGTTAAAAGCAAAGATAAAAATAATGATAATACTCTTCTTGGTTTAGCTGCTATAACTGGAACAGCAGTACTTGGAGGTGCAATTTATTTTGCAACTAGAGATAATGATAGTGAAAGTGCAGATGAAGATACTGGAAAAAAAGAAAATAGTAGAATAATTAATAACAAAGTAATCGATTATCTTCCAAGTGCAAATACTTTGCCATTTCCGATTTTACCTGATGAAGCAACACCAGTAAATAATCCTTCTCCTTTGGAATTAAGTAGTGTAAACCTTTCAAGTAAAAATGCATATGGTCAAGCCATGAATTCAGATGGTTTAATGGCAAATTCTAGTTTTTTTACATTCTTAATATGGTGTAAAATTTTAAGAACAAAAAGTAATTCTTTTACTATTGCTTCAAGATATAATGAAAGTAGTCTTGGAGTTATAAAAAAGAAAATATGGAAGTTAAGTTATAATCCAGATCAATCGATCACAGCTGAACTTTACAAAGACGAAAATAATTATTTAACAATAAAATCGAAACCTTTTAGTGTTCCAGCTAATGGTCAATGGGTTTTACTAGGTTTACATTATAACATGTTTGAAAAACCAGAAAAAAGAGTCGAAATTTCAGAAAATAACAATAATACTCCTTCTCCCTCTCCATCTTCATCTGAGCCAACCTATTTTAAATCAAAATTCTCTGTTAAATTTGATATTTCAAGTAATGGAAAATATTTACCTAGAACAGAAAATGGAAAAGGCAAAATTAATCTTGGTAGTAAAATCAAAGATTATGACGGTTTGCCTTTAATAATTAACGGTTATTTAGATGATCACACAGTCAGAGACTTAGGTGATATAGTTGTTTCTAATATGATGATTTATCATGATTATTTAGATGCTAGATTAATCAATAATTTATATAACACAGGTGATCCAATTCAAGTGAATAAAAACTTGAAATGTTATTGGAAAATAAAGTCCAGTAAATTTCTTTCAACTTATCCAATGGTTGAAGATTCTGTTTCATATAATGATATGATATTTTACTATACAGATAGAGACGTTTTGATACAAGATGTACCTAATAAAGCACAGTAAAGAACATAATTAATTTTACAATTTATTTCTATGTTTACTATAAAAATGAAAAAAAAAACTGAGACAAAAAAATCAGAAAAGAATTCAAAGCAATCAAATGATAAACAATTATTGGTTGCAGTTTCTGTGATTTTTGTTATAATAGCTGTTGTAGTAATTTATATGATTACGCGTCCAAAAGATGAAAATAATAAAGACAAGAATTCTAATTCTCCAAAACCATCTGAAAAAATGAAGCTAATGTCTGTTCCTGATGATTTTTGTGTAACTAGAGGATGTGTTTCATCTGAAATTTATAATTCAAAAGCACCACAAGTTATTAAAACTGGTACCAATAAATTGAATCAGGTATTAATGAGAAAAGTGAAAATAATGGGAGCATTAGAAGCTTCAGATAGTGGTACACCCGGAGAAATCACGGTAAATAGTAATTTTGGTTTAACAGATAATCACGTTAAAGAGCTTATAAATACAGCTCACAGTTTAACTAAAGTACCTAAAAATATGATAGTGCTAGATTATCAAGTAAAGAATAAGGTAGGTAAATTGCGAATTTTGCAATTACCTGAACCAATTTTAAAGTTTTCTGGTGAAACAAAACCAGTTGGTCCGAATGTAATTATTTCTTACGGCAAACAAGGAGCTTTAGATTGTCCAGTTTGTACTATTTAATTTATTAAAGTTTTATTTAAAATAATTTTTTTTGTTTCAATTTTCTCTTTTTTAATTTTTATAATAGATGGATAAAAGTTTAGTTTTTTTAGTTATTGCAATGACTGGAATATTTGCTTTAGCTTTAACTTACAATAAGTTACAAAGAAAAACAGTAAAATGTATTAATGAGAATTTAAAAATTAAAAATTTTAATTCAAACCAATTTCAACTAATTGAAAATCCGGGTAACGGTGATTGTTTATTTTATTGTTTCAAACAAGCCTTAGAAAGTATAGGAGTGAAAACTACTATTAAACAGCTTCGGTATAAAGTATCTGAAAGTATGGACAAAGATAAATTAGAAACTTTAAAAACTATATATCTTGTTGCTAAAAATGATAAAAATTATGATATATTAAAAGATTATTATTTTATGGAAAACGTAAATACATTGAAAGATTTACGGAAAGTAATAATGACACGACTTTATTATGGAGATGATATGGCAATAGCTGCACTTGAAGAATATACAGGAATTAACGTTGTTATAATAAGCGATGGTGTTGAACAAATAAGATTTGAAAAACCTAAAGGTAATAACTACATAGTACTAGTTTTAAAAAATATACATTATCGTCTATTAGGTACAATAAATTGCAAATTTGTTTTCAAAGGGAAACCTGTTGAGGCAATTGAAGCAGCTAAAATAAAATTCTAAACTAATACTAAAATGATTGTATATACATTTGCAGATGACGCCGTAAAAGAATATGCTGATATTTCATCAAGTATAAATGAAGCATATTGTAAAAAACATGGTTATAAATGGATAAAGAACTCTAAGAATACTTTAGACAAAGGAACTTGGGATCCCCACTGGGAAAAAGTTGTAATGACAAGAGATATATTAAAGAAAAATAATGATAAATATATATTTTGGCTTGATGCTGATGCTGCTTTTAATCAAAACGATATAAAATTAACAAGTTTTAGTAAAATTTATCCTAACGCTGATATACTTGTTTGCCATGACGGTTTAAATAAAAGTGATGAAAAAGATAACATGAAACCTTATTTTGTAAACACAGGTGCTATGATGTTCAAAAACACTAAATGGACTAAAGCTTTTGTTAATAAATGGATTGACGAAGCAGGTGTTTTTAAAAAAAACTCTCCACTCCAAGATCAAGATAAGTTTGTTGACATGTTAAAAAATGATGAAATGTCTTGTTTAAGTAAAGGAAAAGTCGAAGTTTTACCGATGAACGCTTTTAATAGTCCATATGCTCGAACAAATGGTGATAATTTTGTCGTTCATTTAATGAAAAAAAGCACTGAAGAAAGAAAAAAAATTTTTAACCGTATTAAGAATAAACAAATTTCAAAAGAAAAGAAAGATTTAAATCCTCAAGAAATTTTTGAAATAGCATATAATACAAGAACAGTATCTCCTGAAAAAAAAGTAGCAATTGTTACAATGTATGATAACCCAATAAAATCATATGCTTCGTATGCTACAGCAGTTATGAATATGTATGCTTTTAAAAATAATTATGAAGTAATTGTTATACGTGATCGTTTAAGTGATAGAGCACCACAATGGGACAAAGTTTTTGCAGTATGGAAAGTTTTAGAAAAAAAAGATCATGATTATGTATTTTGGCTCGATTCCGATGCAACTTTTAATGATTTCAATAAGAATCTACTTGAAGATATTATAAAACCAAACAGTGCTAATAAAAATATTATAATTTCAGATGATTCAGTAAATAAATCTAAATCAACGCTTGATAAAAAACCAAATAGTATTTTTGTTAATACGGGATCATTCGCCATAAAAAATAACGACTGGTCTAGAAATTTTCTGAAAACTTGGTGGGAAAATCCAATGGGAAAAGAAAAAGAAAGATATCATGAACAAGACGTTTTAATGAGTTTATATGATGAAAATAAAAATAATTTAAAAGATAATATACTTGTGTTAAAATATGACGTAATAAATTCTGCATTTAATGAACTACCTTCTAAAGGAAAATTAAAAGGAGGAAGGAATGATACGTTTATTATTCATATGATGGCTAGAGGAAGTGACGACAGGAAAAAATTTTTTAAAAATCATTACAATAAAAAAATAAAAGAAATAAAACCATACGAGTTCTTTTATCCTGATGGTTTTATAAAAGAGTTATCAAATGAAAAAGAAGAAAATGATAACTTCATGTTTATGATTTTAATTGGATCATTTTTATTAATTATTCTAGTTGCAATTATAGTATTTTTTTATAAAAAAAAACAAATACCAAATTCAAAAAAATATGGAAAAAAAATTAAGTCCAAGTTTAACTCCGTTTAAAACTAAATCTAGGGGATGGATGAATTTAAATTTAAGACCTGTTGATGTTAGCTGTAAGCTTTCATTTGAAGAATGGAAAGAAAAATATGGAAAATTTAATGGAAAAAAAAAATATAATTTGGCAAAACAAGAAAAACAGTATTTAACTTACTTAAAAAAAAGAAGAAGAAATGTTAAAATGTCACCTGGTACTGCAGCTACGATTTCAATAAAGTGTGAAAAAAGTTTTAAAAGTTGTAAAATGAAAAAAAATACTAATTCTTTTTTAATGGATATGTATAAAACGGCATATGCTGCAACCGATTTTATGGTATCAATGATTGACTCATTTGAAACTTGGTGTAACCAAATGGGTTTAGAAGCAAATCAAATATCATTCAAAGATTTTGGTAATATAGTTGAAGAAGATCTACCAATTTCAAAAGAAATAAACAATGGAATAAATAAATTTTCTTATAATTTTACGAATCTTAGAGATATTCAACCATGGCCCGAAACTCCGCCAAATGAATATAGTGCTTCTTTTAATGAAGAATTTTCAAATTTAAGTTGGTCAATTTCTGAATAATTAAAAAATAAAATAAATATATTTATAATTAATTAATTTTGATTATTTTTTTGAATTTCTTTATATATTTTTATATAAACTGGGTTGATTCTTAATTGTCTCTTTTTCCATCTTTTTGATGCTTCATTTTGCTTTAAAAAACGTGAATCAATACATTGAGATCTTGATCTGGTAACAAAAGGCAATTTGGGATCAAAAAAAACTCTATGATCATTATATGCTCTGTTACAATTTTGTTTTGACTTAGTTTGATTGAAATCACCTGGGAAAAAATTATAATATAATGAATTATTTCTTAAAAACTCCTTACTTTCTATCCATTGATTAGAATTACAACAATTTCTTACTGCTCGAAGAAGTCTTATTTGATATTCATCTGAAGTTTTTTTTGGTCCTTTTATTTCAAGTTCAATCCATTTTTCAAGTAATTCTTTCACTAACTTTTCTTGCCTTTCATCGTTAAAAACACCATATTTTGATCTATATTCGACTGGCTTTTCATCCCATTCTAGATAAATATAATTTTCTTTATCTTCATCATCATGAATATTTGAAAATCCAATTTTCTTGTTAACTTCGAATTCATTTGATTCAGATCTTTTTCTTTTTTTTGAAATTGAAAAAGACGAAGAAGTTGTAATAGAATAAGGATCATGCGTAAAAAGCTCTTTAAGTGTTTTGTCAACAGCACTTGAAAATGATGAATTTAAATTAGAAGGGTAAGTTGAATTGAAACTTTTATTATCAATTTGAGTTGAATTGTCATTTATATCATCAAGATCTAAAAAATCGGTGGTATTTGGAATTGAAAATAAAGAGCCAATTGATTTAATAGAAACCGTTGATTTTGGAGTAGCAATATCTTCTAATTTTTCTAAATTATTAATTTGAATTTTTAAATTAACTGGTCTTTTTTTGTTTTCATGTAAAGTTTCTACAATAGATTTGTTGATTTCATCTTTCTCATTTTGATTATTATTTAAATTCGAATTCATTTTAAATTATTTTTATTTAAGTTTTGGATTTGAATTAAAAAAAATTTTAAAAAAAAAAAAAAATTTATAGAATTCTCATAAATCAAATAAAATAAAAAAAGTTGAATTATATTAGAATAAATTCGATTTTAAATGATAGTTTCTTGAAATTTTGATTTGCAGTTTCATTTTTTCAATAATTAAATCGACTCTTTGTAAAAATTAAGTAAACTTTTATATCTAATTTGTTATTAAATAATGAATTTAGATATAAAATATTGGGATCCTTCTACTATGAAAGATGGTGCTGTTATTCTTATTGTAGGAAGAAGAGGATCAGGAAAGTCAACTGTAGCCGAAGATTTGATGAGTTACAAAAGAGATGTAAAAAGAGGTATTTGTATTTCGGCTACTGAAAAAGCAAACAAGTTTTGGAGTAATCATATACCCTCATGTTTCATTCATTATTCTTACGATGACAAAATAACGAAAGATCTTTTTTCTATGCAGAAAAAAGTAAAACGAAAAACTGGCACAGTTGAACCTGCATTTGCAATATATGATGATTTAATGTTTGATAAATCTTTTGTTAAATCAAAAATGACTAGAAGGGTGTTTATGAATGGTCGTCATGATGGAATTTTTACTATAGTAACGGCACAATGGATAATGGATGTACCACCCGACTTACGAGCAAATATTGATTATGTCGTAGTTTTACGAGATAATATTCGAGTAAACAGAGAAAGAGTATATACTTATTTTGCCGGTGTATTTCCAAATTTTTCAAGTTTCGACCAAGTAATGCAGAGTTGTACAAATGATCATGAGTGTCTTGTATTAGATCAAACTTCATTAAGTTATAATATTTCGGATTGTGTTTATTTTTATAAAGCAACACCTGAGTTAAAATATAAACTTGGTTCAAAAGAGTACTGGCGATATAGCCAAACAAATAATGAAGAAGATTTTGAAGAAAATTCTGATTTTTCAGATTCTGAAAATGAGTTTTCTACTCGAAAAAAAAATAACGTGAGGGTCAGAAAACGTTACCCGAAATAAAATAAAAAAAGTTAAAATAAAAAAAAATAAAAATATTTTTTACCTTTTCAAAACCGAAATAAATTTTACATTTAAAAAATAAATTTGAAAATTACTAACCTAAAATAAACATGATTAAAAGTGAAGAAAATAATACTCTTAACTCAAAATCAGCTGATTTCTTTGGAGAGATTTTTAATCTTTTAACTGAACCTTGCTGTAAAGATACACTTCCATTAAAACAAATTATTGTACGCGACTTTATTGGGAGAGATGTTATTGCATGGGAAGAAGGATTAATAATGATGCCTTCTTTAGATG
>JAAETO010000076.1 GCA_024228275.1 Arcobacter sp.
CTGCACATGCTGGACCTGAAATACAAAATGAAGATATCATCCTAAACCAAGAAGTATCTGATGATTTACAGGTTGATCCAAACACAATTTCTGAATCAGGTAGTGACCATATTGATCCAAATACAGCTAATGATGATTCTACAGTAGATGGCTCGACAATTGATACCTCAAATATTGATAATTCTATTGACTTTTTGATCGATCCTAGTGTTACACCAGAAGATCCATCTATTGGTGGGGGTGGTTGTATTGATCTTAGACCTAGTCCTCTAGTTGATGAATTACTTGTTCTACCAGATCCATCTGTTGGGGGTGGTTGTATTGATCTTAGGACTCTTCAAGTTATTGACAGTAATTATCTATCTAGAAATGACATGAATCAAATCATTCAAGGTATTAGCGCTTATGGAGATGATAGCAGTATTGATATGGCTTTAGATGAAGATTCTAGACAAAATCAAACCTTGATGAATATTGTTACATCGTCATTTAATACTTAAGGAGTGTTTATTTGCAATCGGCATTAGTTGCTTTAGAAGTAGTAGGTCAGTTAAGTCAGGTTGCTATAGATAGCAGAAGTATTATAAAAGAGTATGCTTTAGGGGAAGAAGAACCTAGCATACAGGAGCTTACGAGAGTAGCAAAAAAAGAGGGCTTTAAGTCCTCTATCAAAACTTTAGATATAGACAAAATAGCTCAAAATTATCCTCTTCCAGCAATAGCTTTAAAAAAAGATGGTTCATATTTAACCATCTTAAAAGTTGAGAAAGAAAAAAAAGAAGTTTTAGTTTTTGATATGAGTTCTAAAAATCCTTTTCCTTTAAGCTTTGAAGAGTATAAGAATCTTGTTACTAATCAAACAATAGTTTTAAAGCAAAGATATTTAAGTAAACAAGTAAGGTTTGGCTTTTCTTGGTTTTTTAATCAAATTTTACAATATAAACAAGCTATCAGTGAAGTATTAATTGCTGCATTTATTATTCAATTGTTTGGATTAGTAGCTCCACTTTTTACTCAAGTTATTTTAGATAAGGTTCTAGCACATAGATCTATAACCACTTTAAATGTTATAGCCGTCGCCTTTATAGTAGTTACAATATTTGAACTTATTTTAAATTTAGTACGAAATTATATTTTTGCGCATACTACTTCAAAAATAGATGCAAAGTTAGGAGCAAAACTTTTTTATCATTTAGTTGCACTTCCTTTAGTCTATTTTGAAAAAAGAAAAGTTGGTAATATTATAGCAAGAGTTAGAGAACTTGACCAAATTAGAGACTTTATAGCAAACAAATCAGTAACACTTATTTTAGATATACTTTTTTCTGGAGTTTTTGTTGCTGTTATGTTTTTATATAGTGTAAAACTTACTTTTGTAGTTTTAGGTTTTGTTTTTACAATTGCTATTATAAATCTTTCAATAACACCTATTTTAAGAAAAAGACTTGAAGAAAAATTTCAAATGGGAGCTGCTTCAAACTCATATTTAGTAGAAGCTGTTACAGGAGTACAAACAGTAAAGTCTTTGGCTTTAGAAGGTTCTATGCAGAAAAAATGGGAAGATAGATTAGCCCAATATGTAACCGCAAGTTTTAATCTAAACAATTTATCAAATATCTTAGGTGGAGTTTCAGGTGCTTTACAAAAACTTATGACAATAAGTATGCTTTATCTTGGAGTTGGTTTAGTTTTAGAGGGTAAACTAAGTGTTGGACAGTTAATAGCCTTTCAAATGTTTGCAAATCAATTTTCTTCACCAATTTTAAGATTAGTAAACTTATGGAATGAATTTCAACAAACTCTTCTTTCTGTAGATAGAATAGGAGATATTTTAAATACTCCTATGGAACAAACAGATGAAAAGGCTATAACTTTACCTAGTATAAAAGGTGAAGTAAGATTTGATGATTTAAGCTTTACTTATAATCCAGCTATCCCTAATGTAATAGACAATTTTAGTATTGATTTTAAAGCAGGAACAAGTGTAGGTCTTGTAGGTAGAAGTGGAAGTGGAAAAAGTACTATTACAAAACTAATACAAAGATTATATATAGCTTCAAATGGAGCTATATACATAGATGGTATAGATATTAGACATATGAATCCCAAATGGCTTAGAAACAATATAGGAGTAGTACTTCAAGAAAACTATCTTTTTTCTGGATCTATAAAAGATAATATCTCTTTATCTAAGCCAAATGCTCCTATGGAACACATAATAGCAGTTGCAAAAGTAGCAGGAGCAGATGAGTTTATTTCAGAACTTAGTGAAGGTTATTCTACAGAAGTGGGAGAAAGAGGAACAGCACTATCAGGAGGTCAAAGGCAACGTATAGCAATAGCAAGAGCACTTTTAACAAATCCTAAAATTTTAATTTTTGATGAGGCTACATCAGCACTTGATTATGAGTCTGAGAAGATTATACAAAATAACTTAGTTAAAATAAAAGAAGGACGAACTACGTTTATTGTTGCTCATAGGTTAAGTACGGTAAAAGATTGTGATGTAATAGTTGTAATGGATAAAGGAAATATAGTTGAAAAAGGAACTCATGATGAGTTACTAAATGCAAAAGGCTATTATCATTATCTATGGACTCAACAAGATTAAGGTGTAATAAAATGAAAAAAATTTATGAAACAAAAGATAAACATGAGTTTAAACCTTTATTAGTTGAGTTAGAAGAGAGACCTACTAGTCCACTTTCTAGATGGTTACTTTGGATTGTTGTAGCTTTTATGATTTGCCTGTCTTTGTGGTTATATTTTGCAAAAGTAGATATAGTTGTAAGTGCTCAAGGTAAATCAATGCCAACAGGTGAGATCAAAATAGTTCAACCTATGGAAACAGGAGTTATAAAATCTATTTTAGTAGAAGAGGGTCAAGAAGTAAAAAAAGGTCAAACCCTCATGCTTTTAGATCCTTCTTTAAACAAAGCAAATCTAAATGCTCAGAATAAAAATTCAAGCCTTTTAAATTTAGAGATTGGAAGATTAAATGCTTTAATCAATAATAGTGATTTTAATGTAAGCTCTTTTTCAAATATAAATCATGAAGTATTACAAACCCAAGTATCTCTTTATACTATGACAAAAGAAGCACACTTAAAACAACAAGATATAATAAAAGATCAAACTTCTCAGATTCAAAATCAGATAAAAGGTAATCAAGAAGATATAAATAGAGTAAGGATGCTTTTAAAAAGTGCTAAAAAAACTAAAGATGAACTTTATAAAGTTTTAGACATAATTGCAAAAAAAGATTATGAAAACGCTTCAAATCAAGTAATTGAGTATGAAGAACAAATAAAAATTAAAAGTTATGAGATAAAAAGTCTAAAATCAAGACTTCAAGAGTTGAGTAATCAATTAAAAGTAGTAAAACAAGAGTATAAAAATAAACTTCTTGAGGAACTAAGTCAAAAAAGAACAAAACTAGTTGAAATTAATACTATTATAAAAGAGATAAAATTTAAAAGTGAAAAGCAATTTATCAAATCTCCTGTAGATGGATATATAGGAAAACTTTTAGTACATACAAAAGGTGGAGTTGTTACTCCTGCTGAGAAACTTCTCTCTATAATACCAAAAGATAAACCTTTAGTATTCAAAGTACAAGTTCTAAACCAAGATATAGGTTTTATAGAAGAGGATATGGATGTTTATGTAAAAGTAGATACTTATAACTTCCAAAAATATGGACTTATAGATGCAAAAGTAATTCATATCTCAGATGATGCAATCGAAGATGAAAAAAAAGGCTTAGTTTATGAAGTCTTTATTAAACCAGAAAGATACTATCTTGAATATGCTGGGAAAAAACATAGAGTAAATTCAGGTATGAGTATAACAGCAGAAGTTAAAATAGGAAAAAGAAGAGTTATTAATTTCTTTATATATCCACTAATTAGATATCTTGATGAAGGAATGAGTGTTAGATGATAAAAAAACTTATTACTCTTCTTCTTTTTTGTTTAAATTTATTTGCAGTAGAAGATACTTCATATGAACAAATAGTACAAGAGGCAATTTTTTATAATAAAGCTTTGAAAAAGCTTGAACTTGATAAGCAAATATTAGATGCAAAATACAAAGAAGAATATGGATATCAAGCTTATCCAAGTCTATCTTTGTCTTTTGATACACAATACAATAAAGATTTAGAAAATGAAGACTCTGGACTCTCTTCTATAGGAGACTCAATATTTCCAGATGAAACAAAATATGCAAATTCTACAAAACTTGATTTGTATTGGGATATATATGATTTTGGAAGAAGAGACATACTCAAAAAAATATCTCTAATACAAAAAAAACAAAAAGATTATGAGATAGAAGAGACAAGCCAAAAACTAAAACTAGATCTTTTAAAGTATTATTTGGAAATATTAAAGAATAAAAAAGAGTTAAAACATATAGAAGATTCAAAAGAACTCAATCAAAATATCTACGCTCAAAAAAAGAGATTGTATGAGGCCAATCAACTAGATAGATTAAGTCTAGCAAATGAGGCTATTAAAATAGTGGAGTATGATAGAAAGATATCTTCATTAAAAACTAATATAAACAAAAGTATAAAAGAGATAAATTTTTATACGAATAAACAATATAGTATTAATACAAACTTTAAATCTTTTAAAAACAATGTATTAAAAGATATACCATATGAAAAAAGCTTTTTGTCAAAAAAATATAAAGATCAAATAAAACAGAAAAAAGAAGAGCTATTGCTAGTTAAAAAAGAGCAATACCCAAGCTTAGCTTTTTTTGGAAATTATAACTTGTATAAAGATGACGAGAGTAGTTTTAATGATAGTTTACACTTAAAAAGAAAGAATTATTTATTAGGCTTAAAAGTTAAAATAAATTTATTTCAAGGCTATAAGTATAAAGCTCAAAAAGATAGAATCAAAGCCGAATTACAAAAAATTTATTTAGAAGATGAAGAACAAAAAGATATGTATTATAAAAATAAAATCATATTAAAAGAAGAGTTTAAAAGTGTCAAAAATGATATAGCTAATATAAAAGAAAATATATCACAAAGTAAAAATAAAACTGAAATGATAAATAGACTAAAAGAGGTTAAAAATATAGATAATATCACTGTAATAGAAGATAAAATAGATAATATCAATAAAGACCTTGATTTTCATAGTTCAAAAATCACAAAGCAGAGTATAAAAAAACAGATGGAAATTTTAGGAGTTAAGGATCTAGATTTTAATACTAAAAAGATAGATCAAAAAGATTTAAAAAAAGAAAAAGAAGAACTTACTACACTGTCTAAAAACAGTGAAAGTAAAACAAAGACTAAAAATAAAATAGAAGTAAAGACTCCATTCAATGATGAAAAAAATAAAACTAAAAAAGTAGTATCAAAAATACAAAATAGTATAAAAAATATATCAGCAAAGAGAGTTTTATTATCAAAAGTTCTTATTCAAGTTGGAGAAGAATTAGATATAGGAAATCAAAAAACTTACAAAGTAAAATCAGGAAATACTTTTTCCAAAATAGCAAATAATAGAGGTCTTACGACAAGAGAATTATTAGAATTAAATACTTGGCTTATAGATTTAGGAAGAGTTAGTTTTAATCAAGATAAGTTTTAAAAAACAGCTTGATTAAATTCATATACAAAATCTTCTAGTTTCCCCTTATAAACATCTTCCTCTTTTATCAAAGAATAGAGTAATATAAACTTAAAAATAATCAAAAACATTTTAATAATGTATATTATAATAAGTTAGTATTGGATAATGTATATCTTATATTTTGATAAATTAAAAGAGTTGGAATAGATGATCAAGATAATAGTTTTGAGTTTATTATTGATAATAGACTTTAATAATGGATTCTATGAACTAGACAATAAATAAAAAAAGAGTGTTCATCTGAAAGACTTATAAGAGATCTTGAAAATAGAAAAAAGTTTAGTTATGTAATACCATATTTCTATATTGAAGAACCTAAAAAAGTAAGAGTATTAGGATATGTATATTTTGAAACATCTACATTTATGTTTATATAATTAGGAGAGGTTGTTATATTGAAAGGAAAATATGATGTCAAAAAATAAAAAAAACTTCACTGGTATAAAGTAATATATTTATCTTCGCCAAAGACTTAGCATAAACTTTTAGTCTTTGACGTAAATTTAAAAAACTATCTTTTATTTTATTTTTTTTACAAGTTTATTTATCTCAATTACTTGAGCATATGGAATATCTCTTTTTGGAAAAGCAGCTCTTACTTTATCGGTTAATTTTGGAGAAAAAGCTCTAAATAAAAGTCTAGCTTCTATTTGTAAAGGATAGTTGATATTTAAAGGTAAATCAAATACTTCGTCTCTATATCCATCTGCAGGGATTCTTGTATCTTTTATCATTTTTTCATATCTCCAAAAATGTAGACCTACAGGTTTTCCATCTTTGTCTCCTAATACTTTTTTAAATTCTCTTGCATCTTTTGGAACATCCTTACCTTTTAAATGACCATTTTGATATACAACACTACCATACTTATCTTTTACAGTGATCTCTAACCAAATCTGTCTTCTAGCTCCACCTGGGAACATATGCCCAGCTTTATCATTTGTTACACGTATTGTAAGTTTATCATCATTTACTTCTGCATCTAAAATAGTTGCAATTCTTAATAAGTCTACTGATAACTTTCTATGTTCATCACTTCTTAATCCAGCTAAATAATCATTAGCTCCTGTAAAGTGATGTGTTCTAACATCTTTTTTTAATTCTCCACCTTGGGTTGAATATCCATTTACATTTGTCCCTATATTAGAAATATCTGCTTTCATATGACAATCAATACAAGTACGATGTTTACTTTTATCTGATGGATTATTAAAAGAAGAGGCTAACCATTCTCCATAGTTATCATTTATTTTAGAACCAGTTCCAGGTATAAATTCATTATGACAAGTAGCACAATATAGTGAATCTTGATATAAGTCTTTATTTGAATACGAATCTTTATGTGCTTTTGGATTTGCATTTATAGATTTTTGATTTGCCCATTGCATTATTTTGTTTGAGCTTTTTTCAAAAAAGTATTTATCTCTATCTTTTAAGTTAACAGTCAAATCAGCATTACCACCTGCATTTCTAGCTTTACTAATTCTATGACAAAAGAAACAGCTTGTTCCAGCTTCAACAGGAGTTTCACCTTTTTTAAGTGCTTCTTGCAAACTCATTGCATCTTTTTCATGCATTCTATTTTGAAGCTTATATGTTGAAGGATTATCTCCTGTTAGTAAAAGCTGTGGCATATGACAACCTCTACAAAAAGCTCTAAAATTTTCTCCTTCTGCTTGTGCAGCTAGGTTTTCTTGAAACTCATAATAAGGATGATCCATAGCGGTTCCGTGAGAAGAGTTTGCCCATTGTTTAAAAATAGTAGGATGACATTGTTTACAAGATGCAGAGTTTAACCAATCTTCTTCATGTGCTTTTTTCTTTTCATCTTCTAATTTAATCCAAGTAGACATAAAAGGTAAATTTTCTGGTGCTTGTACATATTTATGTAAAGAAGTTAACAATTCACGTACTTCATCACTAGGATTTTTTTCATCAACAATAGGAATCACTTCATTATTATCTGCTCCAAATCCTCCTTGAGTTTGTTTAATCACCCTTACGTAATCTGCTACAAAATCTCCTGAAAAAAAGCTTTCTAAATTTCTATGTCCTGGAACTGCATCTTCAAATTTATTTACTTTAAAATCTTTTAATATAAAACGATTTGTTCCATTGAAGCCTTCAAAGTGACATGATGCACAAGACATCCAAAAGTCTCCTGTCATAGGATTGTTTTTGTATTTATCGCTATTCCCTAGATTAAATAACATTTTTCCTTTACGCATTTGTTTATCTAAAGGGTCGTTTTTTACAAGTTTTACAAAAACTTCTTTATCAATAGTTACTCTTGAAAAAGTACTTTTACCTCCAGTATCTAGTTTTGTCATGTCTAAACTCATTGCATTTTGTACGTATAGCTTTTCCCCATCTTTTGAAATAACCATCGCTCTAGGATTTGAACCTGGTAAATGTCTATATATTTGAACTGCTCTTGCACCTGAACCAGCTCTTTTTTTTCTGATTCTATGTTGTCTTGATTTTCTTCTTTTATTTTGAGTAGAACGTTTTATATCCATAACTAAAAGGTCTTCACTACCTGCTAAAGTTATAAAGGCTTTATGTCCGGAAGGTGAAAATACTAAATCCCAAGGATTAGAAATAATCATTGTTTTATTTGAATTAGTTAAGATATTAATCTCTTTGAAAAGATGTTTTCTTTTTATCTCTAGCTCTTTTTCATTATAAGCAGTTAAATCAATAATAGAGATAGTTGGAAAAACTGTACTTTGAAATTGAAATTTATGGTCAACATTCCATAGAAGGTGAGGCAACCATGCTTCTTTTCCGTTAGGTGTAATCTCAATATCATCTAAATACCTAGGTAATCCTTGAGAAATATTCTCTTTTTCATTTTGTGTTTCATGTAAAGTAATAACTGTAATTGGTTTTGAATCAATTGGTTTTTCATTTTCAATAAGTTTATAAATAGAAACTTTACCTAGTAAAGCATGTGAGACTAATAGTCTATTATCTTTTGTTAAAGCTAAGCCTCTTGGTGTTTCTAAGGTAGATACTTCTTGGACTATTTTAAGATTTTTTTGATTAATAACTATAATTTTATTGTCTTCAAAACATGCAACATAATAAAATTTTTTTTCTTTATCATAAATAATACCATGCGGTTGAGAGGGAGTTTTAATAGTTTTAATTAAAGAGTTATCTTTAGTATCAACTATATAAACTGAGTTTTTTCCATAATCAGTTACGGCATATTGTTTTTCATCACTTGTAAAAGCAATACGTCTTAAATCTTCACCTAATACATTTTCATTTACTACTTCAGATTTTTTTAATGAGGTTTTAGTAACTGAACCTCCATCTAAATTAGCAGAATAAATAAAATCTTGATTCTTTGTAATATACAAGGCATTTGAGCTAGTATTTGCTAATAAATTCGTAAATAATATTACTGTAATTAAAATATTTCTAATCATTGATTCTCGCTTTTTTTATTAAAAAGTTTTTTTAAAAAATCTTTGTCCTTTCTTACGCCATCTCTTCCTAAATAGTAAGAGTGATAAATAATTAAAAAAGCAAATAAGAAAGAGAAATAAAAATGAACAAAGTTTGATACTATGCCATATGTGTCTCCACCTCTATTTCCTACAAAAAATAAATATGTACCAGAAATAATTAAACTTAAAAGAGTAATACCCATTAAAATACCTAAAAAAGTTTGTCTTCTTTTTTTATAAGATTTTTTAGATTTTAAGATAGTTTTTTTGTGTTTTTTAACATGAGAAAACATAAAAGGTAAGAGTAAAAAAACAGTAATTACAATTGAAACTAAAAAGTGTAGAATTTGACTTATTTTAAAAGTTTGCCATTGAATTCCTAAATCTTCCCAAAGAAGAAAACCTGTTATAAATGTAATGTAAGTCATGATTTCTATAGTTTTGTAATTTTTCATCGTCTTCATCTATTCTCAATAATATTCTTCATAAATTAAATGTATATTTAAATTTAGTTTATAAGTTTATCTAAATATTAATTAAAAATTTAAATTTGTTAATATTTGGTTAAAAGTATATTTAAAAATGATTAAACTTTTGATGTCATAATTTCTTTATAAATAAACAAAAAGGAATTAAAATGAAAAAAAACTTACTAATAGGCTTAGTTCTATCAGGTGTAATTATAACAGGAGTTGTGGCCTCTTCTCATACGAAGACAGAATACAAAGATTATAGAGATGGTTCAAAGCATTATTCAAAGAAAATGATGAAAAGATCTTATAAAAATAGTGATTTTATGTTAATGAAAGTTTTTAAAAAACTAAATCTTTCTGATGAGCAAAAAGAGCAAGTTATGCAAATTAAACAAGAAATTAGAAAAAAAGCAATTACCCCAGATATAGCTTTTACAAAAAATTCATTTGATAAGACAAAATTTATTGAAATAATGAAACAAAAAAGAGATAATATGATAGAATCTAAAGCAGAGATGATTGATAAAGTATATAATATTTTGACAGATAAGCAAAAAGAACAATTAAAAGTATTAATTGATTTAAAAAAAGAAAAAATGTTAACAATGATCGAACGAAGGATGTCATTTGATTCACATAGCCATGGTAGAAGATGATTTAGAACTTGCAGATGTTTTAACTCAGTATCTAAAAAAATACAACATAGAAGTAACAAACTATGAGGAGCCTTTTTTGGCTCTAAGTAGTTTAAAAATAAATAAATATGAATTAATTATTTTAGATTTAACTCTTCCTGGAATGGATGGCCTTGATGTATGTAAAGCTATAGTAAAAGATTTTGATATTCCTATTATTATTTCAAGTGCAAGAAGTGATATTACTGATAAAGTTACAGCTTTACAACTTGGTGCAGATGATTATTTACCTAAACCTTATGATCCAAGAGAGTTAGAAGTTAGAATAAAGACTATTTTAAGGAGATTTAATCATAGCACTTTAGATAAAAAAGATCAAAATAAATTACTTTTTAATCTAAATATTGATAAAAAAGAGATAACAAAAAATGGTAAATTTATTAAGTTTACTGCTGCTGAGTATGAGGTTTTATCTTTAATGTTAAAAAGAGAAGGTTTTGTAATAAGTAGAGAAGATATTTTCGAAAACTCTGATTTGCTTCATTCAGATTATGAAAACTCAGGTTCTTTAGCAGTTATAATTAATAGGATTAGACATAAGATTGAAGAAAATCCTAAAAAACCGAAATTTCTTCAAACAATAAGAGGCATGGGGTATAAATTTACAAATGAATAGACAATCAATATTTTTTACAATAACAGTTAGTTTTATTATTTCAATAATTTTAGTAATAATTAGTTTCGCAATTTTAATGCTTGGAAATCAAAAAAGAGTTGAACGGCATCTTTTTGAAAAATATTCTCCTATTGCAAAAATGGTTTTTAGGCAACACTATAAGTTTGGAGGTATAAATAAAAAATTTAAAGAAAACTTTATAGCTTTAAATTATAATATATTCTCAAACAAAGGTAAAATATCCGCAATTACATATAATCCTAAAACTAAAGTCATAGCTCAAAGAAAATTTAAAAATACAATAATTAGAGTTTTACAAGTAAAGGACAGACAATTTTTATATATAAAAAGAAATAAAAAAACTTTTTTAATTGAAGATAAAAATGATATGACAAAAGATTCTAAAATATATATTATATTGGTATTCGCAATTATTTTCATTACTTTAATATTATCTTTTATAGTTACTTTAAGAAAGTTAATGCCTTTAAAAATATTAAAAGAAAAAGTTAATAATCTAGGTGATGAAAATTTTGATTTTGAGTGCTGTGATACTGATAAAAAAGATGAAGTATCTATGCTAGGTTTAGAATTTAAAAAAACTGCTAAAAAGTTAAAAGATATAAAAGAAGCTAGAAATGTATTTATAAGAAATATAATGCATGAACTTAAAACACCAATAACAAAAGGTAAGTTTTTAACTGAACTAGAGAAGACTGAAGAGAATGATGAAAAACTAAAAGAAGTATTTAATAGATTAGAATTATTAATAAATGAATTTGCTTCAATTGAAGAGTTAATATCATCAACAAAAAATATTGAAAAAAAACTTTACTTTTTAGATGATTTAATTGATAATGCAAAAGATTCATTAATGCTTGAAGATGATGCAATAACTGGAAATTTTGTAAATAAAAAGCTTGAAGTTAATTTCAAACTCTTTTCTATTGCTGTTAAAAATCTAATAGATAATGCAATTAAATATTCAAATGAAAAGAAAGTTAACATAAAAACAGAAGATGAAGATATTATTTTTGAAAACAGTGGTGAAAAATTAAAATACGATTTAGAAAAATATTATGAACCATTTTTTGCAAATGAAGATAAAACTCAAAACTCTTTTGGCTTAGGACTTTATATTGTTTCTAATATTTTAAAAGCTAATAATTACTCTTTAATATATGAGTACAAAGATGGAATAAATATTTTTAAATGTAAGAAGGATAAATAATAATATATGATATTGCAATAATTGGAGCAGGAGCTAGTGGATTGATGTTCGCTTCTCATATAAAAAATAAGAAAGTTTGTATAGTTGATTCAAATCCTAAAATAGCTCAAAAAATAAAAGTTAGTGGTGGAGCTAAATGTAATATAACTAATGAAAAATTAAGTTCAAAAAATTATATAGGAGATAAAGAGTTTATACAAAATACATTAAATGAATTTTCAAATAAAGATTTACTAGAATTTCTAAATAAAAATGATGTATATCCTAAAGTTAATCCAAAAATAGTTAAAGGAACATATTTTTGTAACAGTTCAGATGAAGTAATTACTATGTTTAAAAAACTTTTAACTACTACTAAAGTTTTTTTAAATACGTCAGTTGTAGACTTAGATTTTGCTAATAACTATAAAATAAAAACTAATAAAAATATTATAGAGGCTAAAAAAGTTGTAGTTGCAAGTGGTGGTTTATCTTTTGAAAGTTTAGGGGCTTCTTCTATAGCATATGATATTGCTTCTAAGTTTGGACATACTATAGAGAAAACAAAACCTGCATTAGTTGGTTTCACAGTTCAAAAAGATCAATTTTGGTTTAAAAATTTAAGTGGAATATCATGTGAGGTTCAAGTAAAAGTTGATGATAAGGCTTTTGATGGAAGTTTACTTTTTGCACATAAAGGTTGCTCTGGTCCAGTTATTTTAAATACTTCTTTATATTGGAAAAAAGGAAAAATCAGCATAGATTTTTTGTCAAAAAATAAAATAGATAAATTTTTAAAAGGTAATAAAAAAATAAGTTCTGCCTTTCCTCTTCCTAAAAGATTTATGACAGAATTCTTAAATTCAATAAAACTTGAAGATAAGCCTGTTAGCTCTTTAACAAATGAAGAAAAGCAGAAACTATTTATTTTAAAAAACTATGAGTTTGCTCCTGCTGGAACTTTTGGTTTTAGTAAAGCAGAAGTTACAAGTGGCGGTATAAATAGTGATGAAATAAATCATAAAACTTTTGAAAGCTTAAAACAAAAAGGTTTATATTTTTTAGGAGAGTGTTTAGATCCAACAGGAGAACTTGGTGGTTATAATTTTCAATTATATTTTTCTCAAGCATATAAGTGTGCAAAAGAGTTTGATTCTAAATAAAAAAGAAAAAACTAACCATACAATAGATACAATTGCATATATTTATAATAAGGAATATTTTGAGAATTGCATTTATTGGTGATATAGTAGGTCGTCCGGGACGAAAAATAATTAAAGAATACTTGCCTAAAATACGAGATGAGTATAATATAGATTTTGTAATTGCAAATGCTGAAAATGCTAGTCATGGTTTTGGGTTAACTGTTAAAAATTGTGACGAACTTTTAAAATCAGGAATAGATTTAATTACAGGAGGAAACCACTCTTTTGATAAGAAAAAAGAGATGTTTGTCTTACTTGAAACTGGAAATGTATTAAGACCTGATAATTATCCTCCTGGAATACCTGGTTCAGGAATAAAAGTTGTAGATATCACTACATCAGAAAATAAAAAAGAGAAATTAGCAATTATTAATTTAATGGGTCAATTTGCTATGCCTACAGTTGAGAACCCATTTAATTGGGCTGTAAAATTAGTTGAAGAGTTAAAAGAACAAAATATTAAAAATATTTTTATTGATTTTCATGCAGAAGCAACAAGTGAAAAAAGAATAATCTTTATGATGTTAAAAGGAGCAGTAAGCGCTATATGTGGAACTCATACACATATTGGAACTGATGATTTACAGATTCTTGATAATACAGCTTATTTGACAGATATAGGCTTAACTGGATGTAGAGATAATGTAATTGGTATGAATGATAAAATACCAATTCAAAAAGCTAGAACAGGTTTAGGTGGACATTTTGAAGTACCAAATTCATGTAAAGCTATCTTGCAGATTATGGTTATCGATATAGAAGATGGAAAAGCAGTGAAATCTTTTAAATTAAAAAAATTATGTGATAGGAAAGAGCTAATTATAACAGATGCAATCAATTAGTATTAGTAATAGTTATGAACTTTTAAAATTTCTAAAAGAAAAAAACTTATTAGAGAATCATCCTGAATATTGGTGGCCTAATACGAGTAAGATTGAAATATTATTTGGAGCAATATTAACTCAAAATACTAAATGGACAAATGTAGAAAAGTCTTTAAAAAACTTAAAAGATTTAGATTTATTATCTTTAGAAAAGTTAATTGATGTAGATTTAGATATTTTAATAAAAGCAATTACTCCAAGTGGATTTAAAAATCAAAAATCACTAAGAATAAAACAATTAGCTAAAAATATTTTAGATAAATATGATAATTTCGAAATATTTTGTAATAGTACAAATAGAGTATGGTTATTAAATCAAAAAGGTATTGGTCTTGAAACAGCAGATGCAATTTTATGTTATGTTTGTAATAAAGATAATATAGTAGTTGATAAATATACACATAAATTAGTAAGAAATTTTGGTTTTGAATTTGATTCTTATGAAGATTTAAAAGAGTGGTGTGAATATGGAATTAATGAAAATTTAGATAAAATAATTGAACTTTATGGTTACAAAATATCTCTAAATAAACTTTATTGTAGATTTCACGGTAAAATTATAGAATTTATGAAGAGTAATAAATTATGAGTATTACAAGGGTTAATAAATGATTATCATTCCACAAACAAAAGGTGGTGTTGGAAAGTCTACTGTTGCAATGCAAGTTATAGCTCCATATTTATTCAAAAAACATGGAAAAAAAATAACATATATTGAAATTGATGATGAGAATAATGATAGCAAATCTTTTACAAGAACTGAAATTGTTAATAAAAGAATGTTAGGAACTAACAAAATAACTGAACTTGATGAATTGATTCTAATGGATGATAATCATGAGATTATTGTTGATGTTGGAGGTAATAAAACATCTTCTTTAGTTTTAGAAGAGATTAAAAAAGTAGGCTCTTTTGGAAATGTTAAGTGGATTATTCCTTTAGGTGATGGTGAATTAGATGGTAAAAATGCTATTGCTACAATGAAAAAAATTAAAAAAATAGAAAAAAATCCTGAAGAGAATGTTTTATTTGCATTAAATCGTGCTATTTCAATTGATCAAGAATATATTGAAGAACAGTTTATTAACTTCTTTGGTCATAAGTATATAGATAGTAATTCCGTATTATGTGATTTTGTAAAAGATCCTAAGTATATTACAGTTAAAAATGACAAAGTTATAACAATGAGTAGATACCTAGGTAGTACAGTTTGGGAGATGGCTTATAATAATACTGATTTTGCAAAAAAAGCTATACAAGCAAAAGAGCTTGGAGATATAGAAAGTGCTAGAAAGTTTTTATTCTTTAGAAGAATTCAAACTGAAGCAAAAGATTATGTTCTGGGAACTTTAAATAAGATATTTTATGATTTAGATAATTGGCTTGAAATAAAAAAATGAGAGTAAATTAATATGAGTGATATGACATTTAAACAAGCAAAAGAGATTGTTGAAAGACTTGAATTATCTGAATTAAGTATAAGAAACTCTTTTGATAGTTTAGATCATGCTAGACGTTCTTTAGATGATACTATTATTGAACAAAAAAAAGTATTACAAAAATTACCCCAAAAAGAGAGTAAAATAAAATATCTATATTTAATAATTATGTTAAATATTGGTTTCCTTGCAGGTCTTTTTGTTGGTAAATATTTATTATAAATTAAGATATATAGATTATAAGGAAAATATTAAATGGGTAAACAAGAAAAAATAGTATCAATGTTCAATGATATTGCAGGAACTTATGATATAGCAAATAGAGTTCTTAGTATGGGTATTGATAAATCTTGGAGAAATAAAGCTTGTAATAAAGCTTTTGATTTTTATGGAAAAAGTAAAATAGAAAGAATAGTAGATGTAGCTTGTGGGACTGGAGATATGATAGAGTTTTGGCAAAAAATAGCTGAATCTAATGGAATAGATTTACAAAATGTCATAGGAGTAGATCCTAGCGTTGGTATGATGGATGTTGCTAAGCAAAAACTTCCTGATGTTGAATTTATAGAAGCTGGGGCAGCTGATATGCCATTAGAAGACAGTTATGCAGATATAATTTCTATTTCATATGGAATTAGAAATGTAGTGCAAAGACAAGAAGCCTTTAATGAATTTGCTAGAGTTCTTAAAAAAGATGGACTAGTAGTAATTTCGGAGTTTACTAAAAACGAAAAGACAAATCCTTTAGATTATTTAACTGAGTTTTATATGAATAAAGTTCTACCTACTTTAGGTGGATTGATTTCAAAAAACAAAGAAGCCTATACTTATTTACCAAATTCAATTGATGAATTTCTAACTACTGATAATCTTTGTAAAGAGTTAAAGCTAGCTGGACTTGAGCCAATTCATGTAAAAGCTTTTTCTATGAAGATATCAACTCTTATTATTGCAAGAAAATTATAATTTTCTTGTAATAATTTAGGATATTAATATGAACACTCCTATTTCAGTCTCAACTTTAAATAATCAAATAAAATCACTTTTAGAAACTACTTTTATTAATGTATATGTTGAAGGTGAAATTTCAAACCTTACTTATCATAATTCAGGGCATATATATTTTTCTGTAAAAGACTCTAATTCAACAATATCTTGTGTAATGTTTAAAGGAAATGCAAGATATTTAAAGTTTCAACTTGAAGTTGGACAAAAAATTATTATAAGTGGTACGATTACAGTTTATACTCCAAGGGGAAATTATCAACTTTTATGTAACAAAATTGAGCCTTCTGGACAAGGAGCTTTAGCCTTAGCATACGAGCAGTTAAAAGTAAAACTTCAGGCTAAAGGGTATTTTAATAAAGATATTAAAAAAACACTTCCAAAGTATCCTAAAAAAATAGCACTTGTAACTTCACCAACAGGTGCAGCAATAGAAGATATGAAAAAAGTAGCTTCCCATAGATGGCCACTTACTAAATTAGTATTAATACCAACATTAGTTCAAGGAGATGATGCAAAATTTGATATTGTCTCTTCAATTAAATATGCAGATAATTTGGATGTTGATTTGATTGTTGTAGGTCGAGGAGGAGGAAGTGTTGAAGATCTTTGGGCTTTTAATGAAGAAATTGTAGCAAATGCAATATTTGAGGCAAAAATACCAATAATATCTGCAGTTGGTCATGAGGTTGATTTTTTAATATCAGATTTTGTATCTGATGTAAGAGCAGCAACTCCTTCAAATGCCATTGAAATTGCTCTTCCAGATATAAATGAACATAGACTTTTTTTAGATAATCTTTCTACTGATTTTACTAATAGACTTAGAAATATTTTTTTTAATAAAAATAATGAACTAGAAAATATGATCAAACTTTTTGAGCAAAATTCAATTGAATCTAAATTCTCTTACGTTGAAGAACAAATAAAAATTATTAAATCAAGTTATAAAAATTATTTAAATCAAATAATAATTATTAAAAAAGATAAAATTAAATTATTAAAAGATTCTCTTGAATCAAATAATCCTAGTAAAAAAAATATTAATGGGTATGTACAAATCTCATTAAAAAGTCAAGTAATTAATTTAGAAGAATTAAAGGTTAATGATAAAATCACTCTTCAAACACCTAATATAATTGCATTATGCACAATAAATAATATAAAAAAACAATAATGATTTAAGTTTATTACAGATAAAATAAATATATAAATTTACTTTTAAGGATTATCATGTTTGGAAGAGTATCAGAAAAAGAGCTAAAAGTAATTGATGATTACTTTGTTGAATTATTAAAGTATGTCACTTATAAAAAAAATAGATTTGATTATGTCAAATCTTCAGGAAATTCAAGAATTGACAAAATGTTAAAAAATTGGAATAAATTGATTGTTGAAACTGATCAAGATATGAAAGATGATGTAAAGGTAATAGGTGAGATTGTTTTAACTACTGATAAAGTTGAACAGGGTATTTTTAAATGTAGGATAAAATCATCAAGTAATAACCCCATGATCAATACTTTAAAAAATACTGTAAATCAGATGATTGACAGTCTTGAACTTAACATGACTAGTTTAGTTGATACAATTTATAATTATTCTAATGATGATTTTAGAAAAAGAATAGATATTGATCCTAAACTTAAATCTGATTTGTTACACATAATGAAAAGTGTAAATTCTTTAGGTGAATCTTTAAGTAATTCTGCAAAATTAAATTTTGAAAATGGTAAAAGTTTAGAAGTTAATTCATCAAAAATGACTACTTCTATGAATAATGTAGCTGCAAAAGCAAATGAGCAAGCTGCTAGTTTAGAAGAAACAGCTGCTGCCGTTGAAGAGATCACATCTCTTACTAGAAATAATGCTGAAAACTCTTCAAAAATGTCGGAACTTGGTCATGTTGTAAGAAAAGCAGTCTCAACAGGACAAGATCAAGCAAGTAGGACAACTACAGCTATGGATGAAATTAATGAAAAAGTAAGTGCGATAAATGATTCAATTAACGTAATTGATCAAATTTCATTTCAAACTAATATTTTATCTTTAAATGCGGCAGTTGAAGCTGCAACTGCGGGAGAAGCTGGAAAAGGTTTTGCAGTTGTTGCCCAAGAAGTTAGAAACCTAGCTTCAAGAAGTGCCGAAGCTGCAAAAGAAATTAAAGATTTAGTTGAAGATGCAAATCAAAAAGCTAATAATGGTAAAAAAATATCTGATGATATGATAAAAGGGTATGAAGATTTAAATACTCATATTTCTAATACAATAAAACTGATTGACGATGTTAGTAGTGCATCAAAAGAGCAAATGACGGGTATTGAGCAAATAAATGATGCTATTAGTATGTTAGATAGAGTTACGCAAGAGAATGCTAATGAATCTAATCAAGTAAAAAATTTGGCAAATGAAGTATCTTCTATGTCAAATGAATTAGTTAATGATGCAGAAAATAAAAAATATTAAGAGGAGAAACTTATGCCTAATAATCAAGAAACTGTTTTAGATGAGTATTCTTTTTTAGTTAGTGAAACGGATGCTAAAGGTATTATTTCCTTTGCAAATGAAGACTTTTGTAAAATAGCAGAATATGAACTTGAAGAGTTGATTGGAAAACCTCACAACCTGGTAAGACATCCTGATATGCCAAAAGTTGCTTTTAAATCTTTGTGGGATACAGTCTTAAAAGGAGAAATCTGGACAGGTTTTGTAAAAAATGCTACAAAATCAGGTGGATATTATTGGGTATATGCAACTGTATATCCTTTTGAAAATTGTAATGGTGAAAAAGGGTATCTTTCTTGTAGAAGAAAACCTAGTAGGGAAGAAATAGAAGTACATGATAAATTGTATAAAGAATGGAAAAAAGAAGAAAGGTAAATATGGATACTTACAATATAAATAGTCATAAAGACGAAGAAGTTATTGATTATGTTAATACAAGCGAATTTATGACTTTTGAACTAGGCTCAATGAAATATGCGATTGAATTACCTAAAATAAGAGAGATTCTAACTTATCCAGAAATAATTACAAATTTACCTAACACAACTAATTGGGTAAAAGGTTTAATCAACTTAAGAGGTGAAGTTGTACCTATTTTGGATATTAGAATTAAATTTAATACAGGTGAGGCTATATATAATGAGAATACAGCTGTTATTGCTGTAATAACTGAAGATGATAGGATGATTGGTATAGTTGTTGATAAAGTTGATGATGTACAAAGATTGGATACTTCAATTTTGGCACAAGTTTCAGATATGGGTTCAGCAATACCTTCAAAATATTTAAAAGGTTTTGTTAGATTAGATAACAATCAAATGCTTGTAGTTATGGATATAGAGTCAGTTGTTCATAAAGACGAGTTAAAAGATTAGAATTATTATTTATTAAAATGGAAAAAAAGATTGAAAAGTTAAAAAATCTTAAGCTACTTTTTGTTGATGATGAAAAAGTTTTACTTGATATAATTACTGATACATTTGTAAAACTAGATACAAATTTTTTAACTGCTAGTAATGGTAAAGAAGCTTTAGATTTAATAAATAGTAATAATGATATTTCAGTAATAGTTACTGATATAAATATGCCTATAATGAATGGACTTGAAATGATGAAAGTTTTAAATGAATCTAATAATGAAATTCCTGTGATTTTTATGTCTGCACATACTGAATTAAATTATATTGAAGAAGCAGAAAAACTTGGAGGTTATGATTATTTGTTAAAACCATTCGATTTTATAAAATTTATAGATATTTTAGTAAAAATGGATATAAAAGATAATGACTAATCTTGATAAAAAATTATTAAAACGTTTAAAAATTTTATATATAGAAGATGATGATAGCGTTAGAAATGAATTATATTCTTTATTATCTAATTTTTTTGATACTGTTTATGTTTCTGAGGATGGTGAAAAAGGCTTAGCATGCTATATCGATAAACAAGATAATATTGATGTTATTATTACGGATTTTAATATGCCAAATCTTAATGGTATTAATCTCATTGAAAAAGTCAGAGAATATGATAAAAAAATACCAATAATCTTAACGTCGGCATACTCTGAAAATAATTTTTTGCATGATGCAATTAAGTTAAGAGTTTTTGAATGTATTATAAAGCCAATTGATATAAGAAAACTAATGGAAATATTGGGTGAAATTGCATCAAAAAAATATAGTGAATCTTTACTAACTCAACAAAATAAAGAATTAAAAAAATATAAAGATATTTTATATAGTAATAATATTATTGTAAAAACAAATAAAAACCTGAAAATCTCATTTGTAAATGACCTTTTTTGTAATGTAACTGGTTTTGAAAAAAAAGAGCTGCTAGGAAAAGATTTAGCTATCTTAAAACATGATGATACTGATTCTAAAATATATAAAAAAATTTATAATAGTGTTTTTCATAATAAACAATTAAATGTAGAATTAAAAAATATTACAAAAGATGGCGGGTATTATATTTCTGATACAAGTATAATTAGTACTTTAAATGATTCTGGTGAAGTCACTGGGTGTTTAATGATACAAAAAGATGAAACAAAAAAAGTATTAAAAAGAAGAGAAGTTCAAACATCCCTTATAAAAGATAAAGGTGAAATATTTATAAAAGGGAAAGAGAGTAGCGCTGAATTAATTCAAGATATAAATAACCTAAAAGATGAAATTATAGCTTTAAATAAAAATATCAAAGATATTAATTTAGAAAAAGAAAATTATGTTTTAACTTTAGAAAAATATAGTATGGAAAATAAACAATTAAGAAGAGATCTAAAATTTCGTGAAAAATCTAATCTGTTAGAAAGTGTAAATTCAAATACAATAAAGTTAACTAAAGAAAATATAGATTTAAAAATGGAATTAAAAAAGATGGATTCTAAAATTTTAAGTATAAATGAAGATCATGAAAAAGAGATTAAGCAAATAAAAGTAAATTATGAAGTTAAAATTGACGATTTAGATAAAGAGATAGCTTTATTAAAAGAACAACTTTTAAATGTAGAAAATCCTGAGGAAATCTCACAAAAATTAGCATACTGGAAAGAAAAAGCTAAAAATGAATCATTAAGAGTTAAAAATTTAGAAAAAGAAATTATCAAACATGGCGATAAAAATATAATGAACAAACTTTTTGGAGGAAAATAAAGTTCCTCCAAATTTTACTTTATATCAATTGAAATAATTTTTTGATCATTTAAAGGTTTATTACCTGTATATTGACCTGAAGTTGGAACATTTTCTAATTTTGTTAGAATTTTATTTCCTTTTTTAACGTAACCAAAGATTGTATGTCTACCATTTAACCAATAAGTAGGTACTGTTGTAATAAAAAATTGGCTTCCATTTGTATTTGGACCAGCATTTGCCATAGCTAAAATTCCTGGTTTATCAAAAACTGCATTTGCAGAAAATTCATCTTTAAAAGGTTCTCCCCATATTGACTTTCCTCCTCTTCCTGTACCAGTTGGATCTCCACCTTGAATCATAAAATTTTTTATAATTCTATGAAAAATTTGCCCATTATAGTAACCATTTTTTGAATGAGTAACAAAATTCTCTACAGCTTTTGGAGCTAAGTCCGGTCTTAATTCAATTTCAATTTCACCTTGCGTAGTTTTAATAGTTGCAATTGGATTTACTGCTTCTAAAAGTAACACAATAGAAAATAAAAAAAATAGTATTTTTTTCATATTTTACCTTTTTCATACAATTTTATGAAAATTAGTATATTATGTATGATTTTAAAAACTTATTAAAACTTCATTTTTATAGAAGTTTAATAAATATTTGTTAAAATTCAAAGAAAAATCAGCTTATTTTATATTAAAAAAGGATTAATTAATGGAAATGCCTGCAATTCCACAACCAACGTTTTATATTTTTAAATGTGAACAGAGTTCACCTCCTGGTATGCCAAAACCTTCATGTGTAACGCAAGAGTCAAGAGATTTGTTTGGTTATTTATCTCAAAATATGATGCAAAAGGGGTTAATGGGACCAGTTCAAGTTATAAGAACATCCTGTTTAGGGAGATGTCAAATGGGACCTGTAATGCTTATAGAACCTGGACATCACATGTATTGTCAGTTATCTAAGGAAAAAATTGATAGAATAGTAGAAGAACATATTATAGGTGGAAACCCGGTTCGAGAATTTTTAATTCCCGATCAGTTTTGGGGAGAGCCTGTTAATTTATCGCAATAGAGGGATATATAAATGACATTTGAGATGCTGTATAGTAAAATACATAGAGCAACAGTAAGTGATGCAAATCTTAATTATGTTGGATCAATTACAATTGATGAAGAGTTAATGACTGCTTCAAAATTAAGAGTTGGTCAAAAAGTTGAAATTGTAAATGTAAACAATGGCGAACGTTTTGCAACTTATGTAATTAAAGGAAAAGCTGGAAGTAGAGATATGTGCCTTAACGGTGCAGCAGCTAGAAAAGTTGAAATTGGTGATAAAATTATTGTAATATCGTATGCTTCATATAACGAAAAAGAGTTAGATGATTATAAACCAACAGTTGTTATTGTAGATGATAATAATAATATTGAATTAGTAACTAATGAACTTGTAGGGAGTGATAATGTTTGAAGGCATTGACTTAAATAAAATTAATCTTAATGACGTAATGGGTCAAGTTCAAGAAATGGCTGATAAAGCAAAAGAAAAAAATTCTGAACAAATTTTTACTAGTAAATCTGGTGGAGGAATGGTTGAAATTTCAATTAATGGTAACTCTGAAGTAATTGATTTACAAATAGATGATTCTTTATTAGAAGATAAAGACTCTTTGCAGATACTATTGATTTCAGCTATGAATGATGTAATAAAACAAAGTGATGAAAATAAAAAGAATATGGCTATGAATATGATGGGTGGACTAGGGTCTTTTGGACAAAAATCTTAGTATGCAAGAACTATTAGCCTCTTTTGAAAATTATTTAATAAATAATTTACCTCAATCAAAAACTTTTCATCCATATTTTGAAGAGGCTTTAGGAAACATGCTTAAAGCTGGTGGAAAAAGATTTAGACCTATGCTTTTACTTTCAGTGGTAAAATCTAATAACAATTTGTTAGTTTCCAATTCCTTACCTATTGCGTACGGTTTAGAAATGCTACATACATATTCTTTAATTCATGATGATCTTCCATCAATGGATAATGCAGATTTAAGACGTGGATTTGAAACACTACACAAAAAATATGATGAAGTAACTGCAATATTAGTTGGAGATGCATTAAATACTGAAGCTTTTAAACAAATAGTTGATTCTTCTTTGCACAATGACATAAAAATTGAACTTGTAAAATGTTTAAGTTCAAATGGTGGTATTGATGGGATGATTATTGGTCAAGCTATTGATTGCTTTTTTGAAAATAAAAGATTAGAATTAAATCAATTAGAATATTTGCATATTCATAAAACTGCAAAACTCATTGCGGCAAGTCTAAAAATGGGTGCGATTATTAGTGAATACGATCTTAATGTTCAAGAAAAACTTTATAATTTTGGAATTGACATAGGTTTATTATTTCAAATTCAAGATGATATTATTGATGAAACTCAAACTGAAGAAGAGGCTGGAAAAACTACACAGAATGATCAAAACAAAAATTCTTTTGTAAACCTTTTAGGTTTAGAAGGAGCAATTAATTCTGCAGAAGAACTTGCAAATAAATGCGAAAATACTTTAAATGAATTAGATTCTAATTTACAAAATTCATTAAAAGAGTTACTTTTAAAATATCTTTATAGACATAAATAGGCAATTCTTTACTTACTTTAGTCATATTAACTCAAACCACTTGACAATTAATGAAAAATTTTATAAAATTTTAGCACTCAAAAAAATAGAGTGCTAAATATATTTTATAGGAGAATTAAAATGAGTTTTAAACCATTAGGAAAAAGAGTTCTTGTTGAAAGAACTGAAGTTGAAGAAAAAACTGCAAGTGGTATTATCCTTGTTGATTCTGCAAAAGAGAAACCTAATACAGCAATAGTTAAAGCTGTAGGTTCAGAAGTTTCTGAATTAAAAGAGGGTGATACAATTGTATTTGAACAATTTAGAGGTACAGAATTGACTTTAGAAGGTGAAGATTACTTAGTATTAGAGATTGAAAATATTATAGGAGTTATGTAAAATGGCAAAAGAAGTATTATTTAGTGATGCTGCAAGAAATTCATTATTTGCAGGTGTAGAAAAATTAGCTGATGCTGTAAAAGTTACTATGGGACCAAGAGGAAGAAATGTACTGTTACAAAAATCTTTTGGAGCTCCAACAATTACAAAAGATGGTGTATCTGTTGCAAGAGAAATTGAATTATCTGATACATTAGAAAATATGGGAGCTCAACTTGTAAAAGAAGTAGCATCTAAAACAGCTGATGAGGCTGGAGATGGTACAACAACAGCAACTGTATTAGCACAATCTATTTTTAAAGAAGGTCTTAGAAATGTAACTGCAGGTGCAAATCCAATCATCTTAAAAAGAGGTATGGATAAAGCTTGTGATGCAATTTTAGAAAACTTAAAAGCTTCTTCAAAAGTAGTTGCTGATAAAAAAGAGATTGAACAAGTTGCTACAATCTCAGCAAACTCTGATACTGCTATTGGTTCTATGATAGCAGAAGCTATGGAAAAAGTTGGAAAAGATGGTGTTATTACTGTAGAAGAAGCAAAAGGTATTTCTGACGAGTTAGACGTTGTAGAAGGAATGCAATTTGACAGAGGATACTTGTCTCCATATTTTGTAACTAATACAGATAAAATGCTTACAGAATTAGAAAATCCATATATTTTATTATATGATAAAAAGATTTCAAATTTAAAAGAGATGTTACCAATTTTAGAAGCTGTTAACCAATCAGGAAGACCTTTATTAATTATTGCAGAAGATGTAGATGGTGAAGCATTAGCTACGTTAGTTGTAAATAGATTAAGAGGTTCTTTAAATATTGCTGCTGTTAAAGCTCCAGGTTTTGGTGATAGAAGAAAAGCAATGTTAGAAGATATTGCAATTTTAACTGGTGGAACTGTTATTGCTGAAGAGATGGGAATGAAATTAGAATCTTCTTCAATTGATGTATTAGGATCTGCATCAAGAATTGTTATTGATAAAGATAATACTACTATTGTAAATGGTTCAGGTGAAGCCTCAAATGTTCAAGGAAGAGTAAACCAAATTAAATCAGAAATTGATAATACAAGTTCTGATTATGATAAAGAAAAATTACAAGAGAGATTAGCAAAACTTTCTGGTGGTGTAGCAGTTATTAAAGTTGGTGCTGCAACTGAAACAGAAATGAAAGAGAAAAAAGACAGAGTTGATGATGCTTTAAGTGCAACAAGAGCTGCTGTTGAAGAAGGTATTGTAATAGGTGGTGGTGCTGCGTTAATTAGAGCTGCTGCTAAAGTATCTTTAACTTTAGATGGTGATGAGCAAATTGGAGCAGATATTGTTTTAAGAGCTATTAAAGCGCCATTAAAACAAATTGTAGTAAATGCTGGATTTGATGCAGGTGTTGTAGCAAATGAAGTTGAAAAATCTGAAAATGAGAATTTAGGTTTTAATGCTGCAAATGGTGAATATGTTGATATGTTTGAAGCAGGTATTGTTGATCCTGCAAAAGTTGAAAGAATTGCAATGCAAAATGCTGTATCTGTAGCATCTTTATTATTGACAACTGAAGCAACTGTAACAGATATTAAAGAAGATAAACCAGCAGCTCCTGCAATGCCTGATATGGGTGGAATGGGTGGTATGCCTGGTATGGGAATGTAGAAACATTCTTTTAGAGGTTCCTATTTCATAGGACCTCTAATATTAAAAAATCTTCTAGTAATTAATAAAATACTAATCCCTTTTAAACAAGCTAATTTAAATTTTATATTTATACATGATTCTTTTTATCTATATTAGAATATACTAATATTTTTATAATATTTTACAAGGAATAATTATGGATTTAATATTGAGTTTTTTAAATAATTTTATAATTTTATTAAATGCAATGTCTATTTATATAATTTTAGGACTATTTGTTGCAGGTATTTTAAAACAAATAATACCAGATACTTTTGTTTCATCTCATTTAGGAAAAGATTCAACAAGTTCTGTTATAAAAGCTACATTATTTGGAATACCTTTACCTGTTTGTTCTTGTTCTGTTATACCTTTAGCACAAGGATTAAGAAAAGAAGGAGCAAGTAAAGGTTCTGTTCAAAGTTTCTTAATATCAACTCCAATAACTGGTGTGGATTCTATCTTAGCTACTTACTCTTTATTTGGTTTTGTATTTACAACATTTAGAATTATTTCTTCTGTTATTATTGCTATTTCAGTTGGACTTGTTCAAAACTTTATACAAAAACATGATAACTTAGAAGAGAATACTACAAACTTTAGTTCGGAATGTAATTCAAATTGTGATTCTTCAAATAGTAAAAAGAATTTTTCTTTTAAAGGTGTATTTAAATATGGATATGGAACTTTATTTAATGACATGGCAAAAGCTTTGTTAATTGGACTCTTACTAGGTTCTATATTTGTTACATTTACACCAAGAGAATATACTGAGATTTTATTTAAACACCAATTTTTAACTTATTTTGTTGTTATGATATTTTCGATGCCATTGTATACTTGTGCAACAGCATCTCTTCCAATTGCAGCTGCCTTTATGTTTCAAGGTATGTCTCCTGGGGCTGTATTTATATTCCTTACAGCTGGACCTGCTACAAGTGCAGTAACTATGAGTGTTGTTTATAAAATGTTAGGTAAAACTTCTTTGCTTATATATTTAATAGTAATAGCTATTTTGGCATTATTATTTGGATATATTTATGATACATTTTTCAAAGAACTTAGTTTATTAACAATTTCAAATGATACAGATCATATTAATATTTTTAATATTATAGCTTCTATTGCAATGATGTTATTGATTTTTTATCATTTACTAAAAGATAAGTTAGTTAAGAAAGAGAGTTGTTGTTCTAATAGTAATGAAAATTGTAATACTCAATTTAAAAATTTAAGTTCATCAGAAAATAGATTAAGTAATGATACAAAGAGTACTTTAAAAAAATCAAATAATTTCCAAGCTAATAAATTTAGGTCTAAACTAAATAAAAATGATACGAGTATGTAAACTATGATAAGAAGTTCAAGTTTAAATATTAATACTATTTAATTTAAGATCCTGGAAATGAATTTAATAAGATTTCATCTTTATAATTTATTTCTTACTACTGTACTTAATATACTATATATTAAAAATTATATTTCTATATTTTTTGTTAATTATTTAAATATAAATAAGCTTTTATAGATGGCATTAAGTAAGTGTAGGTGTAAGTTTATAATATATCATTAATAAAAAAAGGGTTTAAGAAACTATCTCTTAAACCCTTATATTATTAATTCAATAAATATAATATATATTTATGAATTTACTATGTAGTAAATTTTTTTTCTATTAGTTTTTAACAATACTAAAAATGATAAGCCTTCGTCATTCACACCTCCATATTGTTTATGTAGAAGAATTATAACACTTTTTATTGTAAAAAACAAATTAAAAAATAGATTAAATTAATTTTTTTATAATTAATTAAATATAAGAATTTGTTTGTATATTAGCTTCTGGAATTTTTTAGTCTAGCATTTAATTCAATTATATTACTTGGAAATTTATTTAAATTATCTATCGTTTTGCCATAGTATTTTGCATGTATAGTTTGAAGACTATTAATAAAAAAAGGGTTTAAGAAACTATCTCTTAAACCCTTATATTATTAATTCAATAAATATAATATATATTTACGAATTTACTATGTAGTAAATTTTTTTTTCTATTAGTTTTTAACAATACTAAAAATGATAACCATTCGCCATTTACACCTCCATATTGTCTATATAAAGAATTATAACACTTTATTTTGTAATAAATAAATTAATAAATAAATTAAATTAAAAATTTTATAATTAATTAAATATTAAACTTATTTAAGTTTTTTATTGAATCTTTGTGCATTTTAAGATATTTAGAATTGGATGTTCCTTTGTAAATATAGAAATCTATATTGTTAATACTTTTGAGTAATTCAAAATCATTTTGTTTTAAATTCTCAAAGTTTAAATGAGTATTTATATATTTATTTTGATAGTCATAGAAAATTTCATTATCAAAGTTTTTATGAATAGAGTTTTTACTTATTATTTTAATATTGTTTTTACCTACTTCTGGACAAAAAACATCTATATAAATCTTATCATCTATATTTGGACTTAATGGATAAGTTCTACAAACAGTAGGTCTTTTATCGTAAATTGTACACTTAAAATTATCTAAATATGGACAGAAGTCTTTTCCATTAGTAAGAAGTACAACTGGTTTAATGAAATTAAGTTCTCCAAAAATAAAAAGAATAGGAAAATTCTCATATATTTTTTCAAACTCTTCTAAAATTATTTGAGAGTATAAAGTTCCATTTTTTCCATTACAGCATTTTGCTTCACAATTATTACAGTCTCCAAAAAAAAAGTTTTGATTTTCACTTAAAATAAAATTTTTCATCTATTTCCTATATAATATAAACCGTAGTGTAACTAAGTTTTGTTAAAATTCATAAAAACTACGGAGTACTTATGAAAGAAAAATTAATAAATATTATTAAAGAAGCTGGAAATATTTTAAAAGAGGGATATTACTCTAATAAAGATGTAAATTTTAAAGCAAAAAAAGATTTAGTTACAAAATATGATGTAGGTATTGAAAATTTTTTAAAAGAGAAATTTTTAAATCAATTTAAAGATTTTAATGTTATTGCAGAAGAATCAGATAATTCAAATATTGATTTTAATAATTCTATTATAGTTGATCCTATTGATGGTACTACAAACTTTGTAAATCAAGTTCCTCATACTTGTATTAGTGTTGGAGTATATAAAAATAAAAAGCCTTTTATTGGCGTAGTATATAACCCAATTTTAGATGAACTTTATACTGCCCAAGTAGGACAAGGTGCATACTTAAATGGCAAAAAAATAGAAGTTTCAAAACAAAATATATTTCAAAAAGCCTTAATTTCTACAGGCTTTCCTTATAGTTCAGGAACTTGCGAAAATGATTTAAATGATGTGGTTCAAAAAATTAAATATATACTACCTAGATGTCAAGATATTAGAAGACTAGGCTCAGCCGCTTTAGATTTATGTTATGTTGCAAAAGGAACTTATGAAGGCTATTATGAGATGAATTTAAAAGCTTGGGATGTTAGTGCAGGTATAATAATATTAAATGAAGCTGGAGGAAAAGTAACTTCTTTATCTAATAATGAATATAAGCTTTTTGAAGATAAATATATAGTAGCAAGTAATAATATTATCCATAATGATTTAATTGAAAATTTAAATCATAAAGTAATCTATTAGTAGATTTTAGATAATATATCTGATTTTTAAAACTAAATATTGAGGTTTGTATAAATGTGTGGAATTGTTGGTTATATTGGATCTAAAGATACTACTAAGTTTTTATTAGATGGATTAAAAGAATTGGAATACAGAGGGTATGATTCAGCTGGTATTGCACTTTTAAATAAAGACAGAATTGATGTTTTTAAAGCCTTAGGTAAATTAAATAACCTACAAGATAAAATTGATCATTCAACTTTAGATGAATATGATATTGGAATTGGTCATACAAGATGGGCAACGCATGGAAAACCAACAGAATTAAATGCTCATCCTCATTTAGGAGAATACTCTTATGTAGTACATAACGGTATTATTGAAAACTATAAAGAGTTAAAAGATGAGCTAATAGAAGCAGGACATAACTTTGTATCACAAACTGATACAGAAGTAATTGTTCATCTTTTTGAAAATTATCAAAATAAATTAAATGATACAACAAAGGCTTTTAAAGAAACTATATCAAGATTGCAAGGTGCATTTTCAATTCTTTTAATTTCAAAAGCTAATCCTGAAAAAATCTTCTTTTTTAAACACGGAAGTCCATTAATAATTGCGCGAGGTAACGAAGAAGAAGAAGTTTTATTTTCTTCATCGGACTCTCCTTTAATAGGTCTAGCAAAAGAGGTCGTTTATCTTGAAGATGGAATAGGGGGAGTTGCATCTAAGAATAGTATAGATTTTTTTAGTGACGATTATTCATGGAGTACACTTCCAACTTCTAAACAATTTGCACAAAAAAATGGGTTTAGATTTTTTATGGAAAAAGAGACTTATGAGCAAAGTGATGTTGTAAGTGATTGTATGCTTGGACGTATAAATGATGAGGAAATTATATTTGATGAGATAGATAAATCTTTACTAGATGGAATTAAAGAGATTAAAATTTGTGCTTGTGGAACTTCTTATCATGCAGGATTAACTGCTTCATACCTTTTTGAAAGATTATCTAAAATTAAATGTAATGTTGAAATTGCTAGTGAGTTTAGGTATAAAGAACCTTTATTGACTGATGATACTCTTTTTATAGTTATTTCTCAAAGTGGTGAAACAGCTGATACTTTAGAAGCATTAAAAATGGCAAAAAATAATGGATTAAAATCATTAGTTATTTGTAATGTTGATAATTCTTCAATGACAAGAATGTCAGATTATACTATACTTACAAGAGCAGGAATAGAAAAAGGTGTAGCTTCAACTAAAGCATTTTCAACTCAAACAGTTGTATTGTGGATGTTGTCATTGTATTTTGCTAAAATAAAAGATAGTATTTCAAATGAATTAATGAAAAGTGAATTACATGCACTAAGAGAGGTTCCAAAATCTTTACTTATTTCAAATAGTATTCATGAAAAGACTAAAAGATTATCTAAAAGATATCTTCACGGTCATGGTTTTTTCTTTATAGGACGAGATGTCTTTTTCCCATTAGCACTTGAAGGTGCTCTAAAATTAAAAGAAATTTCATATTTACATGCTGAAGGATATCCATCAGGTGAGATGAAACATGGTCCAATTGCATTAGCTGATCCTGAACTTTTTACGATAGCTTTAATGCCAGAAAATTTATTATATGATAAAATTAAATCAAATGTTGAAGAATTAAGTGCAAGAGATAGCACTATTTGTTCAATATCTCCACTTGAATTTGAATTAAGTGACGATTTTATTAAAACGCAAAAAACTGATCATTATATGCTTGAGTTTTTTGAAATGTTAGTTGTATTGCAATTATTCTCGATGGAAATTTCAATACGTTTAGGAAATGATGTTGACATGCCAAGAAACTTGGCTAAGTCAGTTACTGTTGAATAGATATTAAGTTTTTATTTTTTTATTAGAATTTAAAGATAAAAATAAGTATTAATTTAATGGAAAACAAATATGGAAAACAAAATAGGAAAACAAAAATGGAAAACAAAACAAATTACTTATTTACAAGTGAAGTTGTAAGCCCAGGGCATCCTGATAAATGTGCAGATATTATTGCTGATACAATAGTTGATAAATTGATTATTGAAGATAGTGAAAGTAGAGTTGCTTCTGAGGTTTTTGTAGCAGGGAAACATGTTGTAATTGGTGGTGAAGTAAAATCAAATTTTAAATTATCACAAAGTGAATATGAAGATTTAGTAAAAGATGCTCTAGCAAAAATTGGTTATGACGGTAAGTCATCTTTTACACATGAACAATGTTTACATCCTGATGATGTAGAAGTACAAGTTTTATTAAATCAACAAAGTCCAGATATTTCTCAAGGTGTTGATCAAACTACTGGTGAGATTGGAGCTGGGGATCAAGGAATAATGTTTGGTTTTGCTTCAACTGAAACAGCAGATTTTATGCCAGCAGCTATTACTTATGCTAGAATGCTTTGTGATAAAGTTTATAATTATGCATTAAAACATAACCATAAACTAGGAGTTGATATTAAAACTCAAGTTACAATTGATTACGGAACAAAAGAGAATTTTGAAAATTGTAAACCACAAAAAATACATACTATTGTTGTTAGTGCACCATCAGTTGATGGTATGCCAATAGAAGAAGTTAGAGAATTAATCCAAGGATTAATTGATGATACTGGACTTCCAACTGATATGTATATTAAGAATGAAACAATTATTCATATTAATCCAACAGGTAGATATGTAAATCATTCTTCATTACATGATAGTGGATTAACAGGTAGAAAACTAATTGTTGATTCTTTTGGAGGCTATTCTCCAATTGGAGGAGGTGCTCAATCTTCAAAAGATTACACTAAAGTTGATAGAAGTGGATTATATGCAGCTCGTTGGATAGCAAAAAATATTGTTGCTTCAGGATTAGCGGGAAAAGCAATTGTTCAAATTTCTTATGCAATAGGAGTTTCTAAACCTACTTCAATTTCTGTAGATACTATGGGAACATATACTAAGTTTGACGATGATAAACTTTCACAGTTTATAATGGATGAATATCCTTTAACTCCTAAATGGATTACTGATAAGTTTAATTTAGATAAACCATCTTCTGAAACATTTCTTTATGCAGATGTAGCTTCAAGAGGTCAAGTTGGTCAAAGTGATTATCCTTGGGAAAAATTAGATGAAGTAGAGAAGTTTAAAAGTTTATAATATATAATAGTAGTGAAATCATTTGTCTCTTTAGATTTTACTACTTAAATGTTTAATTTATTTACAATTAAATAAGAGATAAAATAAAATCCCTTTAAACTTGGGATTAATTTAAAGGAAATATAATGGATTTAAAAAACTTATTTAGTAAAATTTCATTTGATAGTAAAGATAAAGAACAACCGTCTAAAAAGGATGCTCCAAGTCATTGGATTAAATGTCCTGAGTGTGCATCTTTAATGTTTTTTAAGGAGGTTGAAAATCAAAATAATATATGTCCTAAATGTAATTTTCATATGAGAATTGGAGCTAAAAGAAGAATTGAAATATTATCTGATACTGACTCTTTTGTTGAATATGATGAGGATATTAAACCTATAGATCCTTTAAAGTTTGTAGATAAAAAATCTTATAAAAAAAGAGTAGACGAAGCTACTAAGAAGACGGGAAGAAGTTCTGCAGTTGTTAGTGGTGAATGTACTATTAACAATGTTCCTGCTCAAATAGTAGTATTTGATTTTGCATTTATGGGAGGTTCATTAGGCTCTGTTGAAGGTGAAAAAATTGTACGTGCAGTCAACCGTGCTATGGAAAAGAGACAAGGTTTAATTATTGTATCTGCTTCTGGTGGTGCAAGAATGCAAGAATCAACTTTTTCTTTGATGCAAATGGCTAAAACGTCCGCGGCATTAAAGAAAATGGACCAAGCTAAACTTCCTTTTATCTCTGTTCTAACTGACCCTACAATGGGTGGAGTTTCTGCTTCATTTGCATTTTTAGGTGATATTATTATGGCAGAACCAGGTGCTCTTGTAGGATTTGCAGGACAAAGAGTTATTAAGCAAACTATTGGTGCTGATTTACCAGAAGGTTTTCAAAGAGCTGAATTTTTATTAGAAAAAGGTTCTATTGATATGGTTGTTAGTAGAAATGATATGAAGCAAACTTTGGCTGATTTATTATCTATGTTTTACAAAAGTACAAACGTAAGTTAATGTCTTTAAGGCTTGAAGAAGTATTAGGTTTTAAACCTAATACTTCAAACTACTTATATGCTCTATGTGATTATGGAATAATTCTAAAAAAAGATATTTTTTTAAGTACTTTTGTAAAAACTGTTAAAAAGTATGATACAAAAATTGTTCAATATAGAGATAAAATCAATTCAAATGATACTCAAATTGAAAATTTAAAATATTTAAAAAAACATCTTGATATACCAATTATCATAAATGATAGAATAGAATTAATTAATTATGCTGATGGAATACATTTAGGTCAAGAGGATTTTCTAAAAATAAATAAAAATAAAGAGTTAGCTTTAAAAATTATTAGAAAAAAAATTGGAAATAAACTATTAGGAATGTCAACTCATAATGAAACTGAAATTCTTGAAGCTAATAGACTTGATTTAGATATGATTGGCTTAGGAGCTTATAAAAGTACATCAACTAAAGATGTTAATGATATATTGGGTTCTAAAATTTCTTATTTGGCAAAAATATCAAATCATCCAGTTTGTGCTATTGGTGGAGTTAATATTAAAGATAAAATTGATAATATAACATTTAATACTGTTGGATCAGCTCTTTATGAAGATTAATATATATACTATAGTTAAACCAAGTACAGATGAGTTTGATAAGCTTTCTGAAGATTTTATTAAAATGTGTTCAAAGTACGCGAAAGTGAAAATACATTCAATATTTAATAAAAATATATCAAAAGCTCAAACTATTGGACAAAAAGAGGCAAGAGAGTCTTATACACAAGCATATAAACAATATATGAATGGTTATTGTATTGCTTTAGATGTAAAAGGCAAAAAAATTGATAGTTTTGAGTTTTCTAAAATAATAACAAATAGTAGTGAAGTTAACTTTTTTATTGGTGGAGCATATGGTTTTGAAAAAGATTTTTTAAATAAATGCGATAAAATTATAAGTTTAAGTGAGTTGACTATGGCACATAAAGTGGTAACTTTAGTACTAATAGAACAAATATTTAGAGGCTTAGCAATAAAAAATAATCATCCCTATCATAAATAATTAATAAAAGTTAAAGTACAATATCAAAATTTTTTAAAAAAAGGTGTAATGTGGCTAATGCAAAGCAGACTGAAGAATTAAAAGAAATCTTATTAGAAAGAAAAGATACTATTAACAAAAATATCCAAGGTAGTAGAGATAGTATTGACTCTTTAAAAGATTCAGAGTGTAAAGATGAATATGACTATGCTGAAGTTTCAAGTGATAGCTTTAAAGAAGGAATAATTGCAAATCAACAAATTAAAGAGTTGAATGAGATTGAAGATGCTTTGAAGAGAATTGAAAAAGGTACATATGGTGTTTGTGAAATGTGTGATGAATCAATTACAATTGGTAGATTAAGAGCAAAACCATTTGCTAAATTTTGCACGCCTTGTAGAGAGATTTACGAAGTAGAACAATAAAAAGGATAAAATGTGGGACTTAAATTATATATTGGTTTTTCATTACTATTTATAGTTGCAGTAGGACTATTAGGATATTCTATTGAAAATGCAGAATATGAAGTGTCTTTATGGGGATATACTCAAACTTTACCAATAGTAGTTTGGGTTTTAACTCCATTACTCTTATTATTTATTTTGACAGTTTTACATTTGATATTTTATGGCTCAATTAGTTATTGTAAAAACATTGGTTTTAGAAAAGATGAAGTATCAATAATTAATAGTATTAAAACACTTCTGTTACAAAAAGAAGATAAAACTAAGTTTAAAACAAAAGCATATAGAAATATTGCTTTGATATTAAGACAATTAAATTTGGATGTAAAAGAAACAGCATTTACCTCTTCTTATGAAGAACTAAATAAAGTTGTATCTCAAATTAAAGATATTAAATCTGGCAAATATGTTAGTGACAAAGCTTTAAAATTAAATTTAAATTCAAATCTTTTAGAACAAAATTTAATCAATAAAGTTAATGAAGAAACTGATTATGCATTAGATGTTTTAAAAAAATCTGATCAATTTTCTTTAAATGTATTGAGAAGTGCCTATTTTAGTATATTAGAAAATAAAAGTATGACTACTATTAAAAAATACTACTTAAATATTGAACTTGATAAAGAGATGGCTTTAAAACTATTTATTAAAGATATTGAAAATAATGAGTTTGGTTTAAAACATGAAGAGATATTGAAAATTACAAAAAATTTAAAATATTCTAAAGATGAGTATATAACATTAGCTAAATTATATAAACCAGGAGTAACTCCAGATAAGTTATTAGAACTTTTTCAAAAAATATCAGAAGATAACGAAGTTGCACTTGATTCATACTTTTATATATTATTAGAACTTGAGATGATTGACAAAATAAAAGATTTATTATCAGCTTATCCTGAAAATGAATTTTTAGTTTTCAGAGCATTATTAGACTTGAAAGATGCAGGGAAACATTACTCTTTGGATGACATAATATATAAATAATGACAAATAAAATTGATTTTAGCCAACCCTTAATGGTGTTGGCTCCATTAGCTGGATATACTGACTTACCTTTTCGATCTGTTGTAAAAAAATTTGGTGCAGATGTAACAATTTCTGAAATGATTTCCTCAAATGCTTTAGTATATAAATCTGAGAAAACTCTTAAGATGATAGAAAAAGCGCCAAGTGAAGATCCTTATATTGTACAAATTGCTGGGAATAAACCTGAACTTATAAGAGATGCTGTACAAATATTGAATGAGATAGATGGAATTGACGGTATAGATTTAAATTGTGGTTGTCCCGCCCCTAAAGTATTTAATCACGGTTCGGGTTCAAATCTTCTTGGAGATTTAAAAAAGCTTGAAGAGATTTTAAGTACGGTTAAAAAGTATAATAAAAAACAGTATACTTCTGCAAAAGTTAGAATTGGCGTAAATGAAAAAATTCCGCAAGAGATTGCAAAAGCAGTTGAATCTTGTGGTGTTGATTTTATATCGGTTCACGGAAGAACAAGAGCTGGGAAATATAAAGCTCCTGTTGATTACGATGCAATAAAAGTTATGAAAGAAATTATATCTATACCTGTTATTGCAAATGGTGATATAACTGATTATGATAAAGCTCAAAAAGTACTAGAATATACAAAAGCAGATGGTATTATGATTGGTCGTGCTGCTGTTGGTAAACCTTGGATTTTTTATCAGTTAAAGCATGGAATAGAAGATATTCCTCAAGATAAGAAAAGAGAAATAATACTTGAACATTATGATGAAGTTTTAAAATTTCATGGTATTCATGGTGCCATAATGTTTAGAAAATTACTTCATTCTTATTCTAAAGGTTATAATGGAGCAGCTGAATTTAGAGATATAATTAATCGTATTTCAGATGAAAAGGTTATGAGAGATATTATAGAAAACTTTTTTTAAAAACTTTTTAGATAGAATACCGTACTTTTTAAAAAGGATATATTTGCCTGAATATTATTATGAATTAATAATTAAACCTGAGGATCATTATGAAGCTTTTGTCGATCTTCTTAGTTCCTTGACTAGTGAAGCTATAGAAGAGACAGACAATTCAATAATTGCAAGAAGTGAAGAAGATTTAAGCGATGTTCAATTTGGAATTAATCAGTTCTCAAAAGCTTTAAATATAGAGTGTAAAACATGTTTGACAAAAAAAGAGAACATTGATTGGATTAAACAGTATCAAGAATCAGTAAAATCTGTAGAAGTTGGAAAATTCTTTATTAGACCATCATGGGATGAGCAGAGAAAAGATAAAATTGATATTATAATTGATCCAGCATTATCTTTTGGATCAGGTCATCATGAAACTACTTCTAGTTGTATTGAAGCTATAAGTGAATTTGTAAAAGTAAATGATTCAGTATTAGATGTTGGTACAGGAAGTGGTATATTAGCAATTGCATCTTCTAAACTAGGTTCAAAAGTAGATATTTGTGATACTGATGAAGTATGTATAAAAGATACTAAATCAAATTATAAATTAAATAAAACAAAATTTGAAAACTCGTGGATTGGTTCTGCTAATAGTGCAGAAAAGAATTATGACGTTGTAATCGCAAATATTGTTGCAGATGTTTTAGTATTTATTTCAAAAGATTTAAAAAATTGCTTAAATGACGATGGTATACTTATTATATCAGGCATTTTAGATAAACATATTGATAAAGTTCTAAAAAAATTTAAAGATTTAGAACAATTGAAATTAATTCATAAAAATGAATGGGTTACAGTTGTTTTTAAAAATTCAATTAGCAAATAAGGGAGTTATATTTTATGAATGATAAACAAAATAAAAATAGTGGTGGGGATAATAATAACAATTTTTTTAATAATAACCCACTTTTAGTTTTTGTAATATTTTCTATAGTTACAATATTCGTATTTAAAGCTGTATTTCCTGATGGAAATACTTCTTCGATGAATAGTCAAGGTTCTAACATTTCTTCTTATGGAAAAGTTAAGAATCAAGTTATTCCATATTCTGAGTTGAAAAAATTAATTTCAACTGGTCAAATAGAATATGTAGGAATTGGGAATACTCAAATAAAGGCTATTTCTAAGTCATCTAGTGGGATTGCAACTGCATATACTGCAAGAAGAGTTATCCCTGATAACACATTAATTCCAAGTTTAGAAAAAAATGGAATAAATTACGGCGGAATAAATGAAGAAAATTTAGTAGCTGATGTTCTTTTCGGATGGGTTTTACCAATTTTTATTTTCTTTGCAATTTGGATGTTCTTAGCTAAAAGAATGTCAAAATCTATGGGAGGCGGAGGCGGAGGCCTTCTTGGTATAGGATCATCTAAAAAGATGATTAATTCAGAAAAACCAAATGTAAAATTTGAAGATATGGCTGGAAATAAAGAAGCTAAAGAAGAAGTTCAAGAAGTTGTTGATTTCCTTTCTTCTCCTGATAGATATATCAAGCTTGGGGCACAAATTCCAAAAGGTGTTTTATTAGTTGGACCTCCAGGTACTGGTAAAACATTATTAGCAAAAGCAGTTGCTGGTGAAGCAGATGTTGAGTTTTTATCTGTATCAGGTTCTGCTTTTATAGAAATGTTTGTAGGTGTTGGAGCTTCAAGAGTTAGAGATTTATTTGAACAAGCAAAGAAAGTTGCTCCTGCAATTATCTTTATTGATGAAATTGACGCAATTGGTAAAAGTAGAGCATCAGGTGGTCCAATGGGTGGAAATGATGAGAGAGAACAAACACTGAACCAATTATTAGCTGAAATGGATGGATTTTCAACTGAACATGCTCCTGTTATTGTATTAGCTGCTACAAATAGACCAGAAGTATTAGATCCAGCTTTACTTAGACCTGGAAGATTTGACAGACAAGTTCTTGTTGATAAACCAGACTTTGAAGGTAGAAAAGAGATTTTAAATGTACATATCAAGGGTGTAGCATTAGGAAAAGATGTTGATTTAGTTGAAGTTGCAAGAATGACAGCTGGTCTTGCAGGTGCAGATTTAGCAAATATTATTAATGAAGCTGCACTTTTAGCAGGTAGAGCAAACAAAGATGAAGTTACGTATGATGACTTTAAAGAAGCTGTAGAAAGACAAATTGCTGGTTTAGAAAAGAAATCAAGAAGAATATCACCAAAAGAGAGAAAAATTGTAGCATATCACGAATCTGGACATGCTTTAATTGCTGAGATTACAAAAGGTGCTAAAAAAGTTAATAAAGTATCGATTGTACCAAGAGGTCTTGCTGCACTTGGATATACTTTAAATACACCAGAAGAGAATAAATATTTAATGCAAAAGCATGAATTAATAGCTGAAGTTGATACTTTACTTGGTGGAAGAGCAGCAGAAGAAGTATTTATTGGTGAAATTTCAACTGGTGCAGGAAATGATTTAGAAAGAGCAACTGATATTATAAAGTCTATGGCATCTATTTATGGAATGAGTGATGTTGCTGGATTAATGGTTTTAGAAAAAAGACAAAACCAATTTTTAGGTGGTCAGACACAAAAAGATTTTTCTGACGATATGGCTAAAAATCTTGATAGATATGTAAAAGATGTATTAAATAAAAGATATGCTGATGTAATTGAATCTTTAGAAGAACATAAAGATGCAATTGAAGAAATGACTGCTGAATTACTTGAGATTGAAGTTATCTCAGGTGAAAGAGTAAGAGAAGTAATTAAAGCTCATGGTGGAAAAGTTTTTGAAGAAGAAGATTTACATTCTGAAGCAATAACAACAAATGAAAAAGAAGAATCTAAAGATGATAATCAAAGTGCAAACGATGAATCAAATGATGATTCTAATAATAGCACTGAAGATAAGAAAGAAGAAAAAGAATAATTATGTTAGATAATGTTTTAGCAAAAGAGGGGCAAAAGAGATTTTTAGCATCATTCCTATTAATGATAATATTTATTTTAATGGAATGTAGTTTTTTAACTTTTGTTTTTTTTGTTCTGACATTAGCTTTAATATTTATATATAGAAATAATACTTTTAAAAATAATTCTAAATCTTCTGATATTATTTCTCCAATATCTGGAGAAATAATTGCAATAGATTCTAAAGATAATAAAAAACACTTATATATTGATGTAAACTTATTAGATATTCATATCTTACGAGCCTTAGAGGACGGCAAATTTAATGTTTCTTATAAAAGAGGTTTAAATTTAATTCTTTCATCTTTAAAAGCAAAACATTTAAATGAAAATGTAATTATTGATTTTGAAAATTCATCTATGCAATTAATACCTTCAATTTATAATCCTAAAATTGAAATCAATCAAAATACTGATTTAAAAATAGCTAATATAATTGGAATTTTTGTTCAAGGTCAAATTATAATAACATTAAAAAATGACCTATTACCATTAGTTAAAATTGGTGATAGAATAGAATCTGGAATTACTGTTCTTGCAAATAAATCATCTAAAGATAATAGTGAATTATCTTGACAAAAGAAAATTAAACTATTATAATAATGTACTACAAAAAATTAGGAGAGTATAATGAAAATATTAAATTTTGATAATAAGCATTTCATGAAAAGTGTTAACTCTCTTCTTCTTCTCAATATATCACTCTAATATTTAATAATTAAATATAATAATAACTACAAAAATTAGTTTTTTCTTTTTTTATATAAAAAAAGGATATAATAAATGACTTTTATAAGGGTAATAAAATGGATAAAAATAGAATTATAGTATTTGATACGACATTAAGAGATGGTGAACAAAGTCCAGGCTGTTCAATGAATACAGAAGAGAAGATTAAAGTTGCTTTACAATTAGAAAAATTGGGAGTTGATGTTATTGAAGCAGGTTTTGCCGCAGCAAGTCCAGGGGATTTTGATGCTGTAAGTAGAATTGCAGAACAGGTTAAAAATTCTTCTATCTGTTCATTAAGTAGAGCAATTGATAATGATATTAAACAATCAGGTCTTGCAATTAGGCATGCAGCTAAGCATAGAATACATACATTTATAGCTACATCTCCTATTCATATGAAATATAAATTAAAAATGAGTGAAGATGAAGTAATAAAAAAAGCTATTCATGCAGTTGAATATGCAAGAACTTTTGTTGATGATGTCGAATTTTCATTAGAAGATGCAGGACGTTCTGAAATTCCATTTATGAAAGAAGTTATTGATGCAGTTATAAATGCAGGGGCTTCTACAATAAATCTACCTGATACAGTAGGTTATAGATTACCAAATGAATTAGGAATAATGGTAAAAGAATTATCTGATTTTACAGGAGATAGAGCAATTATATCTGTACATAATCATAATGATTTAGGATTAGCAACTGCTAATACCTTAGCTTCAGTTGTAAATGGTGCTAGACAGATTGAAGTTACAATAAATGGTTTAGGAGAAAGAGCAGGAAATTCTTCTTTAGAAGAAGCTGTAATGGCAATTAAAACTAGGAAAGATGCCTTTGGAAATTTATATACGGGGATTAATACTCCTGAGTTATATCCTACTTCAAGGTTAGTTGCTACAATTACTGGTGTTGAACCACAACAAAATAAAGCTATTGTTGGTAAAAATGCATTTGCTCATGAGAGTGGTATTCACCAAGATGGAATATTAAAACATCAAGAAACATATGAGATTATGAAGCCTGAAGATGTTGGGGTATTTAAGGACACAACATTGATTTTAGGTAAGCACTCTGGAAGAGCTGCATTTAGAGATAAAATTGTACATTTAGGTTTTGATAGTGTAAGTGATGAAGAGTTAAATTCTGCATTTGAAAGATTTAAAGTTTTAGCTGATAAGAAAAAAGAAGTTACAGATGATGATATAAGAATGTTAATAACTGATGAATCATTAAATCAAGATAAGACATACGAATTAATAGGATTACAAATTTCTGACTGTTCAAATGGAATGCCTACTGCAGCTGTAGCTATTAAATATAATGATGAAATTTTAAAAGATGCAAATATTGGTGATGGTACTATGGATGCAATTTTTAAAACAATTGATAGATTGACAGGTATTACAGGTGATTTAAATGATTATAAAGTAATATCAGTAACTGAAGGTAAAGACGCTTTAGCAAAAGTTACAACTAGAGTTACTTTTGATGAAAATTCGCCTTCTTTTGTAGGACATGGGTTAAGTATTGATACTATGACAGCAACTGCTAAAGCTTATTTGGGCTCTGTAAACTCTTACGTATCTCAAAAAGAGCGATTATCAAAAAATCAAGAGCACCAGGTATAAAATTTATGTAAAGTAACTTAGGTTACTTTACATCTTCAAAAATATTTAAAATTACAAGTTATAGAAAAACTTTTTGTATCTTTTCAGTAAAGAATATGATAAATAATATTAAAATAATAAATTAGATTAATATTTCATATGTTTAGGAGAGATATAATGACTCAATTAAGCTTTTTCTTTAAATTACTAAAAGAATCATTTCGAGATTTAATTCCAATCGTTTTAGTAATTCTATTTTTTCAACTAGCAATAATACAATCAGTACCAGATAATTGGATATCAACTGCAATTGGATTAGTAATTGTAGGGGTTGGACTTGCTATATTTTTACAAGGTTTAGAAATTGGTATTTTTCCTGTTGGAGAAGGGCTAGCTAGAGATTTTGCAAAACATAGCTCCATGTATTGGGTATTATTTTTTGGATTTTTAATAGGTTTTGGTACAACTATAGCAGAACCAGCTCTAGCTGTAATTGCAGATAAAGCTGCTTCAATATCTAGTGGAAGAATTGATGCAACTGTATTAAGAATGGTAGTTGCAGGATCTGTAGGATTTGCAATTTTCTTAGGTGTATTTAGAATTATCAAGGGCCATCCTATACATTATTATATTATCGTAGGATATATTCTAGTAGTAAGTGTAACTTTTTTTGCTCCAAAAGAGATTATTGGTTTAGCATATGACTTAGGTGGAGTCACAACATCAACGGTGACTGTTCCTCTTGTAGCTGCACTTGGTATTGGCTTAGCTTCTACAATAAAAGGAAGAAATCCAGTTATTGATGGTTTTGGTCTTATAGCCTTTGCTTCACTAACTCCAATGATATTCGTGCAAATCTATGGTATAGCAGTCTATAATCTAGTAGATGCAAAAGATGTAGCAAGTATTGTTATAAATACTTCTGTTTCATCTCCTACTGATATTACTTTATCTTCTATTATTTTAGGAATAACTTCAGTTGTAAAAGATGTATTCCCTATATTAGCAATTATTATGTTTTTTCAATATGGAGTATTAAAAAAGCATATATCAAATATAAAAACAGTTTTTCTAGGTTTTGCTTTAGTTATTTTAGGATTATATGCATTCATTTTAGGTTTAGAGTTAGGGTTGTTTTCTCTTGGTGAGACAATGGCTTATCAATTAACTAAATCTGATTCAGTATTTATTATTTATGCTTTCGCTTTTGCTATTGGTTTTTCTACAACTATGGCTGAGCCTGCACTAATGGCAATTGCTAAAAAAGCTAAAGATATATCAGATGGTAAGATAAATGACTTTGCATTAAGATTGTTTGTCGCTTCTGGTGTTGCTATTGGTATCTCTTTAGGTGCTTTTAGAATAGTTGATGGTGGACAAATTCATCACTATATAATTGTAGGATATGTTATTGTTATTATCTTAACCTTTGTAGCCCCTAAATATATTATTCCTATTGCATATGATTCAGGAGGAGTTACAACGTCAACAGTAACAGTTCCTCTTGTAGCAGCTTTAGGTATTGGTTTAGCAACAAATATTGAAGGAAGGTCACCTTTAATTGATGGGTTTGGTTTAATAGCTTTTGCTTCATTATTTCCAATGATTACAGTAATGTTATATGGAATTCTTACTGAAAAACTTGGAATTAAATCTGATACTGAAATTGAAGCTGCAAATATTTTAAAAGATGCTTTAATTGATGCAGAGAATATGGATTTAGCTACAGTTAATATTGATGGAAGTAATAGACGTCATTCGTTACCTATGGATTTTTCAGCTGTAGTTATATTAGTACCTAAAGATAAAAAAATTGATGCAATTCAAGCAGCTACTAAAGCAGGTGCTCCTGGAGTTACAGTTTTACGTGCTGATGGTATAGGTCTTGGCAAAATTGATAACTTTTACAGATTATCATTTGAAGCAAATGATTCTTTATTACTATTTTTATTACCTCAAAGTTTAGTAAATCCAGTTATAAAATCTATTATTCACTCTTTACATATTACAACAACTGGAAAAGGTATAGCTTTTGCTTTTCCTCTTACCCATATGAAAGGAATTAGTTTAAGTAGACATGATATCTTTGTTAATAGAAAAGATCATAAAAACGTTGATAGTGAAGAACTAATAAAAGAAGAAGAAAAAAAAGTTGAATCAAAAATGAATGAAACACAAGTTGTTCATGACAAATCTCTCATATAAAAGTGAGGTAAATACCTATATAAGTACAGTAGGTGCTTTACTTATATATTTTTCAAGCAAAGATTGTTCTGTTTGTAAGGTTCTTAAATCAAAAATTGAAAATGCTACAAGTGAAAACTTTCCTAAAATAAATATGTTTGAAGTTAAAGCTGATGTAAATAAAGAAATGGCAAGTGATTTCTCAGTATTTACTTTTCCAACAATAATTGTTTTTTTTGATTCAAAAGAGTTTAAAAGATATGGAAGAAATATATCTATTCCTCAATTTAGCGAAGAATTAAAAAGACCATATAACTTATTTTTTACCTAAGTTAAGATTCTTTTAAAAAATCATTAAAAATTATCAATAAATTATAAAACTTTTCAAATGCAATTCTTTATAAAAACTCAATTTAAAATTATTTAGATAAAATATATACTATAACTAATACAAAAAATCAATTTTTATTTAATTTTGTATGATATGAGTTATTAATTTATTAGGATAAAATGAAAAGAGCATTATTAATTATGTTTATAGTATTTATTGCTATGCAATTAATTCAAACAGAAAAAACAAATATTACAAGCAATAAGAACTTAGAGATTAAAGCGCCAGAACATATTAAGAATGTATTTAAAACTTCATGTTATGATTGTCATTCAAATGAAGTTAAATGGCCTTGGTATTCAGATATAGCACCTTTTTCTTGGGTTATAAACAGAAATGTAAAAAATGCTAGAGCTTCTCTTAACTTTTCACTTTGGGAAACGTATACTAAAGAAGATAAAAAGAAAAAGTTAAAAAAGATATTTAGAACAGCTTATGCTCCTATGCCTCCTGCAAGTTATATATTATTTCATGATGAAGCAGATTTAACAAAAGAGCAAAGAACTATGATTAGAGATTGGACTGGGGTGAAAAAGTAAATTGAGAGAAGAAATTCAAGAGTTATTAGACCAAAAGAAAACCTTACTTACTGTTACGTATTTTAAATTACAAAGGTTATTTGAAAAAAGATATGGAGCTAATACTGTTGTTCTTATGGAAATAGGAACATTTTTTGAAGTATATGAAGTAAATAATGATGAAGAACAAATAGGAAAAGCCAAAGAAATTGCCGAACTTTTAAATATTCAACTTACAAGAAAAAATAAATCAATTTTAGAAAACTCTCAAGAAAACCCAATTATGGCAGGAGTCCCAGCTATATCTTTAGAAAAACATTTAGCAAGAATAATATCAGAACAGAAATATACTGTTGTTATAATAAGACAAAGAGGACTACCTCCAAAAGTAAATAGATATTTGGATACTGTCATAAGTCCTGGTACGAATTTTGATTTTGTAATTGATCAAGATGAAAATAATATTACATCTTTAGTTGTAGATCAAATAAAAGGTATTTATCTTATAGGATATTCTGCAATAGATGTAACAACTGGAAAATGTTTTTATAATGAAGTTCATGGAACAAGTGAAGATAAGTTTTTTTCTCTTGATGAAGTATTTAATTATATGAATATGCATAAAACAAATGAAATTATAATATCTTTTGCGGATAAAAATATTAATCAAAAAGAGGTAATTGATTACTTAGAATTAAATTTAAAAACATTTCATATAGGAGGATTTACTCCTAAAATATCTTATCAAAATGAATTATTTAAAAATGTATTTAGTATTGAGTCTTTATTAACTTCTATTGAGCATCTTGATATGGAGCGAGTTCCTTTAAGTACTGAATCCTTAGCAATATTAATTGATTTTGTAATTGGACATGATTCTAATATTGTTCAAAAACTATCTTATCCTCAAAAATTAGATGTTAGTAAATATATCTATTTAGGAAATAATGCATTAGAACAGTTAAATATAATAGAAACAACACATAACCCTAGTTTAATTAAATTAATTAATAATACATCAACTGCAATGGGGAAAAGACTTTTAAAAGAGAGATTAACTCATCCAGTAAAAGATAGTAAAGAGTTGTTAAGACGTTATGCTTTATCTAAAGAATTATATGATTATTATGCTCCAATTGAAAATGAGTTAGCAAATATTTACGATATAGAAAGGCTTACAAGAAGAATAAAATTATCTAGGCTTCATCCTTTTGAGTTAAATTATTTATATGATTCATTACTTAGTATTAAAGAAGTAGTATCTTTTATGGAAAATTATAAGTTTATATCTCCTCCTTGTTCTTTAGCTCAACTTCAAATGTTTATTGACTCTATAGAATCAACTTTTGATTTAAGTATATCTGGTAAGTATATGCTTAAGGATGTAGAATGTAATATGGTATGTGATGGTATAAACGTTACTATTGATGAGTTAAATAAACAGAATGAAGAATTATATTCAAAACTTGAACTTCTTAGAACTCATGTTTTATCTTTTATCAATACAAAAGATGCCAATTATGTATCAATTCAAAGACTTGATAAAGAAGGTTTCTTTTTATCTTTGACAAAAAATAGATTTAATTTAATACGTGAAGAACTTTTAAATTCTCATATTATTATTGATGATGAACTTTTACTTATAAAAGATTTTCATATAAAAGTTCAAACTACATCTGTAAAGATTTCTTGTAAATTTATAGATTCAATTTCTGATAAATATGTACATAACTTAAGAAAAATTATTGAATTAAATAAACATGTCTTTAAAGAAAAACTAACAGAATTTGAAAAAAAGTTTGCTACACTTTTAGAAGAATTAGTACAGTTTATTGCTGAAGTAGATTTAACAATTTCTAATATTAAAACAGCAAAAAAATACAATTATGTATGTCCTAAAATTGTTAAAACAAAAGATGAAGAGAATTTTTTAGAAGTTCTTGATTTAAGACATCCAATTATTGAAATCAATGAAGAAAAAGGTATCTATGTACCTAATGATATTCTTTTAGGGGATTTATCTTTAGCAAAAGAGGATCTAAAAAATAATGTAATACTTAAAAACTCAAATCCTATTAATATTAATAACAATAAAATGCATGGTGTTTTATTATATGGAATAAACTCTTCAGGAAAATCATCTTTAATGAAATCAATAGGTATTGCTGTAATATTAGCCCAAGCTGGATTTTATGTACCTGCAAAATCGATGAGGTTTGCTATTTTTGACTCAGTATTTACTAGAATAAGTGGTGCTGATAATATTGCCAAAGGTTTATCTTCTTTTGCTGTTGAAATGTTGGAATTAAAGAATATATTTAATCGTGCAACGAAACAGTCTCTTATATTAGGAGATGAAATCTCTCATAGTACAGAAACAATGAGTGGCGTAAGTATAGTAGCAAGTTCAATTTTAAAGTTATCAAAGCTTGAATCTATTTTTCTTTTTGCAACACATCTACATCAGTTACCTGAGATAGAAGAATTAAAAAAACTTAAAAATATTATTGCTCTTCATTTATCTGTAATGTATGAAGATGAAAAAGACAAATTATTATTTGATAGAAAATTAAAATATGGTAGTGGCTCATCAATGTATGGTTTGGAGTTTGCTAAGTCTTTGCATATGGATAAAGAGTTCTTACAAGTTGCTAATGATATAAGAAAAAAACTTACAGATGATTATAGTTCAGTTGAAAGATTAACTCATAAAAAATCTTCTAAATATAATAAAGATGTATTTGTAAGCTCTTGTATAATATGTGGACGAGCTTGTGATGATGTTCATCATATAAAAGAACAGGCACGTGCAAATCAAGATGGCTTTATAGGACATGTAAATGCAAACCATAAATATAATTTAATACCATTATGTAAAGAGCATCATAAGATGGTACATGATGGAACAATAAATGTAAATGGTTTTGTGTCTACTTCAAAAGGTTTAGAACTACATTATACTTCAGTTGAAGATAATAAATAAATTTTAATATAAAAATAAAACTAGGATAATCCTAGTTTTATTATAAGTGTTTTACTATATCAAAAGCTTCTTCTAAATCAAGTCTACCTTCATAAAAAGCTTTACCTACAACCATCCCAGCAATATTTCCATTGTCCTTACACTCTAATACATCGGTTATATCTTTTACCCCACCAGAAGCAATAGTATCAATTCCAGAAGCTAATGCAATTGATTCAGTAAATTCTACATTTACTCCGCAAAGCATACCATCTTTAGAAATATCAGTACAAATTATAGCTTCTACACCTGCATTTGCAAATTCTTTGGCTAAAGTAGTTGCCTTCATAGATGAAACTTCGGCCCATCCTTCAACTGCTACCATACCATCCATAGCATCAATTCCAACAGCAATTGGGTACTTAGCTGCCATATCTTTTACAAATTTTGGATCTTTTACTGCAATTGAACCTAAAATAAGTCTATTTACACCAAGTTCTAGATACATCTTAATAGTCTCTTCATCTCTGATTCCACCACCAAGTTCAATTTTTAGATTACAATTTTCTCTAATTTTTTTAATTTGTTCTAAATTCGCTGGTTCACCTGCAAAGGCACCATTTAAATCTACAATGTGCAACCATTTACTACCAAGTTCTTCAAATCTCTTTGCAACTTGCCATGGCTCATCTGAGTAAATTTTTGCACTATCCATAATTCCTTTACTAAGTCTTACAGCTTTTCCATCTTTTAGGTCAATCGCTGGTAATATATCCATAATATTTTTCCCTTTTTAGTGTTTTAAATTCATGAAGTTTTTAAGTATCTTTAATCCATTTTCATGAGATTTTTCTGGGTGTGGTTGAAAACCGTATATATTTTCTTTATGTACCGCACTAACAAATTCGTATCCGTATTCAGTTTTTCCAATGACATTTTTATTATCTGTAATTGCATGATATGAGTGTACAAAATATAAATAAGGGTCTTTTAAACCTTCAAATAAAGTATGCTCATCTTCTGTTTTTATTGTATTCCATCCCATATGAGGGATTTTTGTATCATCATGCATTTTTGATTTATCAAATTTAACTATTTGTCCGTCAATAAGTTCTAAACCTTTATGATTTCCAAACTCTGTAGAGCTTTCAAATAATAGTTGCATACCAAGACAAATACCAATCATAGGTTTTCCACTTTTAGCATATTGCTTAATTGATTCATACATACCTGTTTGGTGTAAGTTTTCCATAGCATCACCAAATGCTCCAACTCCTGGAAGAATTATTCTATCGTAATTTTTTAAATCTTCTGGATTTTTTACAAATGAGGCTTTAGCATCAAGTAAATTACAAGCATTATAAACACTTGCTAAATTTCCCATATTGTAATCAATAATACCAATCAAATTTTTTCCTTTTATTTAGTTCCAAGTTTAAAGCAGCTTTTTGATTTATATAGTAAAAATACTTATAAATTGGATTAAAAGTTAGCTTTAATAAAATAGTATTATACTAAAACTTTGCATCAGCTAGGGTTAAAGAAAAAAGTATTTCATTGTTTTTAGCTTCTAATACTTTTTTAGCTTCTAAAATAGTTGTACCAGTTGTAACTAGGTCATCTACTAAAATAATTTTTTTATTTTTTAGATTTGTTTTAAATTTTCTTTTATTTTTTTGTCTATATTCTAAATCATGACCTGCATATTTAATTATGTTTGTTGCTCTTAGTTGATTATATAAAGGTTTTATATATTTTGATTGTAGATGTTTTGAAAGTATCGCTGTTTGTGAAAAATTATGTCTGGTATGTTCATCTATACCAAGAGAATAAACTAGTTCATTAAACTGGAAGTTTGAAGCAAACTTTTTAAAACAAAGAGATGCTAAGATATTAAAAACCTTGTCTCCATGAAAATAGTACTTTGATGTAATTAAATCCTCAATTTCAGAAAATGAATAAAAAGAGTAGTTATAAAAACCATTTTGAAGTTCTCTTTTATAAAAAGAGGGCTGAAGTAAGTTTTTTTGACATTCTTTACAAATAATTGAAAAAGAATATTCTTCACATGATAGGCATTTCATAATTAATATTAGTATAAAGTAAATAAATTAGTTATAAAAGAAAAGGTATAATAATAAATATTATTAAATAAAGTAAAGTTTTAAAGATATAGTAGATTGATTTTTAGTGAAGTTCAAGGCGAAGTCAAGATTTAAAGCGGAGCGTACAACGAAGGTACGTGAGCATTTAAATCTTGACTTCAACGCATAAATTTGCAAAAAGCAATCTGCTATATTTTTAAAACAGCCATGAATGCTTCTTGTGGTACGTTGACCTTCCCTATAGCTTTCATTCTTTTCTTACCAGCTTTTTGTTTCTCTAAAAGCTTTCTCTTTCTTGTAATATCTCCACCATAACATTTTGCTGTTACATTTTTACCTGTAGATTTTAC
>JAAETO010000077.1 GCA_024228275.1 Arcobacter sp.
AAAAATATTAAAAGATGATTTAGAAAATGTTTTTCATAATATTCAGTAAGGAAATCAAAGTATTTATCGATATTATCTATATTTTCGAAATAGTCACATTCAATATCCATATGAAACTTTTGAGGCCTATTTTCTTCCAATACTTCTTCAAAATGACGATCTAATTTAGGAACACGACTCATGAAATTTGTAAAATTCTGTAAAGTTGAAAATGCATGAAATTGTTTTCCACCATTTGGTTTTGTCCAAGCTAATTTTATCCAAGATGATTCTACTTTTGGAACATCTTTTGAACTAAAATAAACGCGCTCTCCCCATTTTTCGTTAGGTTTATAAGTATTATTATATTTTTTAAAATTATAAACGAAATTATAAGCTGATAAAGTATTCATCTTTATTTCAATCAAGTTTTGTTTTAAAATATTATTTTTTATTTTTATTGAAACTAGATTTTTGCAACTAGATTCACTTCCTCCCTATTATATTATATTATATATATATAAGTAAAAGGACGTGAATCTAGTTTCAATTTAATCAGAAATTCAAATATTAAAATATAAAATTTTCAAAACCGAAATAAAAATGTTTCTTTCTTAAAAATACTTTTCTATTATTAAATAACTAAAAATGAGTAAACAAGGAAAAATAGATAGACAAAGACCTTTAAATTATGATAAAGAAAGTGAAAGGCATTTTTATATTAGAATTAGAAATGGGAGAGAAATACGTGAATATTGCTGTGAACATGGCAAAGGGATTTATCGTTGCAAGGAAAATGAGCACTGTCGAAATCACTATAGAACTCCAAAAAGCCAGGAAGTATGTCGATGTGGATCAGGCTTGACTGTAGCGAACTGTCGAGATCCTGATTGTGACACAGAAGGTTCAGGGTCTGCTTACTGTAAAAATACGAAAAAGTTTAAATCTACATGTAATTGTGGTAATAAAGGTTGTGGTGGTCGTTTATGTGACCATGGTAAACAAAAGAAAGCTTGTAAAGAATGCAATGAGGATTATTATGTAACAAATTATCGGAATAGGCTTAAAGATGCTTTAAAACAAAAAGGAACAAGCCAAAATTTTATTCAATTTTTGGGGTTAAATGCGAATTATTTTAAACAACATATGGAATCATCATTTCAAGAAGGTATGAATTGGGAAAACTATGGCACTGTGTGGCAAATCGGACATAGAATTCCTATTTATTATAAAGACCCTTCAGAAGAAGAAATTATAGAAAGATTACATTATGTAAATACATTCGCTCAATTTAACTCGGATAATGGAAGTCAAGGT
>JAAETO010000078.1 GCA_024228275.1 Arcobacter sp.
ATAGTATAAAACTATTTCAATTGAATGAAGAAACTGTTAATGTTAAGGCATTTAAGATTCCTAATATTTTTAATCAAATTGCTTATAAATATTTTAGAAAGAGTAAAGCACAGCGATCATTTGAATATGCTAATAAACTTAAAGAGCTAGATATTGGCACACCAAAGCCCATTGCTTATTTTGAATATTCATCTCCCTTTTTATTTAAGAAAAGCTTTTATGTAAGTCATCAATTAGAATGTGATTTAACTTATAGAGAATTAATCAATGATGAGAATTATCTAGATATTGAAGAGACTTTAAGAGCATTTACCAGATTTACATACGAGTTACACGAAAAAGGAATTCTATTTAAAGATCATTCTCCTGGCAACACTCTTATAAAGAAAACTAATAAAGGGTATCAATTTTATTTGGTGGATTTGAATCGGATGGAGTTCAAAGAAATTGCTATTGTAGACAGAATTAAAAATTTTAAAAGACTGACTCCAAAAAAAGAGATGGTAGCAATAATGGCAAATGAATATTCAAAACTTATAGGAATTGATGAAGATGAACTTTTTAGTGAAATGTGGAGTTATACAGAAGAATTTCAGAAAAAATTTCATAAAAAAGCCGCTCTCAAGCAAAATTTGTTTTTTTGGAGAAAAAAGCAATGATATTATTTGTTATGCCAGTGATTATATAGCTTTTTATATTTTAAAGAAGTTACATTATAGGATTGTAAACATATTCTGTATCCATTTTTACCATCAAGAAATCCCAACCTTAAAAAATAGGATTTAAAAAATGCCCATGCCGGTCTATACAATATTTTAAATAAAGATGATTTTATTCCAAGTTTATAATAAGCTCCTGCTGCAATTGTAGAGAAATTTTCTACTTTATCCTTGTGCTCTGCATAATCTCTATAAATCCAATGAAAAAGATCCCCTTTTAATTTTCCTTGAGTTTTTCCTTTTTTTAATGTATAACTGTCATGAGGGTTTATACCTTTCCATTCTCCACTTTCTTTTTTAAAAAGGCGAAGTTTTTTATCTGGATACCAATCTGAGTGTTTGATCCATTGGCCACAATAATTATTTAGTCTTTTAGAAAAATAACCATCACAATCCCAGTTTTGTTTAACTTTTAAAATGGAATCTTTGAGTTCTTCAGAAAGTGCTTCATCACCATCGAGAGATAAAATATAATCATTTGAAGCCATAGATAAGGCATAGTTTTTTTGTTCAATATACCCTTCAAATTTATGTTCAATAAAGGTTACATTAAATGCTTTGCAAATCTCTTTTGTTCTGTCTGTAGAAAAAGAATCTACAACAACTATTTCATCAGAAACATCAACTAGTGAAGCTAAACATTTTTCTAAATGTTCTTCTTCATTAAATGTTATGATAACTGCAGAAAGTTTTATGGTATTATTAAAAATTAATTTATTTTTTCTTTTGTGAGCATTATTTTTATCTATGGTGTAAGGTTTTTTATAGGTTTTAAAAGTAAAGTATTTTAGTTGTTTACGTATTTTAAATTTTCTGATTAGATTAATTGGTTTTGCTTTTAAAAACCTTTTGTCTTGGTGCAAAAAAGAAACGGAAGAACCAATAACTCTTTTACTAGATTCTCCATCAAAGTACGGGTGCAATTCTAATATATAGGCTTCAATATTTTTAATAAGATCTTTAGGAGATTTCATTGCCTTTTTGAATGCTTTTTCAATGTGATTAGCATCCTCTACATGTATTAAATAGTTATGTTTAAAAGTATGGTTAAACGAAACTACTGTTTTTTTCTGAAGTAAAAATTCCTGAATAGCAGAAGTAGTATCAGCAAATAGAATAGCTGCTTTTTTATAAATAGGAACCAGATCTGTAGTGTTATAGAAAGTAAAAAATGGGCTTTTTTAGTTTTTCCATTTAGATATAATTTCAGGATCCATTTTTGGATGTAAAACCATACTAAAATTATATTTTCCTAATGAAGCTAACCTTTTAATTTCTTGAAACACCTCATCATTATGAGCTAAACTTAAACGTGGTGTAAAAGTTGAAGCGATTAAAATATTTGGAGGATTGTTTTTTAATGCTATTTCTATTGGAAATATCGGATCCATTTTTGACCATCCTGTTTCTACAACTTTAAAATAGTTATACCTATTTTCAAGGTTTTTAAACACAGATGTTGTGCTAGGGCCTTGTGTACAGTATAAATCAAAAAAGCCTCTTATCTTAAAATGACTAAAGATGTTTTTTTTAGAAGGTCGTTTTTCGGCATTAAACCCATGAAAAATTTGCACTTTTATTCCTGAAATGAAATCAGGAACTAAGTTAGTAGCGCAAAGTACAATGTCTGGTTTATAAAATATAA
>JAAETO010000079.1 GCA_024228275.1 Arcobacter sp.
TAATATTTAATTTATTTTTATTATAATTTATTATAATATTTATTATAAATATATATATATATGTTTGTTATTTTATAGGATATAAAAATTTTACACATTATTTTATTTTTTATACAATAAATATTACTTTTTTATTTTAATTTATTATATATATATATATGTTATTTTGTAGAATATAAAAATTTTATTACAATAAATATTTAATTCTTTTTATTTTAATTTTATTATAAATATATATATATATATATTATATATTGTTATTTTATAAAATATAAAAATTTTGTATATAGTTTTATTTTTATACAATAAATATTTAATTTTTTATTTTGATTTATTATAAATATATATATATATATATTGTTATTTTGTTAAATATAAAAATTTTGTATATTATATGGTTTTATTTTTATATAATAAATATTTAATTCATTTTTATTCTAACTTATTATAAATATATATATATATATTGTTACTTTGTAAAATATAAAAATTTTTTATATAATTTTATTTTTTATACAATAAATATTTAATTCATTTTTATTCTAATTTATTATAATATTTATTATAAATAAATATATATATATATATGTTATTTTGTAAAATATAA
>JAAETO010000080.1 GCA_024228275.1 Arcobacter sp.
ATATATTTTAATATATTCATAATATTGTTATCTTGTGCCATGTAGTATAATATTTTGGGCAATAGCACTGGCAGCAGCAACTTTTATTCAAAATATCTCTTTGCGTAATTGTAAGTATAGCTATATCGTTTAACAATTTTTTCATTCTCAACTGTAACACGGGCAGTTTCTTGTGTGTTTTGTGAATTTAATGCAATTGCACTTGCCATTTCTTGAACAGAAGCTACAACATCTGATATCTGAGTAGATTGATCTACGGTAGCACATGAAATTTCATCGGCACTATTATAAATAACTTGTGCAACTTCGGCGGTTTTATTTGCAGCATCTCTTACATGAGTTAAAGTATGCTCAATGTTTTCAGCGGTTTCGGTAAATCCGTTAAATAACTTGGCAATTACATCATCTTTACTACTACTTAAATTAATATCTAGGTATCCATTCTTTATTCTTTCCATACCCAGCAGTAAGTTTTCAACGGAATCAGAAAGATATCGATCATTTACTTCAAGAGATGCAACAGTTTCTTTAAGTTCCGTTTCTCTTGCTAACAATTTTTCGCTGGAAAGTTTATTGTCTGCTTGACTTATTTCTACTTCGTTAGCCATCTTATTAAAAGAATCTGCTAATTCTCTAAACTCGTCCTTTCTACTAAAGTGAACCTTAACATCACCTTCACCTTTTGCAATTTTGGATGAACTTTCTATTAGTATTTTTATTGGATTGCTGAAGGAAGTTCCTACAAAAAACGAAAGGATTAAGATTGGAATTATTAATATTCCGATAGTAATAAGCAATGCTTTAGTAAATGAGTGTACTTTACTTAAAAATAGTATCTTCATGAGCAGATATTATAACAACCCATTTTTTATCGGATTTATTGTTATACTCTACAGCAGAAAACAACAACATTTCTCCGGTTTCTGTAATTTCACTACCGGTCTCCTCACCCAATAACTTCCGCACAATTTCATCATCATAGTATTCACTAATAAAATGATTCAATTTTGACGTGTGAGAAGTTGAATCAAGAACAGATTGTTAAACAATTTCACCTTTTTTATCAATTAAAAATACAGAGCCTTTAACGCTGGAGATATTCTGAGCTAAAATATCATGAATATTTACTTTTACAGCTAATACACCCATGCGTGTATCATATTCATCAAAAATTGGTATTGTAAAATCCATATTTGCTCTGCTATTTTCGTCATCATCATTTTGAGTTGATACATACTCAATTGCTCAAGAATAAACCTCATCTTTTAATAGATTTTGAATGTTGATAAAGTATATTTCATTATTCCTAAAAGACAATTTATCATGTTTTATTTTTTTACTGTTTACTCCGTCACTTTCAATTCTAACAAGTTCTTTACCTTCATTATTTAAGTATGCGATACTATTAATTTTTTTATTGTTGCGTGAAAAACTTAGAAATTCATTCCCAATAGAAGAGAGCCAATATGCAATTTCATCAGGATCTTCCGATTCTAATGCAAACATTAAATTCTCTATTGAAACAGAACTCGATAAATATTTAAGCGACTCTTGGATAATGGAAATATCCGATTGTAGTCTATTTATTTTTTGATTTATCTCATAAGAAAATTCGTGAATAGCTTTTTCCTTCAGGTTAGAACTGGTAGATATTATATTAAAAATCCCTATTGCAAGAAGTGGAATTAGAGCAAAAAGCAAAAAATAGCTTGTTAGTTTAATTTTAATGGATTTATACATAATATATAAGTCTATTTATTTAGTTAAATGTTATTTTATTTATCAATAAATGAGTATGACAAGTTGGTTGATTTATATAAATTATTTTGCCATTTTTATACTAATTGCACCTCTTGTTTCATTAAGTTTGAAACCGGAATTTATGTGGCATGCAAGGCAAACTTTTTTAACATGTAGAGGCATTACATAGCGAAATATGTCTTTCCCACCAGTTTTGGTAGTTTCACCAAAACCGACATTTCTTTTATTTTTTGTTTTTTTTAGATTATTAAGTACTTTCTTTTCCCATTTATCAGGTTCTGAATATTTGGAATTACTCCCATGATGTCCTTCACTCTTTGTCTGTCTAATTTCTATACCGGTTTTTTTCTTAAATTCCATTGCGGTTAAGTCTCCAAAAACCGCAGGGTAAAATCTCTTCGGATTTCTGCTGCCGTCTTCATCGGTATTAATAGCAAATTGATTTTGAGCTACTATCATTCTTGCCGCAGCCATGTAAAGTGACAGTGCTCTGCTAAGTTGAACTTGATCATTACTTTTTTTTAGATCTCTTATTTTCCAACTCTCTCCGGTCGAAAGAATTTTAAATTGATTATAAGCCATTTGGGAAAATCTTTCAGCAGAAAATCTTTTATCATATGTTGAGCCGTCTTTGTTTGTATTAAATAATTTTTGGTTATTTTTAATAACCTTTTTTGCCGAGGACTTTAGGTCTTCTAAAATCGTTTTGTTATTTCCGGAATATAATGCTAATATTATAGTGGAGAACAGCATAAAAATGGCTATATATGCATATTTTATATTTTTCATAATAATTCCTCTTTTTAATGATAATGAATGTTATTTATTTAATATATATACTTATTGAATTACGGGTTAATGATTTTTAACAACATTTAATGTAAAACTGTAATCACTTTTAAAAGATCCCCCTAACATTACTGTTAGCAAGATCTTTTATTTTCCACTTTTCACCAGTCGCCATTTTTTTAAATTGGTTATAAGCTAGTCTGTCAAATTTTTCCGGAGTAAATTTTTTGTCATTTACCGAACCGTCTTTATTAGTGTTAAGTAATTTTTGGTTTACTTTTATAACATGTGCAGTTGAGGATTTTAACTCCTCTAAGGTAGCTTTATTATTCCCTGAATATAAAGAATAAATAAAACTGGAAAAAAGAACGAAAATGATTAAGTAGAGATATTTCATGTTTTTCATGATACACGTATAGTCTGCTAAAATATAATGAATTAGTTGTAATACTTGTTTTCTTAAACTTATTATCGGAGAATTATTAGTTTCCTTTAGTTTTTTTATATTTAATTGTTTCTAAAATATTGACGTTTATTTAATGCTAAATTTTCTAAAATAATATCAATAATAATAATATTACAATTGATTTAACCAGATAATACTTTTAATTTAATATATATATATTGGTTTTATTTTTATTTAATCAATAATTAATTTAACAACATTAAAACGAGGAGAAACAAATGAGTAAATTTGACGAAGCAATGGAACTGACCTGCCCCCAAAAAGTGCTCCACTTTTTAACTTAGTATTTTAAGGAGAATGATTATGGGAAAAGTAAGATTTACGGCAGAACAAATAATAAGGAAATTACGGGAAGCAGAAGTTATGCATTCACAAGGATCCACCATAAGTATAA
>JAAETO010000081.1 GCA_024228275.1 Arcobacter sp.
ATACTCAATTGCTTTAAGATTTGCATGACACATAGGACAAAGAAAATCCAAATGTTCTCCATCTTTCATTTCAAATGTTGGATGAGTCGTTGTCTCGTAATTTCCTAAATTTGGACTCAAAAAAACCAGCCCTCTTTTTTGGGCTTCATTTCTTACAGAAATTACAATATTTCCTTTTACATTAAGTTTCCCTTTGCAATAAGGACATAAAAAATCGTTTTTCATTTGAATCTCTTTTTTTTTAATTAATAATGATACATAAAGATATGATTATTTGAATAATATTGAAACTTTGAATAGTGTTTTTTTTGAAATAAATTAAGAAGGATGATAGAAATATGAGAATTTTTTCATCAAGTTAATGATAATTACTTGAAAAGAGATGTATTACATATGTTTTAAGAAAAATATTTTTCTTTTTTTAATTTAAGATCAAGTTCTACATGACCCAAATTCAAATAATATAATTGCTAATTAGATGAAAATAATTTAACTGGCTTTGTTTATATCTTCGTCGTAGAAATCGCCATCCTCAAAAAAGTTACCATTTTCATCTAGGTATAATTCATTTTCATCAAGCTCCTCATAAACAATTCCTTCTTGATTTAATGATTCCTCAATAAAGTAACTAGAGATATATAGTTTTAACAAATCTTGATAACCTTTGTCAGAGTATTCTTTTTCTATTACTCTTTTACATTTATTAAATATTTTTTTATCAAAACCATTTTTACAACATTTATCAGGCGTTTCTTTAATGCCCATTTCTTTCATAACTTCTTGCAATAAAATGCTGGCTGTAACGGATGCATCGTAATAAGCTTCCATTTTCACTCCCTTGTTAAATTATTTATTCCCCTTTGTTATAAGCACTTTGTTTACATTACTATCGTAAATTTGATATTATAATTAAATAGAAATGTTACTATCAACGCAAGGAATATTTTTGTTTTTAACAAAAAAAAATTTCTAAAAAAATAGATTCATAATAAATTTAAAAATAATTTAACTTTTTACTAATTTTTATTTGCTATTTTGTAAAAAGATCTATATGTTAGCAGGTGTTCTAAAAGTTAGAACATTATTTAAGTAACAATTGTACAGTTTTTTTAAGAGTGTTAATGAGTTATCATGAATTTTTAAAGCTCTGTTCAATTTATTTTACAATTTTTTATTAGGAGCACTGTAAATGTCAGAGCGAAAAGAAGGAACCGTTAAGTGGTTTAATAGTTCAAAAGGTTATGGTTTTATCGAACAAGAAGGTGGAAATGACGTATTTGTTCATTATCAATCTATTGTTGCAGATGGTTACAAAACTTTAGAAGAAGGACAAAAAGTAGAATTCACTGAAAGTGAAGGCGAAAAAGGTCCTCAAGCTACAGATGTAAAACTTATATAGTATTTTTTACATTTAGCTAAAATTAAAGCTCCCAATTTGGGAGCTTTTTTATTTTAAATTACACCTATAGTTAAACTTCCCAATTCTTAACAATACTTTCTTATTTTTAGACTAGAGAAAAAACAAGAGTCAAAACATTTAATAAGAGAGTAAAAACAAAGCTTTTTTCATTTTGAGGCGAATAAATGTATCATTATATCATTTTGATGATTTAGATCACAGTATTGAATTTTACTTGCAGTTTATTGGTATTAACGATTTAAGAAAACAACTAAACGGAAATACAAATGACAAACTCAATAGCATTAACATTAGAACAAGAAAGATTTGGTAACGGAAGAAAAAAAGAAACCAAAACTTCTTCGTTAGTAGCCGATGTTAAAAAAATTGCTAATGATAGTTTGTTCTTCTTTGGTATTTTCTTAGTTGCAGTAGTTGGTTTGCAATATATTCCAGTTGCATCAGGTCTTTTTAGTGAAGTAAACATTGGAATAAATGAAGTTGCTGTAAGTATTTTAGGATTTGTAAATGTATTTTTTATTCAACTATTCAGCAAGAAATTGAATAAATCTAAATAATAGAAGCTTCTGAGAAATTGTTAAATTGGTCATAGTGAGCGGAGACGAACTATGGATAATATTATTTTCACACTTCGACTCCGCTCAGTATGACTAAGTCAATCAGTTTCCTTTTAACTCCTCTAATTCTTCCCATCTTTTATAAAGTTGCTTAACTTTATTTTTTGCATCTTCAAATTTGCTAGTTAATTCAATTGTTTCACTCGCATGATTTTTATGAAATTCATGAGAGGAAAATAATTTTTCAAACTCATTAACTTCCTTTTCTGCTTTTAGAATTTCATCTTCAATATTCTCAAGTTCTTTTGTCTCTTTCCATGTAAGCTTTTTAATTTTGGGTTTTATTCTGGGAGCATTCTTTTTCTGATTGTTTTTAGCAGTTGATTTACTCTTAATTCTTTCCTTCCTTTTTTCAAGATAATAGTTGTAATTCCCCTCACTAAAATAAACTTTGCCTTCTCCTTCAAATGCAAAGATTCCATTACATACTCTATTCAGAAAATATCTATCGTGACTAACAATAATTACGCAACCTTCAAATTCAACTAAAGCTTCTTCCAATATTCTTAACGTAGGTAAATCTAAATCATTTGTGGGTTCATCTAATATTAAAAAATTGCCACCATTTTTTAATATGGCTGCTAAGGTTATTCTACTTTTTTCTCCACCTGAGAGTCTTCCAATTTTTGTTTTTAGCCTTTCATCAGTAAACAAAAATCTTTTTAAGTATGTCCAAATACTCATTTCTTGATTACCGAATCTAACTATCTCACTTCCC
>JAAETO010000082.1 GCA_024228275.1 Arcobacter sp.
AAATAGAATTGGAAATGGAGATGTTGCAAGTGGTGATGGCTGGAAATATAGAGGAAGAGGTGGAAAACAATTAACAGGAAAAAGTAATTATAAAGGGTTTAAATTATGGCATACAAAAACTTTTAATGAAGAAATTGATTTTGTCTCAACTCCTAATTTACTGGGTGAAGCTAAATACGCAGCTAGATCTGCAGCTTATTTTTGGTTAGCACACTCTCTCTATGACATAGCGGATAAAGGTATTGAGAATAAACAAATAAATGCTATTACAAATATTATTAATTTATATGATAGTGATGATGGGAAAAAAGAAAGGAGAAATAATGTTAAAAAAATTTATAAAGTTTTATCTACTAATTAATTTTATTTTTTGTTCTTATACTTATGCGTTAGACACAAACTGCATAGTATATAATGATAAATTAGTTAATCAAGATTGTACATATATTAAACAAGATAATCATAGTATATATATTAAAAAAAAATCTACAAATAATTTATATAAAAGATTAGAGGTTTATATAAATGGAAAAAAATATATTACTAATGATAAATTATTAACTAAATCTATGAAACATGATGAAATAACTGCAGAAAATTTTAAAAATATGTATTTTATTAAAAATAAATTTGTTTTGATACTAGGTACTTTAAAAGGAGATAATTATGTTGAATTTAAGATGTTTTTTAACAGTCAATATGGTTTAATAAAAGTAGTTAAACAGACTACGAACTTCTTTACAGATGGAACTAGTAAAAAAGTATATAAGTTAAAAGAGAAATTACTTTTATCAGATTTAACTTATAATAAAAGCTTTATTCATAGTGAGATATTTGACTATTTAGAAGAAGTAATTATATTAATCCAGTCAAAAAGACAATACCTATTCAATAACCCAAATAAAAACTCAAAAACAAAAATGTACCTAATAAAAGGTGATAAAGTAGAGATACTAGAGGAAAAAGATGATTGGCTATATATTTTGTATAAAGGTAAAAAAGATATAAAAGCCTGGATACCTAAAAATGCAGTTCAAAAACAAGAGATAAAACAACCAGTTAATAATTTAGAAAATGAAACTACTCCAAAAATAAAAGAAAACACCTCAAAAATAGAAGCAATAAAAGAAGAAAAAACATTTCTTTCAAAACTTCTAGAATTTTTTAGTTTTAAACTTCAAAATAAAAATTCAATAGTTATGCAAAGTTAAAATAAAACTTTGCATATATTATGTCAATAAATTTAATCCTAAACTTTACATACCCATTTAAAAAACTAGATAAAGAAGAGGAATATCATAAATCACTATGTAAAGAAAAAAAAGGAAACTATCTCTTTTCACAACATGGACTTTGGCATGGAGGAATGCATTTTGATAGTTTTTTTGGTGAAAAGATAAAATGTATTGCCGATGGAGAAATAGTAGCATATAGAATAAATACTACTTACCTAAAAGATAGTGATGAAGAAGAAGTAGGATTGTACTCAACAGGATTTATCTTAGTAAAACACTATTTTGAATATCCAATTGGAAATAAACTAACATTTTTTACACTATATATGCATATGGCAGATAAAAGCAAATATAATGAAGAAAAAGAGACAAGTACAACATATACAATAAAAAGTGGTGACTCTTTATCAAAAATAGCATCACAATATAAAACAACAGTAGCACAAATACAAAAAGATAATAATATTCCAAATGCAAATAGCATATCAGTAGGACAAAAACTACAAATAAAAAGTAAAAGTACAGATACAAAACCAAAATATATAATAGAAGATCCAATATATGACTCAGTACAAATATTAACAGAAGCAAAAAGTATAAAAGCAGGAGAAGTTTTAGGAGAAAAAGGTATTTATGGAAGAATAGGACAAAAAGCAAATGAAGTAACGCATTTAGAAGTATTTACAAAAGATGATGTAAAAACCTTTGCACAAAAAGCAAAAGAACACTATGATAATCCAAAAACAATAAAAGAAGAAAAACCAACTCCAATACAAATAAAAATACCAAAAGATAAAATAATCTATAAACTAAAAGATATAGTAAAAACAACACTAAACAAAGCAGATAATATAAGAAGTGAATTTAATCATAGCTCAAGTATTTATAATAAAAAAGAAACAGCAAAAGGTACAATCCTAGAAATAGATAAAAATAGTTTAAAAAACAATAGATACCTAGCAGTAAAAATAGGGACACTAGATGTAAGCTCAACTACCTGGACAGTTTATAAAAATTCAATAACTCAAAATGATGAATTAAAGAATAATATATTTGAAAATAGTAAAACTAAGACAAAAGAAGAAACAATATCAATTACAAAAGTAAAAAAGATAAAAGATAAAGATGAAGAAGAATATTTTGAATATAAAGAAAAAACACCAAAAGAATATATTAAATATAAAGATTGTGAAGAGATACACCCAATAACATTTGATTGGGCAAAAGTAATAGATATAAAAAGTAAAGATAAGATATCAATATTCGATAGTTTAGAGAATTATGTTATACCAACATTGATAAAAGATAATATGAGTTTAAATGATTCATTTGTAGAACTATTTAAATTAATAGATAAAGATAACAATAGTATGTTAGAATTGCTAGAGATAAAAGAAGCTTCAAAAAAAGCTCTTATCAAACAAACAACATCAAAATATATAGTCAAACATTCATCAGAGTGGCATGAAGAGATAAATATGGCAGATGTGTTTTTAGATATATTTAATAAACATAAAAAAGAGTTAAAAAATTCATGTGAAATAGATGATCACTATAAGAAACAAAAAGAAAGAATAGAAAATTTGTCATTTTTCACTGAGTGTAAGAATATTCCTGATTTCCCTAAGAGTGATGAAGTTTATCATATTAATCCTATTGGGTT
>JAAETO010000083.1 GCA_024228275.1 Arcobacter sp.
ACTAATTTTCAATGCCAATAAAATAAAATAAATAAAATAAAAGTTATCTATAAAATATAATGGTACCTCAAAATTAAATCTAAGATTATACGCAAACTTCAAAGTTAAAAAAGAAATGATAGTATCAAAAAGTAAAAAGAATAAAATTCTTTTTAATGGAGATGGAGTTAAGTTTAACAAATCATGGAATCCTAATAAAAATATACAAAAATAAACTCCTATTATATTATCTTTTTAATTAAAATTAATAAAAATGTAATCCTCTAAATTTTAATACACTATCAAAATCAATTAATCTTTCATAACTGTTTATCATTTTTAACTTAATATATCATTCAAATCTTTTTTTACTATCAACAAACTTAATAATAATATATAAGAAAAGCAAGGATATAAAAAAAGCAATAAAAATATTAGAAATAAAATATACAATCATAAATAATAAAATATTTATAACAATTGACCAATTTGTAACTTTAAAATGACTCCATCCAGCTTGAGTAAGTCTTTGATAAGCATGTTTTTTATGAGCTTGACTAAGTTTCTCTTTATTTAACTTTCTTCTTATTAATGTAAGTGTAGCATCAAACCAAAAAAGTCCAAATAATATTACCCATATCCAAAGATTAGAAGATTGAATATTTGCATAATAAATTGTAAATATAGCTATGTTATATCCAAGAAGTGTACTTCCAACATCGCCCATGAATATCTTCGCTTTATTATAATTCCAAAACAGAAATCCTAAAACAGAAACAATCAGTATTAAGAAATGATTATCTCCAAATAATATAAAACCTGCAAGTCCAAGAAATACAGCTTCACTTCCTGCATATCCATTTATACCATCTAAAAAGTTATATAGATTTATAAACCAAATGATAAGTAAAAAAGCAAATATATTTGTAAGTATAGGATTCGATATTTCTAAGAATCCAAAATCCAATCTATTTAAACCACCAATAATGCTAATGCCCAAAATAGCAACACTTGATTGGACTATTATCCTAAGTTTTGCACTTAACTCATATAGGTCATCGAAAAAACTAACAAGAGATATAATAATTCCAACTAATAGTGCATAGAAAAGATTTGATTCAACTTGATCATTGAAAAATAAATATATCAAACCTATAAACCAAGTTATAGAAATAGCTATACCACCACCATGAGGAGTGGGAGTTGTATGTGAACTTCGATCGTTAACATTAGCAACTAAAGATTTTTTAATCGCATAATTTTTTATCAAAAATGTTAGTATAAATGAAAAGATCAATAAAATAACATAAATCAAGTATTCTCTCCATATATCATATATTTAATTCCTTCGTCTGTACTATACGGGTTTTTAAAATTTAATTTTTCTTTTGTAATACTATTATCTACTTCCAAACTACAATAAAGTCTTTTGTAAAATGATGGTTTAAATTTTTTTAATAAGCTTTCAAAAAAAGGTATCTTAACCAAAAATACTTTTTTATTCAAATTATTTGATATTTGTTCTATTAATTCTGTTGTACTTAAAGGTTTATCATCAGAAGCTAAAAAAATGCCAGATTTATTCTGATCTGTTATTTCAGACACAAGACTACAAAGATTTCCAATATAAACCATACTTCTTTTATTTTTAATACTTCCTAAGGGCAAAAGTGGTATTTTACTCACAAGACTAAGCAAATTTTTAATATTAGCCTTAACTCCATTACCATAAACTATAGGAGTTCTTATTATACTTACTTTAAAATTCTCATCTTCAAGTTTTTTAAGCTCAAGTTCTGCTTTTAATTTACTTTTTCCATAATCATCCTCAGGCTTACAGATAGTATTCTCTGTATATACATTATTTGTTTCTTCACCATATACTTTTACCGTACTCATAAATACAAACTGTTTTACAGAAGATTCTTTTGCTTTTTTTGCTAATTCTAAAGTTTGAGTAACATTTATTCTTTCATATTCCTCTTTATTTGCTCCAGCCATTTGATGAACCAATGCGGAAAGATGGAATATAACTTCAAAATCATTACAAACTAGAATATTGATGTTATCTTTTCTAAAACTAAACTTCTTAATTTCATATTTATTTTTATATTTATTAATAAAATATCTTCCAATAAAAC
>JAAETO010000084.1 GCA_024228275.1 Arcobacter sp.
CCTTGTTTTTGGAAGTGGAGCAGGTAACCTTTTTGATTCAATTATGAAAAGTGGTTCAGTAATTTGTCCTTTTTCTATATTTGAAAAATAAAAGTCAGGAATACCTTTTGAACCGAAAAAGATATCATTATGTTGTGTCTGTACAGATATTGAAGTCCCATCATCAAACAACAATGCAGTAATTTGTTCTACTAGAATTTGAGTTAATTTATCTTCATTTAACGCCCCAATTGTTTTGTGATTATTTAAAGCTTTAATAAAATATGTGGATGATTTTTTAATAGTTTTTAGAATGTATAATATAGTTGTTCCTTTATTTATACTTGAACTAGGATATTGGCTATAATAGAATTCTTCAGCTATCATTAGTATCCAAGTTTAGATAAGTCAGAAAAACATTTATCAGCATCTCTATAAGCAATTGATGAGAGCCAATATCGATATTGATTTGGTTTAACAAATACAATAGTATCTTTGCTAGGATAAAGTTTAATTATTCTATTTACGGATAATTGTTTTGAAATTTCAATATCTGTAAGTTCTTTCAATTCAAGTTTAGAATTGTCTGAATGAAATGCAGGTTTCTTTGAACTAGAATCATATTTAAATATAGTTGCAATAAAAGAGTTATTCAGAGTAACAACTTCACTTAATCTATATTGTTTCTTTTTTGATTTATAAATAAGATTTAGAACTTTTGAGAATTCTTTTCCATAATTTAATATTAAGGGTCTAAGTTCAGAATTAGGAATAGATTTTACAGCTTTTGAATTTTCTCCGTGTCTAATAAAGTCTTGCATAAAGATGTTTACATCATTGATAATATTTTTATCTATTTTTGAAAACCTCACATTGCTATTCTTTTTAATGAAAGGAATTCTCATAATGTCAGTTTTCAATATTGCTGTATTAAGGTTTATTAAGACTTGACTACTTGTAGAGAAAATATAAAACCTATAAAAATCTGTGTGCTGATTAAACGAACTTACAATTGATTTAAGTAAATTCACATCATTTTGTTTTGAAGCAATACCTATTATTTTATGCTTAAAAGAAAAATTTTTATTATTATAAAAAACTGGTAATTTCTTTTCTCCAATATTTTCCCATATTATTATATTAGGTGCTTTAAAAATAATTTCTTTTGGAATTTTTACAAAATTTATGTTTTTATCAATTTCTCTTAATTCAGAATAATCAATCCGGTCCTCATTTATTGCTTCTGTTGGCAAAGTAAGTACACTATTTATATAATCAGATTTCAATTCACCACTAGTTCCAACAATAAATCCTTCGCCAATAACACAATTATTATTTACTAAAAAGGTATCTAATGAATTATTAGATTGAACTTTCTTAATTAGTGAACTAATTCTTCCACCACCAAGTAAATTGTTTTTCCAAATAAAACTATTATCAATAGCTGTTTTTCTATCTACAAAATGCAAATCATAATCATCTATTTCAAAAAGAATTCGTTCTTTAGTTGCTTTTGTTCGTCTAAATGTTAAATGCAAAATGTTTTGATTAAAATTGGGTTTCTCATTTCTTGTGAATATCGCTGCTGTGGCAACATCAACACCATTATCCCACAATGATTTATTTCTAGCCAACGCAGTAAAGTCTAATACTTGAATAACATTTAAACTTGAAAAGAAAAGTTTAATAAATTTTTGTGAAGTGCTATTATATAATAATCCAGAAGACTTAATTATTAAACACTGGAGTCCGTTTTCTTTTAGATATTGCAACGAATCAGTAAGGAATTTTAGAGCTATTTGTCCTTGTGGTATTTTTACTTTTTCATTTCCATATTCCCAAAATGGAGTATAGTTTTTTATAGCACCTACAGCAAATGGCGGGTTTCCAATTATTAAATCAAACTTTTTATTTTTAATTTTTTTGCATTCAAAGAAATCTGAATTTATTAAATTATGCTTTTTTAAATTATCAAATTTAAGTTTATTAATAATTTCAATTGGATTTAATTCATTACACAAAGCTAAACTTAAACTAAAAGATGCTAATTCAACAGCTTGCTCTTCTTTATCCACTCCATAAATATTACGCAACAATTTTTTTAATTGGGGTAACTCAGGCAGTTTCATTTCATTCTGAAGTCGCCAAATTTGAACCAATCGTTTAAATACAGTTACTAAAAAAATTCCGGAACCACAAGCAGGATCAAGTATTTTAAAAGTATCTAAATCTATTTCATTATATTTTTTTAGTGGTAAGCTTTCATCAACTAATAATTTTGCGAGATGTGATGGAGTATAGTACAAGCCTTTCTTCTTTTTATCCGCACCCAGAAATTCTTCATACAATCGGCTAATTAATTCTACCGGAATATATTTAAACTCAAAGTATCGCCAATTAGGGAAATTTATTTCATGTTGATCTGATTGTAAAGATATTTTCTTTGTATCCAGTAATTCAGCCAATCTAGATAAGTTTAATTTCTTAAGTATTTTTTGTTCATCTGCTGTCCAATTGAATACATTTCCATTAAATCCTTTTTTTGCATCATTTAAATCATCTAATAAATCAACAAATTTACCTTTTTTCAATACATCATTGAAAGTATTTGATTTATCATATGGCTTAAAATATTTTTCTGATAGAAGTTTATTATCATTTTCATCAATTCTTTCTTCTAAATATTTAATTAATATTGATTGGACAATAATTTTACTAATTAGATTATTTGGGATATTACGATACTTATCTTTTAGATCGTTTACTATAAATCTAATATTTTCAATTAGTTTGTCATAAGCAGAATTTTTAAACTTAAACTTGTTCTTAAATTCTTGTTCTTCCCAAAAAACTCCACTTTTAATTTTTACAGCAAATTGTTCATTATATAAATGATGTGCCTTTTCAGTCAGAATAAGATGGTTTACTAAATGAACGGGTTTATAATTATTTCTAATGTGTGTGGTGCAGTCTAATATTTTAATTTCAGTATTATAAAAAATACAAGCAATGGGAACTTCACCACTGCTCCATATTTTTTTCTGAATTTCTGATAACTGAATTTCATTTTCGCTATTAAAATTTCTATCGGTATAATCAAATAAGTAAACTTGTGGTTTATAACTTCCATTAAGTTGTTTTAGTAAATAAACTGCAGAAGCTTGAAAATTATTAAGTGCATTTTCAATATAGAATCTAATTTGCGGATCAGAATACTTCTTGTTTTCGCTTGTCAAAAATAGAGCATCATCCTTCCAATCAAAGCCTAATTTGTTTAAGCCGTTTTGAAAAACAATATTTATATTTTTAACTTTGTTCATATAAAGTAAAATTGATGAAACAATAAAAATATATTTTTTTTAACTGACTTTCTTTTATTTTTTTATATCTGAAAAACTTCTGTCCGATATAGAGTTGAACAAAAAAAACATAAAGAGATATTTTCAAATTCAGATTATAGTTTCCTCAAAAAACTTCAAAAGGATTATCATCTCTTTCTGCTAACCGATAAGTGTGTTTGAATTCTTCTTTGTTCAAAACTCTTAAAAGTTTTAATGGATCATTAACAATTATTCCATCTAACTTAGTTACAAGCATTTTTTCCATTGAGTCTGGACTTTCTAAAGTCCAATAATATATTTTTTTAATAAGCCCATGAGTAGTTCTTTTTTTAGCGGCAATTAAAAACTGTGGAACAAAATGAGTAAGTGTCTTGGGAACCATAGCTGCAATTCCGCTTCCCCACCAAAAGTTATTTCCCTTCCATTTTTCAAAAACTTCTTCTGTCGTTTTGAAGTTTTCCATACTTAAATCGTATCCAACAAATTTTGCATACTTCTTGGGAAGTGTATCAATTACACCAGCTAAAAATAGTGCTGATTTCTTTTTGCCAATAGATACAATACTTTTGACTCTATTAGATTTAGCAGATTTCTTTTGATAAAACTTTGTGACTATTTCTTTTGCAAGTTGTTCACCGCACTGAGTTAGTTTGCTTTTGGGTACTTTGTCAACTTTACAATCAAAAATTACAAGAGTAAATTGATTGTACTTTTCTTCAAACTCTTTTAATCGTTTTAGATAAGAAGTTAAATCAGTTCGTGCAATACTTCGTTCCATTAAATTAACTTTATCGGGATCAAAGTCTGGACGAAAACCGTGGAAAACATCAAAAGTAAAATTACCATCTGAATTTAATTTTGGAGTTACATCAAACTCAATTGCATTAGTTCCCATATCTAAAGCTTCTTCAACATAAGCCGGAGTGTTAAGCATGTGAGCAATTGCATAAAATGGACGTGGCTGTAAAGGCATTCTGGTTAATTCAATATTTGTACTATTTGGATTTGCAGATTTATCTAACCAAGAGTAAAATGGGAAAGTAGCTTCAGAGCCAGAACTATCATTTTGCACAATAATTTTATTTAAGAACCATCCATCACCAAGCCATTTTTCATCGTGCCAAATTTTTATTTTTTCAATTCGTCCCAAATCCTTTTCAACAATTTTTAAGTAGTCAATCTTTCCGGCTTCAAAAGCATTGCGAGCAATAAATTCATTTAGTTTTATTGTCTTTGAGTTTCTTTTTGATCCCAATAAAACCATAGATACATTTGAATCGGTTCCACCGTGTGCAACATCGCCGGTAAATATTTTTATTGTGTATTCTTTTACTTCTTGAAGCAGAGTATAAATAGTATCTGGTTTAATCCAATTAAAAAATGAAAACAGAGTTGTTTTAGTATTGCCTTGTTTTGTAATTTTAATTCTATTCAGAAACCAATTATTGTTGAAACCAGAACTATCTGATTTTATTTTTAGATTTTCTATTTGCCCTATGTCTTTAAGCGGCAATGTAAAAGATTCTGTATAACCAGTTATAAAATCTTTACTCCTTATATAAGAATTGACACTAAAATATTCTGTTGAACCTTTTGATCCAATAATATCAAGGCTTATGTTAGTATTTGTTCCTGCTCCGGGAAGTGTCCCTGTAGTAATCTCAATTAAATAATTTGCGTGTCTAACTGGTTTAA
>JAAETO010000085.1 GCA_024228275.1 Arcobacter sp.
ATATGTATAAAATAAATAATAACTATAAAAAAAGAACTATAAAAAAAGCACCAAAAAGAGGTGGTATGGAGACCCTGAAAAAATTGAAAAGTAAAAAGAAATTAAAGATAATAGAAGAAGCACCTATAAAAGAATCAATGGAAAAAAATGAAAAAGATAGTAATGAAAAATCATATAATAAAGAATTTATTAAAATATTGGGTGAATTTTATGATATTATGATGAAAAAGGGCGAAGCTTTCAGAGCACGAGCTTACAAAACAGCACAAGAATCAATAATGAAAATGAAAGAACCAATAACAAATGTATCTCAATTAAAAGGATTGCCTGGAATAGGAAGCACAATATTATCAAAATTAGAAGAATATGTTAAAATAGGAAAAGTAGCAGCATTAGAAAGAGAAAAGCAAAATCCATTGATTATATTAACACAAATACATGGTATTGGACCAAAAAAAGCAGAAAAATTAATATCTGAAGGAATAACTACTATTGAACAATTAAAAGAAAATCAAGATAAATTAGATAATGTTCAGAAATTGGGATTAAAATATTATTATGATATTATCGAGAGAATTCCAAGAGAAGAAATAATACTATTTGAAAAGGAAATGAAAAAAACTTTTGATAAATATGCTCCACCAGGTTCATCATTTGAAATAGTTGGTAGTTATAGAAGAGGAGAGCTTACATCAGGTGATATTGATGTGTTTATTACTAATAAAAATAATGATAAAAATTTATACAAAATAATATTAGATAAACTAAAAGAAGAGAATATTATTTTAGATTTCTTATCAAAGGGAGATGTTAAAAGTATGGCAGTTGTAAGAATTTTACCAAATAAACCAGCAAGAAGAGTAGACTTTTTATATTCTCCCCCAAAAGATTTTGCCTTTTCATTATTGTATTTTACTGGAAGTAAGGAATTTAATACAGCAATGAGACAAAGAGCAAAAGATCTTGGTTATACTTTAAATGAACATGGATTGTCGCACTTAGTAAAAGGAAAAAAGGGAGACCTTTTAGAGAAAGATTTTCCAGATGAGAAATCAATATTTGATTTTTTAGGAATGGTTTACAAAAAGCCAGAAGAGAGAATAGATGCTAATTCGGTTGTTTTAAAGAAAACAGAAGAAAAGGAAGAAGTTCCTCCAGTAGAAGAAGTTCCTCCAGTAGAAGAAGTTCCTCAAAAAGAAAAAAAGAAAACAGGTCGTAAAACATTAAAAAAATTAAAAATTGTTCAAATAGATAATAATTATGTTGAACGTTTCAAAAAAGAAGGAATAAATGTATTAAAAGAAATGAATGAAAATGAATTAAGTAATTTAATAAGAAAAGCAAATCAATTATATTATTGTGATAATAATCCAATTTTTACAGATAATGAGTATGATATTTTACGGGAATATATATTAAACAAATATCCTAATAATGAAGCAGCAAAAGAAGGACATACTAAATGTAATATAGCTATTGAAAAAAATAGAGTTAAATTACCATATGAAATGTGGTCTATGGACAAAATAAAACCTGATACTAAAGAGCTAGCAAAGTGGATAAAAAAATATAAAGGTCCCTATGTTTTATCATGTAAATTAGATGGTGTAAGTGGATTATATTCAACAGAAAATAATGAGCAAAAATTATATACAAGAGGAGATGGTATTTATGGACAAGATATTAGTCACCTAATCCCATATTTAAAATTACCAACAAAAAAAGATATAACTATTAGAGGGGAATTTATTATTAAAAAAGAAGTTTTTGATAAAAAATACAAAGGGAAATCTGCAAATCCAAGAAACTTAGTGGCAGGTATTATTAATCAAAAAACAATTTCACCAGAAAAATACAAAGATATAGATTTTATAGCATATGAACTAATAAATCCAGTAATGAAACCTTTACAACAAATGCTATATTTTCCAGAATTAGAAGTTAATCATGTCAAATTTGATGTTAAAGAGACAATAAGCAATGAAATATTATCAGAAACATTATTAAAATGGAGAGAAGAATATGAATATGAAATTGATGGTATTATTGTGATAAATGATGAAATATATCCAAGACCAAAAGGTAATCCAGAGTATGCTTTTGCTTTTAAAATGATTATTTCTGAACAAGTAGCAGAAGCAAAAGTTTTAGATGTTATTTGGACACCTTCTAAAGATGGTTATTTAA
>JAAETO010000086.1 GCA_024228275.1 Arcobacter sp.
GATAGTGAACGAGGAAGAACAGGTGGCTATACTTTGACTAAGTCTCCTAAAGAAATTGTTATTGGAAATGTTATGAATGTTCTTGGTGGGAAATTCTTTGATACTAAATATTGTGAAACCCATTCTCCAGAATTAACAATCTGTACGCATTCTTCTGATTGTTCAGTTAGATCTGTTTGGCAAATTTTACAAGTTTCAATTGATAATGTAATGAACAGTCTTACTCTTCAAGATTTAATGGGAGCAGAAAAAGATATTCTTGAATTGAGTAATAATAAGGTTAGAAATATAACTTTATAACATATCTTTATTTCCTAATAAACTTCTTTTCTGTGAGCTATTCGGATTATTGTTATTACTAATATATCATTTTCTTTAAAATATACTACTCTATAATTTCCGGCTCTTTTTCTAAACTTTCCTTTATATTTGCCATTTAATGCTTTATCATTTTTGAAGATGCCTTTTTCTAAATCTTTAATTTCACTAAAAATTAATTTCTGATTTACTTTATAAATCTTTGATAATTCTTTAAAAGCTAATTTTGGAATGATAACTTTATACATTTATTTCAATCCAAGTTTAGCAGCAACTTGCTTTAATGAGTAAACTTCTGTTTTTCCTTTTTTGATATCGTCTATCCGTTTATCCGATATTATTTCATCTAATGTATCAAAATATGTACTTACTGCTTTTTCAATTATATAAGTTCTTGTTCTATCCATTTCTTTCGCATATTGGTCTAAGTCAGAAAGTAGAACTTCATCCATTCTAATGTTTATTGCTTTTTTCATACTGTATCTCCTTGTGAACTATCGCAGATACATTTTATAGGAAATATATTTAATGTCAAGTAATTATTATTGAACGCTGATTGTTCGTTTAGAGTTCTAAATCTAATTTTTTAAAATTAAATTAATAATGTAATGAGGAACCTGAATCTAAAAGACTTAAGGGAAAGTGAAAAAAAAGTTGATAATACTAAGAGTTTAAGCAAAGACATTTTTGAATTATATCAATGTACTATTTTAATTAAAAATAATATTTTATAGAGAATGCACTATGGACATAATTGCTTCATAACTATGTTTACCTGGACATTTTGTAGCTTCTCCAATTGGTGTCAAACCATTATTCTCTATGATTTTTTTCCTAACATCTTTGTGCAAAATTATTTTGTCTTTTTTTATATTATATTTTTCTACTAATCTTTGCAATAATAATGATAGAGATTTTAGTTGAGTTGAGCTTGTTTTTTCAAATTCAAAATTTCCATCTAAACAAATGCCTATTGAACCAAAATCCGGATCCTTTTTTAATGCTTCCACTAATGGTTTATCTACTAAGCCTTTTCTAATGCTATCTGCTAATTCATTAGCTTCTTCTGTTTGTCCAGCATGTGCACCCATAACATTTATTGAACGACCCTCGTAAATATCACCATTATCGGCAATAATAAAATGATATGCAATCTCATCATAACCCATTTTGTGAATTTGATATTCTTGTATTTCTAGTGGTCCTGGTTTTTGTAAAAATGCAGAGTGATGAATTATGATTATCTTAAGTCGATTGGTAACAAAGCTCGTATTTTCATTTTTTATTAAATAACCTATATCCCAACTACTTCTTTTAATAAGATTTAACTTATTAGTTCTTTCATTGTATGTACAGCCAAATACTAATGTAACAATGCAAATAACAAAACAACTAATTTTTTTTTTGACACTTAATTTGATATTTAGAATACCTTACTCATTTAGAAGGATTAATGTTTATAATTCTCTTTATAATTTTTAATTATAGTTAACTGAAGAACTATACTTAGAACTCCACCTCTCAACAATTATTTTTTGACAAATCTATAAATTTCAATTTAATATATTTATTTAATTGTTCTGAATTTGAAAAATCGCTTTGCTGTACCTCCAGTTTTATTTTTCCATTATCAATCAAAATTATTCTGTCACATATGTCTGAAACAAAATTTAGATTATGACTAGATAAAAGAATTAATGTATTAGATGATTTTTTTAGTTGAACTAAATACTCCATTAATAAATTTTGCCCTGATGGATCTAGATGTGTATGGGGTTCATCAAGTATTAGTATTTTAGGTTTGACAAACAAAGAAGCGGTTAATCCTACTTTTTGTTGATTCCCAGATGATAAGTCTCTAATATATTTTTTATCATTATATTTTTGATCCTTAAAAAGGAAAGGAGTGTAAACATCTAAATATGATGTTATTTCTTCTTTCTTAATACCATAAAGAGAACCGACAAAAACCAAATATTCTTTTATCGTAACAAAATCAATCAGAAACGATTTATCTAAAAACGAAGATATTTTTAATTTCCAGGAACTATTAGAATTCTGTATCTCTTGACCATCATAAAATATAGCACCTTTATCTACGCTTACTAAATCTAGTAAACATTTCAATAAAGTAGTTTTACCAGCACCATTATGACCTACCAAACCAACAATAGAATTCTCCTTCAATAATAATCTATTTATATCTAAAGTAAATCCGTTTTTATACTTTTTTATCAATTTTTTAATTTCAAGTTCCATAATTACCACCAACTAATTTAAAAAAATATGTCTACGTTTAATGATATTCTTAACTAAAAAACTAATCCAACTGTTTGAGAATAACAAACTAACACTACCAATTACTAAAAGAATTGTTGCACTAATAAAAAAATTATGATTCTTAAATAATGAAAACAATATTATTGGAAAGATATACAAAACAAAAGAACTAATAAAATGGATGGGTAATAACTTTTGTCTAGTAGAGCTTAGTAAAGTTGAGTTTAGCTTAATCGGATGAACAGAATAAGTAGATA
>JAAETO010000087.1 GCA_024228275.1 Arcobacter sp.
GCAAAATACAAAAATTACAACAAAATTACAATAAAGCTACATAAATTATATATTAATTATGCAATAACTATATAATTAATAAATATAAATTTTATTATAAAATAATCATAAATAATTATAAATAGTTACTTTTATGTAAATTCACTTTATATAAAACACATAAGAATATTAAAAAGATTAATCTTTTTTTGTAGAATATATTCACTTGGTGTTTTTTCGTACCGTTTTTTAAAAGCTCGAAAAAATGAACTCAAATCAATATATTCAAGATTTAATGATATTGAGTGAAAGTCCATTTGAGATAATTAAAGTATAGTTCTTTTCTTTGTTTAACATGTGAATAATAAGCTTGTTATAAGAGATAGATTTAAATTAGAATTTTCTTTTAAAATATATGTATATGAAATATCGTTTTCTCTAAAAAAAATTTTTGTATCGAAGTCATATTTTTTTCATTTGAACTATTATTAAGCAATTTTAAAACTTTTGTTCGTAAAATACCATAAACTATTTTATAATAATTGTATCATATGAAAAATAAGTTTTTGGGAGAAATTATGCACTATAATGTATTAGTATCATTACACCTTATTTCAATTTTTATTTGGATAAGTTCATTTTTTTATCTTTATAGATTAAATACAATTCAATTAGAAAATACAAATCAAAGACTTTTTAAAGAAGCATTTTAAAATTAAAAAATACATGATTGTTTATTTATCGCAAAACATATAAGAATAGTATTATTATATATACATTATAAGGTTAAGAAGATATAATTTGATGAAATAAAAATAAGTGGTCTTGTATAAGTAAAATAATAAAAATATATTTAATACAAGCCTAATAAAAATGGATTAAAATTATGAAATTAAAAAAATGGATATTTTTAGCAATATTTCTTGTGATATTTTATTACGCATTTATTGTAAATATATTTTTTACTCTTTCAATTATTATCTCTTTAGTTATTGCATTTAAGATATATAAATTTTACGCTAGAAGAAAATTAAATAAACTATCAAGTTCAAAAGAGTTATTTAAACAAAGTGAATTAGGGCTTTTTATTGCCCTTGTTGCTAAAGTTGCTAAAGCTGACGGAAGAGTACAAGAGTTAGAAGCTCAACTTATTGGTATGATGTTTGATGATATATCAAAAGTTTTTGATGAAAAAGAGAAAACTAGAGCTATTATGAAAGAGATTTTCAATGAAGAAAAAGAAAGAGATGAGGATACAAAAGAGATTGCTCAATCCTTAAATAAGCTACTTGGTCGTAGTATTCATAAGCGAAAGCAGTTTGTAGGCTTTTTAATTCAGCTTGCATTTATAGACAATGGAATAAGTTCTGAAGAAGAAAAAGTTTTACTCGATATTGTACATGAATTAAATATTTCACATGAAGAATACAAAGATATTGTAAGTAAATTTGAAAATATGATGAAAAACAAACAACAAACTATGAGTCCTGAAAAAGCTTACGAGATTTTAGGAGTGAAACAAAGTGATGATATTAATACTATTAAAAAAACATATAGAAAACTAATTCGTGAATACCATCCAGATATAATAAGCTCACAAGATAAAAGTGAAACTTACATGGAAGAAGCAACTGCTAAGACACAAGAGATAAATCAGGCTTATCAAGTTATCAAAGAGTTAAAAAAATAGACCCTATTTTGTAAGTCTATTTTTCACTCTTGTATCGTCTAGAACTTAAGTAATTAAAGATTATTTTTATTCCCTTTGAGACTTTAATACGCCACTTGCTAAGAATACACCAACAATAACAAGTGTCATTCCTAATAATAAATTAATATCCATTTCTTCTCCTAAAAATATTGTTGCTAAAAAAGTAGCGCAAGCAGGTGTCAAAGCACCAATTGCTGATGTTTTTTCAGCTCCAAGTCTAACAATAGCAGCACTAAAACAAATTCCTGAGAAAATTCCTATTATAATACCTTGAACAAATGCTTGTGCTATTAAAGAGTAAAATGATAACTGCATATAAGCTAATTCAGGCATAGTTACTATAATCCAAAGCAAAATAAAAAATCCATTAGGTACAGCTGCTAATGCTGCTACTTTTAAAGGAGATAATCCTGATTGACGGATACCAATAGTAAAAAATGACCACATTAATGCACTCAATAAAAAAAGGCCTTGACCAATAAGTAAATTTACATCAAAACTACTTCCTGCATGAATTAACATTACAATCACACCAAAACAAATAGTAGATATTCCAATTTTTCTTGAACTTGGGAAAGCTTGTTTATAAACTATTACAGCTAATAATGTTACAAATAAAGGAATTGTTCCTGGAATTAAAGTACTTCCATATGCAACTTTGGTTAGCTGCATACCTAGACCTGAAAAAAGGAAGAATAGCACTCCACTTCCAAATACAATCCCAAAGATATAAAGTGGAGGTACTTTTCTATACTCTTTAAAACTTTTTATAAATATAGGTAATAATAAAAATCCAGGTATTGCATAACGAAAAAATGTCAATTCTATTAATGTTAAGGGTGATAAAGCTGCAACTCTTAAAGATAAAGCATAACTAGACCAAATAAGTACCGTAATAAGAGCAAAAATTATACCTATTACTTCCTGTTTTTTGGTAATTCTAATATCTTTTACTGTTAAAATAGTATTTGGCATATACTTATCCTTTAGAAGTTATATTTTATATTTTGTCTATTATAACTGTATGATTTTACAATTACTTCATCAAAATACTTAAATAAATTGTCTTTTTATTAATATAAAATTGTCTATAAGTTACCAATTTATAGTTAATTTATGTTATTATAATAAATGCAAAAAAAACATACTCGTGACTTACATATTGATATTGTCAATAAAACTATTTCTTATATTTATAAACACATTGATTCATCTATAAATATAGATGAACTTGCTTCAAATTTTAAAGTAAGTAAAAAACACCTTCATCAAATTTTTAAAGAACAACTTGATATTAATATATATGAATCAATAAAATCAATTAGACTTCAAAAAGCGTCAAATTTATTATTAACAAATAAATACTCTTCAATTACACAAATTGCAAATATGTGCGGATATAATTCACAGTCTTCGTTTATTAAAGCTTTTAAGCAACGTTTTGAACAAACTCCAAAAGAGTGGAGAAATTGAGGATATGAGTTATACTCTAATACCATACTTAAAAACTCTTTGCTAAAAGATTCTTTACCTAATTTTGATACTACTAAAGTAAGGATTGTAAAAACAGAGGATAAACCTATTTATTATATACGACAAAAAGGTTATATTGTTGAAGAAGCAAAGCAAAAGTGGCAACAACTTCAAGCTTGGATATATACTAATAATATAGACAATTATGAACAAATAGGTATTTATCATGATAATCCTGCAATAACTCCACATAATAAATGTTTCTACATTGCAGCTGTAAGTCCTTTAAATAAAATACTTAATACAAACATGCCTTCAAATATACTTGAAGGAGGATTATATGCTACTTTTGATATTTACGGCGGAGATAGAGAAGCTGCATGGTTTATAAAATGGGCCTATCATAAATGGTTGCCAACAAGTGGTTTTGAAACTACTACAGATCCATCTTTTCTGATAATGCACAAAAATCATTTTTTAGAAGACAATGAAATTAATGCTACATTTTATATTCCAATTCGTAATGTTTAAAATTTAAACTTATTTATCTAATTGAATAATAATTCTTATAAATATATGCATTAAATTAAAAAATGGAACAGATATTTATATCTGTTCCATTTTCTCTAAAGATAACGATTTTTTAAATGAGATTTAAAGTATTCAGGATTTAATGTTTCGCCAGTGGCTTCTTTAACAAGTTCATTTGTATTTAGCAAACTTCCTTTACTCCAAATATTATTAGCTAGCCAAGTAAAGATAGGACTTAAATCTTTAGAAGAGATTGCTGCATTTACATCAACTGTTTTTTTCATTGCTGCCATAAATTGAGAAGCATACATTGCGCCTAAAGTATAGCTTGGGAAGTAACCAAAGCTCCCATCTGTCCAATGAATATCTTGCATACAACCATTAGTGTAATTGTCACTAGTACTCAATCCCAAATAATCTTGCATCTTCTGATTCCAAAGTTCTGGTACATCTGTATGTTTTATTTTACCATTTATTAAATCACGTTCAATTTCATATCTAAGAATAACATGGGCAGGATATGTAAGTTCATCAGCATCAACTCTTATAAAACCTTTTTCTACACTTGTGTAAAGTTTATAAAAGTTCTCAGAAGAAAAAGAAATATCATCTTCACGTTTAAATTTAGAACGAGCTTTTTTTGATAAAATTTGAATGAATGGCATACTACGGCCTATTTGCATTTCAAAAAATAAAGATTGCGACTCATGTATACCCATAGAACGAGCTTGACCAACAGGTAATCCTGCTAAATGTTTAGGAAGCCCTTGTTCATAACGAGCATGTCCAGTTTCATGTACTGTTCCCATTAAGGATTGAATAAAATCAGATTCATCATAACGTGTTGTTAATCTAACATCTGTTGGTACACCACCACAAAATGGGTGAACACTTTCATCTAGACGTCCGTGATTAAAATCAAACTTCAATAAGTTCATTATATCAAGACCGAGACTTTTTTGCATAGAAGCACTGAATTTACCTTGAGGTTTGATTATCTCATCTTTACTTTGTTTTTCAATAACTTCGTCTATTAAACTAGGCAACCAATTTTTGACATTTCCAAATACCAATTCTAAGCTTTGGGTACTAACACCAGGTTCATATAATTCAAGCATCGAATCATATGGTGTTTTACCAGTTTCTTCCGCTCTAATTTGTGCTTCCTCTATAGAGAGATTAACAACCTCAGCCCAGTTCTTCTCAAAACCTTTCCAATCATTATCTCTTCTTTGACTTCGCCAAGCATGTTCACATTTAGATCCTGCAAGAGATTTAGCTTCTACTAAACTTTCAGGTAATACTGTATTTTGTTTCCAAACACGTCTCATTTCATAAAGACTCGCTTTTTCTTCAATTGATAACTCTTCTGTTTGCGCTTTATCAAACCAATCAGCTAGCTCTGGTTTGCATGATAGATTATGAACATGAACTGAAAGTTCTGCTAATGCTTCCGAACGAGCTTCACTACCTCCTGATGGCATAATAGAAGCTGCATCCCAATGACAAATAGCTCCAAGATGTTCGAACCTAGAAATTTGTTGATAATTTTTAAGCAATTTATTATAATAACTCATGATAAACCTTATGATATTTTTAAACGAAGATTATAAAAAAGTAAAATGAATATAGCTTATAAAAATAAAATCCGTATAATTAAATCTTCACTTATATAATCTTGATTTTTTATTTTAATATATATCAGTTTATATTTTTATTATTATATATTAAAGATTCTAGCACTTATTATTTATACAAATCAAAAATCAATATTTTCAGGTCTTTTTGCAGTTTGTGCTTTATAAAATAATATCGATACAAACAACGATACTATAGCCATTGAAGACCAAAGTATAAAACCACTAAAAACTTCTAATATAAAACCACCTACAAAAGGTCCTAA
>JAAETO010000088.1 GCA_024228275.1 Arcobacter sp.
CCACTCATCGGTGAGCGGTACCTGTGAGAGTTGCCATTTGAGTGATAAGTGAACAGACCACATATTATCAGAAGACACATGTGGAGATTGTCACAATCCAAGTGGCTGGTCAACGGTAAGCATGGACCATTCATCAGTGAACGGTACGTGTGAAAGTTGCCATTTAACTGATAAATCAACAGATCATATATTATCAGAAGATACATGCGGTGATTGCCACAATCCGACAGTTTGGACTGAGGTTAGTATGGACCACTCTTCAGTAACCGGTACGTGTGAAAGTTGTCACTTAACTGATAAATCAACAGACCACATATTATCAGAAGATACGTGTGGAGATTGTCACAATCCAAGTGGTTGGTCAACAGTAACCATGGACCATTCATCAGTAACCGGCAGTTGCGAAAGTTGTCACTTAACTGATAAATCTACAGACCACATATTATCAGAAGATACATGCGGAGATTGTCACAATCCAAGTGGCTGGTCAACAGTAACCATGGACCACTCATCTGTAACCGGTACGTGTGAAAGTTGTCATTTAACCGACAAATCTACAGACCACATATTATCAGAAGATACATGTGGAGATTGCCACAATCCAAGTGGTTGGTCAACAGTAACCATGGACCATTCATCAGTAACCGGCAGTTGCGAAAGTTGTCACTTAACTGATAAATCAACAGATCATATATTATCAGAAGATACATGCGGAGATTGTCACAACCCAAGTGGCTGGA
>JAAETO010000089.1 GCA_024228275.1 Arcobacter sp.
GGATATAAGCTTATTTGAATTATATAAGATGAAAGAGTCTGGTAAATTATATTTACCAAGTGGAGAAATAAATACAAAAGAATTAGATAAAAAAATAGAGATTAGTTTCAAAAAAAGAGAACTTAATAATCAATTAGAAAATAATATATCTACAAGAATACAAAAAGAAGTAGATACACAAGAAATAAATGAGTTTTCTAATAAAAAAGACTATAGTAAACTTTTTTCCTATATGAAACAAGAAGGTGTAGCTTTAGAAAAAGATATATCTTTGGAACAATTATTTAAGTTAAGTGAAACAGGAAGTTTATTTCATGAAAATGGTAAAATAAATTTAAAAGTTTTAAATAAAAAAATAGGATCTTTAGTTAAATATAAACAAGAACAATCTAGAATATTAGATCAGAGATTACAGAACACTAACTCAGAAATCAATAAAACTGTTAAAGAGTATATAGATAGTAACAATGAGATAGTAACACAAGCCCAAGAGAATATAAAAAAGAATAGCAAAGATGAAGATAATTGGTTTGTTAAAGTAATAAATTCAATATTAGAGATGCTAAAACATTAAAAGGAAAAATATGAAGTCAATAATAAAAGTTTTTTTTGTAAATATTTTATTTATATCAGCGTTATTTGCAGAGGTTGGTATAGTAAATACTCATGTTTTGCTTATTAAAAAAGAACCATCAAGTACTTCTGTGAAGTTTGGATTTTACAGAATGAATGATAGTATTGAAGTTTTATCAGAAGAGCAAGGCCTTGATAATGAATATAGATGGTTTAAGACAAGTAGAGGTTATGTAAAAGCGGATTATGTAATTCTTGAAAAAGATCTTCCTCAATTTTTAGATGATAGCCAAGTAGATTTTACTAAGAATGCTTTACAATTAATTGTATATCAAACAAGTGCCGTAGGACATTTAAAGAATTTAAGAATAAAACTTAGAAATGAAAATAATTTATATAAAAGAAAGAGCAAAAATGTTTATGTAATATATTTGACAAACTTTAATTCTTATAGTGAGGCTTTACAAAAGAAAAAAGAATTAGCATATGAATTTCCTGGAAGTTTCATAATTAAAATTAAACAAAAGAACAATAGCCAAGTAAAAACAAAAAAAACGAAAAAAACGAAAAATATAAAAAAAGAAGAAAAAGTCTCATCAAAAAAATATATAAAAAAAGAGAAACGAAGAGTTATACCCAAAAAACAAAGCAATGAAGAATTTGATTTAGAGAATAGTAAATCTGATTTTATGTCAGAAGATATATCATTAGAAGAGATCAATGAGCTTAATAATATTGAAAATAGAAAGAATGTAATTATAGAAGAGTTTGAGCCTGAAGAGGAGTCGTACCGTTCTGTGGTTAAAAAGAATAAAAGAAAAAATATAATAAAAAAAACTATTAAGAAAAAAGTAGTAAAAAAAGAAAATGTACCTAAAAAAGATATAGGTATTAAAGAAAAGTCTGAAAAGTCATCTTTTAATTTCTTATTAGAAAACGTTTTAATTAATTTGAATGAGGAAAAATAATATGTTAAAAATATTTTTAATAATTAGTCTTGGGGTAAATATACTTTTTTCTAATATACTTAAATTATCAGAAGAAGAAAAAGAGACTATAAAAAATCATCCAAATAAAAATGTAATAGCAAAAAGATTTAGTAATTATTATAAATTTTTACATGAAGCAAAAAACTTTAGTGTAGAAAAAAAAATAATACGAACTAATATTCATTTGAATAAGATACTTCCAAAATATGAGAAAAACAATAATTGGTCGACTCCTAAACAGTTTTTGATAAATGGATATGGAGATTGTGAAGATTATGTAATAGCTAAATATTTTTCTCTTTTACATTTAGGATTCGATAGTAAAAATTTTTATCTAGGTATTGTAAAAGTAAAAGCAAGTAAAACTCTTCATATGGTTTTAATGTATCTTAATAAAAATAATGATTTATTAGTTTTAGATAATCTTAGCTGGCGAGTTTTACCTTTAAATCAAAGAGAAGATTTAGATTTAAAATATGCTTTTAATGAATATGGTTCATATCTTATGAATGATGGTAAATTAAAAAAAGAGGGAAATAAAAGAAGTATAGAAGTTAAAACATTAAAAAAACTTATTTCTGAAGAGTAATAAGTTTTCCTTGATAATCTAAAAAATAAGTTTTATTATCTTTTTTAACTTTAATTATATTAGATGGGAGCTCTTCTAAATTATCGTAAATTGTAGGAATTACAATTTTACAATTTTTATTTATTAATCCCCATTTATTTTCATATTTTATTTTTCTAAAGTTTGTTGCTGAAGAATAAATATTAGAATAAATAGGTGTAAGTTTTATTTCAAAATTTTTATTTATGCAAGCATATTTATTATATATTTTAACTACTACGGAATTTGACACAAAATCCTCTATATTTTGATAAATAGGTTTTATTCTTATATTAATTCTTTCATCAATCAAACCTACTTTATTGTTAATAGTAATTTTTGCAATACCATTATAAAAATTTCCAATTTTGTCATATATTGTATCAAGTAAAATATTATTATTAATATCTATAATTCCAAATTTTCCACTATAGCTTTGCACTATTGCTATATTGTTTCTAAATTCAAAAACTTTTTTATATTTGTATTTTATAGGATTTTTATTATCTTGTTTATTAATGATTTGACTTAAATTTATATTATCTAAAATTAATTTATTATCTATACATCCTGTAAATGAGAATAGACATATTAATGGTATATATGTAAATTTATTCATAATTTAATCTTTTAAAATAATTTGTAACTCTATTTTAGTATCGTTATTAGTACTTATAGCTATAGGTTTCAAAATAGATGAAAAATTGTATTTAGATATTTCATTTATGTATTTAGTAATATTTTTAGAATTATCTAAAGATATTTTTTTCTTTTCAAGATATTGGGAAATACTAGTACTTCTATTATTATTTACATTAGAATAATTAATAATTTCTATTTGATTTATTAAATTTTTTCGAGTGTTTAAAATATTAAAAAGCTTATTTATAAATAGTTTGAATTGATTTTTTGTACTATTGCTTAGTATTGGATTTTTTTCAAATGTAAATGCTAGTTTTTCTTTATTAAACTTTGTATAGCTATTTTCTAGCTTTTTTAGTTCCATAGCAAGATAACTACTTCCACAAGAGGAATTTATATTCTTACTTTTTAGAAGTTTAATAATATCATTATTGTTGTTTCTTACTGCAATATCTATTAAGGAATAAGAATTTCGATCAATTGTCTTAATATTTGCTCCATTACATATTAATAACTTAGATATTTCCGTAGAGTTATTTCTTATAGCATCTGTTAAAGGATAATCTCCAAAAGGATCTTTTATATTTAAATCTTTTTCATTTAATAATAATTTGACATTTTTAATATTATTTAATCTCACTGCAATATGAAAAGCGGAGTATTTAAATTTATTTTCTTTTTTATATACTATATTATCTAACTTAAGCGTTTGACATCCACTAAGAAGTAAAATAGCTATAAAACATATAGATATAAAATTACCTTTCATGTAGAGCACCTTGTTTAGTTTTTAAAATTGGTTTTAAAATAAAATTCATAATACTTTTTTTACCTGTCACTATGTCTATACTAGCAATCATACCTGGAATAATTGGAAGTTTTTCATTATTTCTTTCTAAATAATTCTTGTTTGTTTTAACTACAACTTTATAGTAACTCTTACCTTCTTTACTCTCTTTATCTTTAATACTATCCGCAGAAATCTCTACAATTTTACCTTCTAAGGCTCCATAAATAGAAAAGTCGTAAGCAGTTAATTTTACTATTACTTTTTGTGTAGGATTAATAAATGCTATATCTTTAGGATCAATTTTTGCCTCAACAAGCAAAATATCACTATTTGGAACAATTTCTATTAATGTGTCTCCTGATTTAACAACTCCACCTATTGTATTTATATTTAATTGCTTGACAATTCCATTTACAGGAGATCTAACTATTGTTTTACTTAGTTTATCTTTATCACTAACTAGCCTAGATTTGATTCTTTTTATTTCAGATTCAACTTCTTGAAGAGAAGTTGAAGCTTCTGTTTTAAATCCATTTGTTCTTTCTTGTATTTTACTTTTTGCTTCAGCAATTGCAAGTTTCGCTTTTGGTATTGAAAGAAGAGTATTCTCTAAATCAGCTTTTGTTTTATCATAACTTGCTTCAGTTTTTAGTAGTTCAATATTTGATTTAGAACCTGTCCTAACTAATCTTGATATTGTAGTTCTTTGCTTTGATATATTTTTTAGACTTTTTCTTAATTGTTTCTCTTTTGCATAAGCTTCTTTTAATTCTTGTCTTTTTTGATATAGTTGATACTGTAGAGTTTTTATAGAACTTTTATATTCATTAATTCTATTTTTAAAAAGTCTAGTTTCAATTGATGCGTAATTACTATTATTCTTTTTTATTTTTTCATCAAATTTCAATTTAGGTGTTCTATTTCTAGAGTTAAACTTTAGTTCAGCTGTTAATCTAGTTCTTTTTGCTAATAATGAAAAATACATCTCTTTATTTTCTTCTAATGAAGCTTGAAATCTAATTGTATCAATTTTCATAAGTGCTTGATCAATTTTAACTTCGCTACCTTCTTGAACTAATATTTCTGAAACAATACCTCCATCAAGGTTTTGAATTGCTTGTATTTTATTTGCTGGTATTACTTTTCCATTTCCTCTTGTTAGTTCATCAATTTCTGCAAATGTAGCCCAAAGTATAGCAGTTAAAAAGAATACAATTATAGTTATAAATAATATGTCTAGTTTTAAAGGTGGCTTTTCATTAGCTTGTCCATAAAGACTATTTACAAATTCAATATCTTTTTTATTCATTTTTATTTCCGCCTGGGTTTCTTAGTGAATTCAATACCTTATCTTTTGGTCCATCTGAAATAATCTTACCATCATGTAATACTATCACTCTATCTACAAGCTCTAAAATAGACATTTTATGTGTCATTATTATCAATGTTTGATCATTCGTTATATCTTTTAAATTATTAATAAATCCTTGTTCTGTTTGAGTATCCATAGAGTTAGTTGGTTCATCCATCATAAGAATATTAGGTTTTGTAATTAAGGCTCTAGCTAGGGTTATAGATTGTCTTTCTCCACCTGAAAGCCCGTCTCCTCTTTCTCCTACAAGTAAATCAAAACCAGCTTCATGTTTACCTATAAAATTGTGAAGTCCTGCTATATTAGCTGCTTCAATTATATCTTCATCAGAAGCGAAGTTCTCACCAATAGTAATATTATCTTTTACTGTTCCTAAGAATAGAAATGGTTCTTGAGGAACATAACCAATAACTCTTCTTAAATCAACGGGATCAATTTGTCTAACATCTGTTCTATCAAATAAAATTGAACCGCTTTCAGGTGTATAAAGATTCATAATTAGTTTTGAAAGTGTAGATTTACCTGAACCAATTTTACCAATAATAGCAACTCTTTCTCCATGTTTAATTTTTAGATTTATATTTTTTAAAGCAGCAAAATTTTGGTCTTTATATGAAAAAGTAACATCTTTAAATTCGATTTCACCTTTTAGATTAGGCCTACTTAAGTAAACTTTATCATCTCTTTCTACTTCCATAGACATTAATTCATTAATATTATTATATGAAAGCATAGTTCTGTCATATCTTATAATCATTGAAGTTATTTGAGATACAGGAGCTATTACTCTTCCATTTAACATCATAGATGCGATAATTGCACCCATTGTCATTTCCCCTTTAGAAGCTAAATATACACCAGTGATTACTATGGCTATATTAGAAAATTGAGAGATAAATGCAGTAAAGTAAGTTACTGTTTGTGATAAATGTTGAGATTTTTCTGAATAATAAGAGGTTTGATTTAAAGAGTTTTCAAATTGTGCTTTCATTCTATTTTGACCACGAACTGATTTTATAATTTCTAAACCAGCAACTGTTTCATTTAGTGCAGTTAATTTAACTTGATCTTCTTTTGCAGATTTCTCTACAATATCTTTTATTGGTCTTTGCATGTAATAAGAGAATGAAAAAGCTATAAATACTGTTGCAAGTGAAATCCAAGCAGTAGCTCCACCTATAAAAAATATAACTGTAATAAAAATAAAAATAAAAGGCAAGTCTACAATAGCTGCAATAGTTGCAGTTGAGAAAAATTCTCTAACACTTTCAAAAGAGTTTAGTCTACTTAAAAACATACCTGTAGATGGAGGTTTTTGATCTAATCTTATATTTAATAGCTGATCAAAAATTTTATTTGACATTATAATATCAGCTCTTTTATTTGCTAAGCCTAAATAATGACTTCTTATTAATTTTAACATAAAATCAAAAACCATTACACAAAAGATTCCTATTGCTAAAACCCAAAGAGTTTCTAAAGCATTATTAGGAAGAACTCTATCATAAACATTCATAGTAAACATAGGAGTAGCTACAACAAATAAATTTATTAATACAGCTGCTATTGCAACTTTAACGTATATTGGTTTATTTCTTTTCATTGCACCCCAAAACCATTGCTTAGGGTTATCTAAATTGATATCTTTATGTATTTTATTTTTGAATTGATAGTCATTTTTTATAAATACAATACTTCCAGTGTATTCATTTTCTATTTTGTCAAGTGGCATAATGGTTTCACCATCAAGCCCAGGCAAAATAACTTTTACTTTTTCTTTTTCAAGATCAATATTTAACAGTACACAAGCACGATTATTTTTTAAAATTAACATTGCAGGCAAGGTTAGTTGTGATACATCTTTGAGTTTTCTATTTGCAACTTTACAAATTAAACCTATTCTTGAAGAAGATTTAAAAAAACCTTTAAGATCCATGGATGTACCATGATTTATAACCCCATAAGCTAAAGATTCTTTAGAAACGGTTTTTTGATGATATTTAGCTAGAAAAATAAGAGACTCTAAATATGGGTCAGTAGTTCTTTTGTTTTTTTGTCTTTTTTTCTCTTCTTGTACTACTTCTTCTGTATCAGATGAGTCTATATCTTCATTTGTTTCTTCTGTAGACTCATTGCTTTTTTGAACTTCTTCTGTATTAGATGAGTCTACATCTTCATTTATTTGTTCTGTAGACTCGTTAGTTTTTTTATCTTCTTCATTTTTATTAAACAATTTTATTTCTTTATAATTCTTAATATAATTCTTCTAGAAGCTTCAATATCTTCTTTTCCATTAGCATCTTTAATAAGATTTATTGGTCCCTTACCAACTGCAACCATATTTGAATTAAACCAAGAAGTATCTAATTTATTTGAAATAGCTTCTTCAATAAAGTATTGTTTAACTTCCTTGGCTCTTTTTTTAGATGTTTTTAAATTAGCTTTGAATTTATTTTCTAAACCTTTAACTCCTCTATATTCCGAAGAAGTATTAGCTTCTACCAAAACATATTTAATAGTATCTTTGTTTTCATTTATTATATTTAATACTTCAGATGAAATTGAATCAAGTTTATGTTTAAAATTACTGTTTAAATTTAAAATACCTCTTTTAAAACTATTTGGAGTAGTATTGATAGTAAAACTTGAATTTTCCTCATTTAATACAATATTATGTTCATTTAAATATTTAGAAAGCTGCTCAATAAAATTTGTTTCTATTTCATTATTGTTTTCTGTAGTATCTTCTAATGGTGCAACTTCTTCATTTTTATTTAAAGATGAATCTGAATCTAAAAGTTCATCTAAATTATTTTCATCATCTGTATCTTCATTGTTTATTAGATCTGGAACTTTTATATCTTTACAAACTTGATCTTGTCCATTAATTATATTTTTTGTTAACATAGATAATTCAGCTAAGATCTTGTAATAATTGTTTAGTACTTCAAACTCTTGTTTGATTTTATTACTTTGCGAATCAGTTAATTTTGTTTTTGTTTGTAAAACATCAATAAAAGTTTTTGTTCCATCTTCCAATTGATCTTTAGTTAGAGCTAATATATCTATATTTGCTTTAATTGATTTGTCAAAATTAGCAACTCTTTCTTGAGCCTTTTCATATGTATTATAATAATTTGTTATATTTTCAATTACTTCGTTTGTAATTTTTTCTAAATGTTTATTCTCTTCACTTAGTCTAATTCTTTCTTTTTCATAAATTTTTGTATCTTTCCCACCATTATATAGATTCCAATTTAAAAGTACTTGTCCTAAATATTCTCTTTGCTTTCCGTCACCATTTAATTCTAAATCTTTGTCATAAGCGGCACTAAGATTTAATTTAACTTCAGGATAGTATCTAGCATATCTTTGTTCTAAAATTTCTTTTTGTTTTTTAACAATCTCTTGTTGTTCTTTGATTTTATAATTATTGTTTAATGCTAGTTGAATTAATTCATCTAAAGAAGAAGGAATAAGTTCTTTATTTATTTGTGGTCTACAGATATTTTCAATATTTTGGATTGATGTTAAGCTTTTAAATTTACTTTGAGCTTTGTTTAGATCATTTTCTAAAGTATATTTTGTATCTTCTTGTGTAGCTATTAGATTTATTGTTCTTAATGTTTCAAGAGCTTCACCACTTATTTCTTCTTTATCATAGGCTACGTTTAGTGCCTCTTTATGAGATTTCTCATTATATTTAATAATTTGTTGTAATTCATCATACTTAACTAAATTAGTATATGATTCTATTATTGAATATACTACTCTTTCATTTTCTTGTGTATATCTGTAATTCGTTTCAAAGTAATTATATTCTTTCTCTTTTATTTTACTTGAAGTCTCTCCTCCATCATATAAAAGTTGTGAAGCTTTTAATTTTGCATTGTAACCATTTAAGCTCTCAGCACTTTTATTATTGTCTTTTGTATTTGATTGTTCTATATAGCTTTCTAAATCAACAGTTGGATAAAAAGATCTTTTTTCTATATCAATATCTTTTTGTATAGATTTAATTTTTAGTTGATTTGTAATTATCTCACTATTTGTTAATATAGTCTGATTCACAGTATCTTTTAGCGTAGTAGCATTTAAATTGGTTAGTAACGACATCGCTAATAGAGAACTAATATATGTTATCTTCATAAAATTGCCTTTGTGTTATAAAATTTAACAAGTTTCTAAATTTTTAAGTAATAGTATCTTAAAAAAGGTAAAAAAAACTTTAAATTTAAATAATTTCATAAAATTTTTTATTATTTATTTAATTAAAATGCAACTAAAATTTAGAAGCTAAGGATAAATAAATAATTTTCAATAAGATTATTATATAATAAAAATAGCAATTTATTGAAAATATAATTACTTATAAATATTTTATAAATTATATGTATTTCAATTTTTAATATTTTTAATTAACTCTTATGGTATAATTATACCTTATTATTTACAAATAGGATAATTATGTCAAAGAAATTACTTCAAAAACAAGCAGATACAATTAGATTTTTAGCTGCAGATATGGTTCAAAAGGCAAACTCAGGACATCCAGGTGCTCCAATGGGTATGGCAGATATTGCAACAGTATTAAGTTCACACTTAAATTTAAACCCATCAAATGAAAAATGGTTAAACAGAGATAGATTAGTATTCTCAGGTGGTCACGCAACAGGATTAGTTTATTCTTTATTACATCTTTGGGGATTTAATGTAAGTATAGATGACATGAAGCAGTTTAGACAATTTAACTCAAAAACACCAGGTCATCCAGAATTTGGACATACTCATGGTATTGAAATAACAACGGGACCTTTAGGTCAAGGTATTGCAAATGCTGTTGGTTTTGCAATGGCTTCAAAATATGCTCAAAATACTTTAGGAAAAAATGTTATTGATCATAATGTTTACTGTTTATGTGGAGATGGAGATTTACAAGAAGGTATTTCATATGAAGCTTGTGCAAGTGCAGGACATCTTAAATTAGATAATTTAACTATAATTTATGATTCAAATAATATAACAATTGAAGGTGATACATCAATTGCTTGGAGTGAAGATGTTAAAAAAAGATTTCAGGCGATTGATTTTGAGGTATTAGAAATAGATGGACATAATTTTAAAGAAATTGATGAAGCTATTGTAAGTGCAAAAGCTTCAGATAAACCTACTCTTATTATTGCAAATACAGCAATTGGAAAAGGTGCAGCAACAATGGAAGGAAGTCACCATACTCATGGAGCTCCATTAGGTGTTGATGAAATTAAAGCTTCAAAAGAAAAAGCTGGATTTAATAAGGACGAATCTTTTGTTGTTCCTTCTGATATTAAAGATGCTTTTGATAAATTAACTAAGGGTGCAGAAGCAGAAAATAGATGGAATGAAACTTTAAGTGTTGAAACAAAAGAAAAAATCAAAGTTTTACAAAACCCAGATTTTGATTCTATAGTTTATCCAGAGTTTGAAGCTGATTCATCTGTTGCTACAAGAGATTCGAATCATAAATGTTTAAATGCAATTGCACAAGCTCTTCCTGGTTTCTTAGGTGGTTCTGCAGATTTAGCACCATCAAATAAAACTGAACTAAAAGGTATGGGTGATTTTCCAAATGGTAAAAACATTCATTTTGGTATCAAAGAACATGCAATGGCTGCAATGACAAATGCGATGAATTTATATGGTTTATATAGAGTATTTTCAGCTACATTTTTTGTATTTTCTGATTACTTAAAACCAAGTGCAAGAATTGCAGCTTTAGCTGGAATCCCTCAGCATTTTGTATGGACTCATGATTCTATTGGAGTAGGTGAAGATGGACCAACTCATCAACCTATAGAACATCTTTCTCAATTTAGAGCATTACCAAATTTTTATACATTTAGACCAGCAGATGCAAGTGAAAATGTAGAGTCTTGGAAAGTTGCATTAAAATTAAATGCACCTTCTGCTTTTGTATGTTCAAGACAAGGGTTAAGAGTATTAAAAGATGAAAAAGAGATAGGTTCTGTAGCTAATGGTGCTTACTTAATTAAAAAAAGAGAAGGAGCTACCATTACTATTATGGGATCTGGGTCTGAGTTAATGTTAGCGATGCAAACTGCTTGTCATTTAGAAAAAGATGGAATTATAGCAAATGTTGTTTCTGTTCCTTGTTTTGATCTACTTGTTGAGCAAGATAAAGAGTATATTGATTCTATTATTGATCCTTTAACAAAAGTATTTGCCGTTGAAGCTGGAAGAGGCTTAGAGTACTATAAATTTGCAGACGAAGTTTATGGAATGGATACATTTGGAGCTTCAGCACCTGCAGGTGAGTTATTTAAAGATTTTGGATTTACTATTGAATCATTAGTAGAAAGAATTAAAAAAGACTTATAATTAAAATATAAACAGATGAGTTTTATCTCATCTGTTGTCTCCTCTTAAAATTAAATCATATAATATTTAACAAGTTTATTAAATTAATATATCAATATATATTGATATATGTGTAGTATTATGATATACTTTCAAAAATCAAAAGGTAAAAAGTGGATATTTTCTTAAAATCTGTTTCTGCATTAAATGATGAGACTAGAATAAAACTATTAAAATTTATAAATATTCATGGTAAATGCTGTGTGTGCGACTTAGAACACTCTTTTGATATGATACAGTCTAGACTTTCTCGTCACTTAAAAATTTTAAAAGAGGCTGGGTTTTTAAGAGTTGATAGAGAAGGTAGATGGGCATATTATTCTCTCAAAAAACCTCTTGATGATTTTAGATTATCTTCTATTAAAGAGATTATGGTTATTGACGTAGAATTACCAATTTTAATAAGGGCTTGTGAAAATAAATGAAAGAAACATTATTTGTATACGGAACTTTAATGCCAAATTGTCCAAATGGACATATTTTGGAGGAAATTGTTGGTAAATTTGTACCAGCAACAGTAAAAGGAAAATTAATTGATGCTGGATGGTCAGCATCTATGGGATATCCTGGAATTAGTTTAGATAAACAAAGAGATACAATTCATGGATATCTATTTTATTCGTCAAATTTAATAAATCATTGGGAAAGATTAGATGAATTTGAAGGCGAAGAGTTTATAAGAACAGCTGTTAATGTACAAAGATATGATGAGTTTGATGTTGATACATATATTTATATGCTTAAACCTGAAATTATAGGAATGGAAGAGGAGTAAGAGCGTAATCATACGTTTTGCTTTTTTATAAATTACATATTACTATATATGATTTGTTCAACTAGAAGGAATATTATATGATTTTAGCAAGTTCAATTTTTATTATTACACTTATTTTTGTCATTTGGCAGCCAAGAAATTTACAAATTGGAACAACAGCTGTTATTGGAGCAATAGTTGCTTTAGTATTTGATGTTGTTAATTTTGATGATGTGCTAATTGTTACAAGTATAGTTTGGGATGCAACTTTATCATTTATTGGAATTATCATATTATCTATGGTTTTAGATGAAATTGGCTTTTTTGAATGGGCAGCACTTAAAATGGCAAAATTCTCCAATGGTGATGGTTTTAAAATGTTTGTGTATTCAATTTTGCTTGGAGCATTTGTTTCAGCTTTATTTGCAAATGACGGAGCAGCACTTATTCTTACACCAATTTTACTTGCAAAGATGAGAGTATTAAATTTAAATATGAAATCTATAATAGCTTTTTTACTTGCAGGTGGATTTATTTCTGATAGTGCATCATTACCACTTGTTTTCTCGAATCTTACTAATATAGTAACAGCAAATTATTTTAATATTGGATTTAGCGAATTTTTGGCAAATATGATTCTTCCATATATTGCAAGTGTTATTGCATCAATAGTTTGTTTATGGATTTTCTTAAAAAAGGATATTCCTAAAAAAATTGATATAACTTTGCTTAAAGAGCCAGAACATGCTATTAAGAATATTCCATTGTTCTATATTTCTTGGATATTTTTGGCAATATTATTTCTTGGATATTTCATAGGAGATGCTTATGATTTACCAGTATCTGTATTTGCATTAGGTGGCGGAGTTTTATTTTTAATTATTGCAAGAATATTTAAAACAGTTGATCCTATACATATTGTGAAAGAAGCACCTTGGCAAGTAGTTTGGTTTAGTATTGGCCTTTATATTGTAGTTTATGGATTAAAAAATGCTGGACTGACAGATTATTTAACAGTTATACTCCAAAATTTAAGTCAAAGAGGAGATACGGTTGCAATAATAGGAACAGGTTTTCTTTCAGCATTTTTATCTGCTATTATGAATAATATGCCAACTGTTATGATTATGGATATTGCTTTAGAAGACATTTCAAATCAAGCTTTAGCTTATGCAAATATCATTGGATGTAACTTAGGACCAAAAATGACACCTTTTGGTTCATTGGCAACACTTTTATGGCTTCATGTTTTAGCTAAAAAAGGTGTGAATATATCTTTTGCTCAGTATAGTAAATTTGGTTTAATTATAACGCCTCCTGTATTATTAATTACATTGTTGGCATTATAAAAATAATATAGAAATAAAAAATTTTTAAAGGAATGAATGGTGAATAAAAGAGTTTTAATTTTATGTACAGGAAATTCATGTAGAAGTATTATTGCAGAAGCTTTAATAAATGCAAAACTAGATGGGTTTTCATCAGATTCTTCAGGTGTAAAAGCTAGTGGAAAAGTTAATCCAAATGCACAAGAACTACTAAGGCAAAAAGGTATTTGGAAAGATTCTTATTGCTCAAAAACAATTGATAAAGTTATAGATAATGATTATGATTTAGTCGTTACTGTTTGTTCAAATGCTAATGATACTTGTCCTGTGTTTCCTAAAGCAACAAAAGTTATTCATGTGGGTTTTGAAGATCCAGATGGAAAAGGATTTGATGCTTTTGAACAAACATATAAAGAAATAGAAGAAATTTTACTTCCAAAAGTTGTAGAGGTATTAAAATAATGAAAACATTAAAAATATATGATCCTGCTATGTGTTGTCCAACGGGAGTTTGTGGTACTGAAGTTGATACAAAATTAGTACAGCTTGCAAATTTTTTGAATACATTAGATAAATCTAAGTTTGAAGTTTATAGATTTGGACTTACAACTGAACCACAAGAGTATGTATTAAATAAAGATGTATCAAGAATATTAAAAGAAGAGGGTGTAGACTCTTTACCTTTATTTTTTATTGATGACAAACTTATTTTTAAAGCTAGTTATCCCGAAGTTCCACAATTAAGTTCGAAATTAGGTCTTGCTTCATTTATAGCAAAATTCTGATATGAAAAATTTAATAAATAAAATTCCAAAATTTCTTTTTTTCACAGGAAAAGGTGGGGTTGGAAAAACTTCTATGTCTTGTGCTATATCTCTTGCACTTAGCTATAAAAATAAAAAAGTTCTGTTAATTTCAACAGATCCAGCTTCAAATTTAGATGAAGTTTTAAATACAAAATTAAATTCAAGTCCGACAAAAGTAAACGAAGTAGAAAATCTAGATGCAATGAATATTAATCCAGTTGTAGCTGCAAATGAATATAAGCAAAAAGTTGTTGATCCATATAGGGGTTTACTACCAAAAGAGGCAATTGAACAAATGGAAGAACAACTCTCAGGTGCTTGTACAGTTGAAATTGCTGGATTTAACGAATTTTCAAAGTATGTTGGCAATAAAGAGATAATTAGTAAATACGATCATATAGTATTAGATACAGCTCCTACTGGTCATACCTTACGATTACTTGCACTTCCTAGTGCATGGAATGATTTTATTGCAGATAATAAAACTGGGAGTTCTTGTTTAGGTCCAGTTTCAGGATTAAGCGAATATAAAAATTTATATGAAAATGTAGTATCAAATCTAAAAGATATCAAAAAAACTCTTCTTATTTTGGTAAGTCGTGCTGAAAAACTATCTTTATTAGAAGCTTCAAAAGCAAGTGATGAGTTACAAAAACAAGGGATGCAAAATCAACACTTAATAATAAATGGTGTTTTTGTAAATAATGATGATGATAATATTGCAAATGCATTTGCTTTAAAATCAAGTGAAGCAATAAATACTCTACCTAACAATATACGAAGTTTAGATAGAACGCAAATAGGCTTTTATCCTAAAGGAGTAGTAGGAATACAAAGTTTAAAAAGTATTGTAAATGAAGAAATTGCAAATGAATTCTTTGGTGCAAAAGAAAAATTAGAAGAAAAATTATTGAATACTTTAGATAATTTAAGTACTTGGGATAGTTTAATTGATGATATTCAAAAAGATAAAAATGGCTTAATTATGACTATGGGAAAAGGAGGTGTGGGAAAAACTACAATGGCATCTTTAATAGCTTCTAAGCTTATTGAAAAAGGACATAAAGTTACTTTATCTACAACAGATCCAGCTTCTCATTTAGAGTATATAAGTCAAGGTAATGATAATTTAATTATTGAAAAAATTGATCCAAAAGTTGAAACGCAAAGACACATAAATAGAGTAATATCAAAAAATGAGGGTAAATTAGCACATGATGATATGGACTTATTAAAAGAAGAATTAAGTTCCCCTTGTATAGAAGAGATTGCAATATTTGAAGCCTTTGCTAAAACTGTTGACAAAGCAAAAGATAGATTTGTAGTACTTGATACTGCTCCTACTGGACATACTCTTTTACTTTTGGATGCTTCAAGTGCGTATCATAAAGAAGTATTAAAAAATTCAAATGAAGATATAAATAATGAATTAACTTCTCTACTACCTAGAATAAAAGATCCAAAATTTACGAAAATTCTACTTGTATCTTTAGCTGAAGCAACACCCACACATGAAGCAAAAGATTTACAAGAGGATTTGGAAAGAGCTGGTATTAATCCTTATGCCTGGCTTATCAATAGAAGTTTTGCCTTATGTCAAAGTGCAAATAATATATTGTGTCAAAAAGGTTTAAATGAATTAAAATATATAAATGAAGTTAAGAATGAACTATCTAGAAAAACTATAGTTTTCCCTTGGCTTGAAGAGGAAATAAGTAATGATAGAAACTTAGATAAATTAATAGAAAAATAAATAGCAAATTAAAATCTATAAAATAATTGATTGTATGTAAAAATTCATATTTTTTTGATATAGTTTCATAAATTAAATAAAAAAGAGAAAAAAAGTGAGTGAAATTAGATTAGGGCAATTATATGCAGTATTAGCATTTCTATTCTGGGGTGGTATCTCTCCTATATACTTTAAACAAGTTTCTACAGTAGATTCTTTTGAGGTACTAATTTATAGAGTATTATTCTCATTTTTAACTCTTCTTCCATTTTTATTTTTAAAAAAAGAGTTTCAAAGTTTTATTTTAACTATAAAAGATATGCGCAAAGTAAAATATCTGTTTTTCTCTACAATATTTGCATCTACAAATTGGTTAATATTTATTTGGGCTATATCTAATAATCAAATCATGGAAGCTTCTTTAGGATATTATATAAACCCTTTAGTAAATGTATTTTTAGGATATTTGATATTTAATGAAAGAATGACTAAAAATCAATATATTGCTATTTTTATAGCTGTACTTGCTATATTGTACCAATTTTTTGCAATTGGTTCTATTCCTATAATTTCTTTAGCGCTTGCTTTTTCTTTTGGACTTTATGGAATGCTTAGAAAAAAAGTAAATGTAGGTTCAATAGTAGGTCTTTTTATTGAGATAATTATTCTTTTTCCTTTTGCTTTAATTTATATTTATTATGTATATAAAACTCAAGGAATAGCATTCTTACAAAATAGTGATAATTATGTATCATTTATGCTTGTTTTATCTGGTCTTATTACTGTTATTCCCTTACTTTTGTTTAATGGTGCAGCAAGAAGAATGAAACTTACTACTTTAGGATTCTTCCAATATATAGGGCCTAGTGTAGCATTTTTTATCGCACTATATATCTATAATGAAGAGTTTAGTTTTGACAAATTAGTTACTTTTGTTCTAATTTGGATTGCCTTAGTTATTTTCTCTTTAGATTCATTTATTAAAAATAAAAATAATAAAATTAAAAGTTAAGAGCTAAACTCTTTACTTTTAACAATGAATATACTATACTTTTAAAGTAAAGAGTTCGGCTCTTAACTTTTAAAGGAAGATGTATGAAAACAATCTCGAATAAAAATTATTATAAGATGAGTGAGTTGGTTGATCAAACTAATTTAAGTAATCACACTATATCTTTTTATTATAAAAAAGGTTTATTACCAAATACTTTAAGTACTTCAAAAAATATGAAGTATTATCCTGAAATTACAATAACTGTTTTAAATTTAATTAAATACTTCAAAGATAACCTTAGTTACTCAATTGATTATATCAAAAAACTTTTTTATTATTATAATATAAATTTTGATAATAGAGAAGATTTAATAGTACAGTCAATTCAGATGATTTCATCAGAGATAAAAAGTCCAATATTAAAAAAAGATTTAGATCAAAATTTTTTAAAAGAGGCAATAGCTTTAGATCTACTTGATGAAAAAGAGATATATTTTAAAACAGAAGTTGAGGTTTTAAATACATATATAAATTTAAGAGAGTATGAAATATCAGAAGAACTCATAGCTGAGTACGTAAAAACTAGCAAAAAATTAGCACTTTTAGAAAGGGACTTAAGTTCAAAGGTTTTAGAAAATAACGGTGTTTTACCAGAGATTTTAGTATTAGATATATTAAACTCTTTTAAACCTTATATTTTTAATAGACATACTATAAAAGAGTTCAAAAAGGATAAATAATGACAAAATTAAAAGAAAACCTTAGCAATATAGTTTTAATAAAATTTGCATTTTTATTTGTAGTATTCTCTAATGCTATGGTTGATGTATCTCATAAAGTACTATTACAAAATATAGCCTTTAAAGTTTTTGATGGAAGTGCACAAGTTGTATGGATATCAATAATAAATGCAATGATAATTATCCCATTTTTATTACTCTTTACTTTTAGTGGGTATTTATCAGATAGGTATAATAAAAAAGATATTTTAGTTTATGGGGCGGTATCATCTTTTGCTTTATCTATTTTAATGATATTTGCATATGTTAGTGGAAATTTTTATTTTGCAATGTTAAGCTTAGTTTTACTTGCCGTTCAAAGTGCAATTTATTCACCTGCAAAGTTTGGAATCATCTTAGATATTTGGGGTAAAAAAAATTTAGCGCAGGGAAACTCAGCTTTACAAGCTGTTTCAATTCTAGCAATTTTATTTGCAATTGGTTTTGGTTCTTATATTTTTGAAAATTATTACATAGCAAATAATTTGCAAGTTTTTAAAACAAAAGAGGCTCTTTTAGATGAGATTTTGCCATTAACGTATTATATAGTTCCAATTGCATTTTTAGAGATGCTTGTATCTTTATTAGTATTTAGAAAATTAGAAACTTCATATAAGAGTAATGAAAAACTTGATTTAAATATTCAAGAGTTATTTAAAGGTAAGTTATTCATCAAAAATATAAACTTATTATCGTCAAACAAGATTATATTTTTATCAGTAATTGGCTTATCCATATTTTGGGGAATATCGCAAGGATTAATGGCAGTATTTCCTTCTTTTGCAAAAGAGTATTTATTAATAAATGATGTCTTTATAATCAATGGGATAATAGCTGCTTCTGGTATTGGTATTGCTATTGGATCTTTTATTTATTCTCGTATTTCAAAAGATTATATTGAAGTTGGAACTATTCCTTTAGCGTCATTAGGAATGGCTCTAATGATATATATATCAACTACAGTTGAATCTTCACTTTATTTAGCACTTACATTTTTATGTTTTGGTATTTTTGGAGGATTGTTTATTGTTCCTTTAAATTCATTAATCCAGTTTAATGCTAGAAAAAAGGTTTTAGGTACAGTTTTAGCTGGAAACAATTGGTTCCATTCCTTAGCTATGTTTATAATGTTAAGTATAACAACTATAGTCTCATATAATAATTTAGATCCTAAAAATACAATATACTTAATTTTGTTTATTACATTAGTTGGGACTATTTATACTGTATATAAGCTACCTCAATCTATGATTTTAATATTTTTGAAGTTAATTATTGGGTTAAAGTATAAATTGGAAGTAGCAGGAGTAAAGAATATACCATCAAATGGCGGAGTATTATTACTTGGTAATCATGTATCATGGATTGATTGGGCTGTTATTTTAATGTCAACTCCAAGAGAAGTTAAATTTGTAATGCATAAGCCTATTTATGAGAAGTGGTATTTAACTTGGCTTTTAAAAATGTTTGGTTCTATTCCTATTTCAAATACTTCAAGTAAATCAACTATGCAAATTATTGCTAAAAATTTAGATGAAGGTAATATTGTCGTTCTTTTTCCAGAAGGTGGAATAACAAGAACTGGCCATTTAGGCGAATTTAAAAAAGGCTTTGAAAAGATTTTAAGTATGACTGAATCTGATGTTAAAGTAGTCTCTTTTTACATAAGAGGTTTATGGGAATCTACATTTAGTAGGGCAAATAAAAAGTTTAAAAAATCATATAGAGCTAATACTATAACAGTTTCATTTTCTAAAGCAATGAAAAAAGAGTTAGCAAATATTATTAGTGTAAAAAATGAAGTAGTTAATTTATCTACTATATCTTGGCAAGATCATATTTCAAATTTAGGAACACTTAGTGAAACAATATTTGATAGATTAAAAAAAGTATCGTCAGATATGATATTTGCAGATAGTACAGGTTTAGAGTTATCAGGGAATAGGTTTTTAACTGTAAGTGTTTTATTTAAAGATTTATTAAAACCTAGAATAAAAGGCCAAAATATTGGATTATTACTTCCTTCAACTGCTGCTGGGGCTTTTATAAATATTTCTGTTTTAATGTTAGGTAAAACTTTAGTAAATTTAAATTATACAGCTGAGATTAATTCCTTAAAAGCATCAATTAAAAAAGCAGATATACAAACAATAGTAAGTTCTAAAAAGTTTATACAAAAGCTTAAAGCAAAAGGTATAGATTTAAAAGAAGTTTTGAGTTTAGTCCAGATAGTTTATATAGAAGATTTAAAAGAAAAAATTACCAAAGTCAAAGCATTATTGACTCTATTTAGTATTAAGTTTTTTCCTAGTTTCTTACTAAAATTAATTCATATTAAAAAAATTAAAAAAGATGATACTGCAGTAATTCTATTTTCTTCTGGAAGTGAAGGAAAACCTAAAGGTGTGGAATTAACAAGTGACAATATTCTTGGAAACTCTCAACAAATAGCTTCTGTTTTAAATGTAAAACATAATGATATTATTGTAGGTTCCTTACCAATTTTTCACGCTTTTGGTATAACAGTCACGACTTTTTTACCTTTACTTGAAGGTATAAAGTGTGTTGCACATCCTGATCCTACTGATGGATTAGGAATAGGTAAATTAGTCGCAAAATATAAAGCAACAATTATGTGTGGAACTTCTACATTTTTTAGACTATATACAAAAAATTCAAAAGTGCATCCTTTAATGTTTGAATCTTTAAGATATACAGTAGCAGGTGCTGAAAAATTAAGAGAAGATGTAAGGTTAGAATTTAAAAAGAAATTTGGAAAAGATATCTTAGAAGGTTTTGGTACAACAGAAACAACACCTGTTGCCTCATGTAACTTGCCAAATATACTAACTCCAGATTATACAGTACAAGTTGGTGAAAAAAAAGGAACAGTTGGTATGCCTATTCCTGGAACAAAAATAAAAATAGTTGATCCTAATAGTTTTAAAGAGTTAGAAATTGGACAAGAAGGTATGATAATTATTGCTGGTATTCAAGTTATGAAAGGGTATTTAAAAGATGAAGAGAAAACAAATAGTGTTTTAAAGAAAATATATGGTCATACCTTTTATGTTACAGGGGATAAAGGAAAGATTGATTCTGATGGGTTTTTAATTATTGTTGATAGATATTCAAGGTTTGCAAAGATTGCTGGTGAGATGATAAGTTTAGGTTCAGTTGAAGAAAAGATCTCAAAACTAATAAAGTTAGATCAAAATGATAAAATAGATTATGTATGTACTAGCGTAGAAGATGAAAAAAAAGGTGAAAAGATAATATTATTAGTTTCAAACGTTAATGAAGAGTTTGTATCTACATTAAAAGATAATATATTAAGAAATTTTGATAATAAACTTATGATACCTAGTATCATAAAAATAGTTAATTCGATACCAAAACTTGGAACGGGAAAAACTAATTTTAAAGCTGCAAAAGAATTAGTAAAAGGTATTAATTAATTTAAGTAAAAGAAGAGATTATATTTCTTCTTTTACACAAAGTAAAGCTGTTATTTCATCTTGTTTAGAACAAAAATTACCATTTTTTTCAATTAAAAACAGATCTTTAGCCACACCTCTACTTGTATTTATTTTAGCACTTTCAATTTCAATATTAAAACTATCA
>JAAETO010000090.1 GCA_024228275.1 Arcobacter sp.
TCCTTAATCTCCATCTCATGACTTATCAAAAATATCTGCCTATTTTGCTCTTTTATCATATGAACGGCTTCTAAAATTTTCATACGTCTTGCTTCATCTTGGCTTCCAAATACTTCATCAAAAGCTAAGAACCCTACACTACTTGCACCACTTAGTTCTCCTAGTGTTTTTGATATAGCAATTCTAAGAACTAAGTTTGCTAGGTCTATTTCTCCACCTGAAAATCGCTCAATTGGATATTTTTTTCCTTCATCGTAGATATAGAAGTCAAAGTCATTTGATACTTCTATGTGTTGGTATTTACCTTTTGTGATGATTGAGTACATATCTGAGGCTATATCTGATATTCTTGGTGCTACTTTTGAGTTTAGTTTTGTTTTGAACTGAGCTAGGCTTATTTTGATTTTTTCGTAGTCTTTTAGGTCATCTTTTTTTGTTTGTACTTTTTGGACTTGTTTGTTATTGTTTTCTAGTGTTTGTTTTATAGTTTTTATTTGTCCATCTATTGTGGCTATTTGTACTTTTTGGTCATTCAAGATATTTGATTTTTCTTCTTTTTGTTTTTGTACCTCAGCAGACTCTTTTTGCTTCTGCTGGTGTTTTACCTCATCATAGTTTATAGTTTTGTACTCACATTCTTTTTCTTCATACTCAGATGTATGTTTTTGTATATTTTTAAGAGTATTGTTTAGTTCTTCTTTTATACTATCTAGTCTTTTTAGCATAGTCTCTAAGCTTAGAGTGTACTCATACTTAGATTTTAGTTCTTTTTGTTTTTGTACTAAGTTTTGATGATGATTATTGTCATATGAGTATTGTTCTAGTTTTGCTAACTCATCTTTGTTTTTCTTACCTTGATTAGTTACTTTCTCAAAGTGCTCTTTCTCTTTTTGTAGGTCTCTTTTTTTACTCTCACATAGGTTTATGTTCTTTTGTAGTTCTAGGTGTTCTTTATTTAGTTTTGTAAGCTCTTCTTCGTATGCTTTTTTACCCTGCTCTATTTGTACTAGTTCTTCTTTTGATTTGTCTATTTTCTCTTTTTGTGTTTTTTGCACTATTGAGTCTAGAGAGAATAGTACATTGTCATACTCATCTAATAGTGGTCTTGTACATGTAGGACAATTTGACTCACGTCCTAGGGTATGGATGTTTTGTATTTTTTGGTTTATATCTTTTATTAGGTTTTGTTCACCTGCTATTTCTTGTAAGACTCTTTTCTCTTGGGTTCGTTTCTCTTCTATATGCGTATTTAGTTCTTTTTGTTTTTGCTCTTGTACTTTTGTTTGTTCTACAAAGCTATCATACTCTTTAGTTTCAAACTCTAGTCTTGATATAGTCTCTTTACTCTTTGTGTATTGAGCTCTTAGACTACTTTGTTCTTTTATAAGCCCTTCTTTACGTAAATAGTACTCTTTTAGTTTCTCTTGTTCTTTTATACTATCATGTAGGTTTGTATACTCTTGTTTTATACTTTGTAGACCTTTTAGCTCTTCTTGTTTTTGTTCTAGGGTTTTTATCTCTTGATTTAGTTTATCTTTTGAAAGCTCTTGTGAGTTTATAGTATTTTTAAGAAGTTCTAGTTTTGAGAATAGATTTGATCGTTTCTCTTTTGTTTTACTAAACTCTTCCAAAGCCTTTTTGATATCTAATTCTTGTAGTTTTAAAGTATCAAGCTCTTTACTCTTCTCTTCACACTCTTTTTGAAGTAGCTCTTTTTTAGATGTGTACTCTTCTATATGCTTATTCTTACTACTTACTTCATCAGAACTAAGTAGTACTTCTGCAAAAGCTGCTATTTCGCGTTTTAGTTGTCTTGATTTTTCTACTAGTTCTTTCTCTATAAAATCTATCTTCTCTAAGCCAAGTAGTTTTCTTATCATCTTCTTTCTATCTTCGTTTTTAAGAGAGCTTAGACTTGTAAGCTCTTTTTGTGAAGCAAAGAGTGTATGTAAGAAAGCATCCTTACTCATCTTTGTTAGATTTATGATTGAAGCTGTTACTTCTTTTGCTCCTGAGCTTATTAGGTCTTCGTTTTTATATAGTTTAGCATTTGCACTTAGAGCTTTTCCTCTAAACTCACGACTAACTCTATACTCTACCCCATCAAACTCAAAGTCTAGTTCTACTACAACTGCATCTTTAGTTGTGGCATTTACGTTTCTTATTACTTCTTTATAACCTTTGTTCTTTAGTTCACCATATAAAGCAAATAGTATAGCTTCAAAGATAGTTGACTTTCCACTACCATTTTTTCCTATGATACCTACTAAGCCTTGCTCAAACTCTATAGCGTATGAAGTGTACTTTTTGAAGTTCTCTAGTCTTAGTTTACACAGTATCATTAGCACTCTCCTCATATAAAGAGAATAACTCTTTGACTTTTGTTTTTAGCCTATCATACTCTTGTGATTCACTTTCTTCTTCCATATGCTCTAAGAAGTAATCTTCTAGGCTTAAAGCTTCTATATCGTCAATTCTTTGCTCACTACTGCTTGTTTTAAACTCTCGTTTGATATTTACACTCATAGCATCAGGAAAAAGCTCTTTAATAGTAGAGTTTTGTATATCTATTGACTGTGTTGCTTTTAGGTTTGTAAGTTTTACATCTACTATGGCATCTTTAGTATCACTAGCATCTATTTGATTTATTGATTCTTCATAAATACTACAATCAATCTCTTTTTGTCTTATAGCTCTTATATTGATTTGTTTATACTCTATACTTAAGTTATCTTCTAACTCTTCATCTAGTACTAACTCTATAAAACCTTTTTCATTTCGTTTGTCATTTAGTGATGTTCTTTCAGTACTTCCACTATAAAAAACATTAGGATACTTTTCTTTAGTTCCTTTTACACTTACAGCTGCAAAACCATGCCAATGTCCAAGCCCTACATAATCCATTTTTTCAAAGATATACTCTTTGTCTGTAGGATATACCCACTCTCCAAACTCTTGCATCAAATACCACGCTCCAACAGAACAGTGCATCATCATGATATTTTTTTTACTCTCACATATATTAGTTTCGCAAAGCTCTATTTGTTCATCTGCTTTAGTATCATCATTCATATGTGGTAGTGTATGAAATACTACATCATCAAACTCTATTTTTTTGTACTCTTGGTTATATGAAGTATGTATATTTTTAAAGTTATCAAAGATTTTTAATATTGGAGAACTAAGGTTAGTTCTAGGTGTTGAGTGATTACCTGCAATCATAAGACATGGTATATCAAAAGAATCTATTATTTTAAACTGTTCAAGTGCAAAAGTAATAGCTCTGTTACTAGGACTGCTTCTATGAAATAGATCTCCTGTATGTATTATATAGTCTGGTTTGATTGTTTTTATCTGTTCTACAACTTGAGTAAAAGCATCATAAAAGTCCGCTTCTCTTTGGTTTATATTATTTTCATCTATTATGTCTAAGTCGTTGTATCCCAAATGTGTATCGGAGAAATGTATTATTTTCAAAGAAGTCCTTAAAGAGTATAGGTTTATACCTTTGAAATACTTAGATTAATTTATATATTCATTAAGTAAGACAGCTATTAGTATAAGTTTATTAAAATTATAAGCTAATATTACTGTATTCTAATTTATTTTTAGTATCACAAAAACAATTCTGAATTTTAAAGATAAATTCTTCAGCTATTAAAGGTTTTGTAATAACTTCTGAAGCTCCTAGTTCTAAATAGCTAACTTCATTATCATGTTTTGAAGAAATAACTAGAAGTTGAGTATCTATATTTATATTATCTCTTATATTTTTAAATAAGTTTAAAGATGATGTTTTTTCAGAATTTAAATCGATTATGATTAAATCAAATTTTTCATTTTTTAATACTTGACAATCTTCTGAAATAACTTCAAAAAAGTAAATATCATAATTTTTATATTTTAAAATATTCCTAATTTTATTTGATTCTTCAAAGGATTCGGAAATAACTAAAATTGAATTTATTTTATTATGTTGTTTAACTGATTTTATATTCATAAAAATTTCCTTTACTATTAATAAATTGAAGTAAATGTCATATTAATTACATATTACAGTTTTAATTATTTATATATACTTATTAATTATCTTTTTAAGAAGTTATTATATAAATTTCATATAATCGATCATACAAGCATTTATTAATATTATTTAATAAAAAACAAATACTATTTTCAATTATTAAATTTATTTTTTATATCAATAAACTCATTAATATTATTTAAAAAAAGTTCTGTTAAATTAGGATCAAAATGTTCACCTTTTTCTTTATTAAAAAATTCAATTATATTAACTAAACTCCAAGCTTTTTTATATGGCCTATCACTTCCAAGTGCATCAAATACATCACAAATAGCAGTGATCCTTCCATAAATATGGATGGCATCTCCCTTTTTTTGATTTGGATAACCTGTCCCATTATACTTTTCATGATGTTCATGAGCAATAATTGAGGAAGCTTTCAAGGCAGGTCTAGTTGAATTACGCAACATTTCATAACCTATTGTAGTATGTTTTTTCATAGTATCAAACTCATCATCTGTTAATCGTCCAGGCTTATTTAAAATTGAATCTTCAATGCCAACTTTTCCTATATCATGCATTGGAGAAGCAAGTTTTATGAGTTCAGCATCTTTATAAGAAAATCCAGCTTTAAGAGCTAACAATTTAGAATATTCTGCAACTCTTTTTACATGATGTCCAGTTTCTTTACTCCTTCTCTCTCCTATTTCACCCATTTTATATATTATTTCCCTTTGAGTATCTTCTAACTCCTTGTGTAAATTTAATACTTCTGTTATATCTTGTCTAATTTCCATATATTCGTACAATTTACCTTTATCATCTTTTATAGCAATAATTGTTGAAATTGAATAATTAATAGTCCCATCTTTAAAAATATTTTTAATAGTTCCTTTCCAAATATTATTTTTATTTAATGATTTTAATATTTTTGTAAATGATTTTGAGACTTTTTCACTATCAATTAAAATTAAATATGATTGCCCAATAAGCTCTTTTTTTGTATATCCACTTATATTACAAAATAAATTATTTACATAAGTGATAATTTTAGAACTATTGTACCTTATGATAATATTACTTTTATCTACAGCTTTTTCATATGTTTTTGATAAAGACATAATTTTATCAAATTTATTTGATGTAGTATCATACTTATTTTTAAAATGTTCTTTAGATTCATCAATCTTAGTAATATCACTTTGTATTGACATAAACTCTATAGGATTACCTTTTACATCTAAAATAGGATTAATTACTACATTTATCCAATAATATCCACCATCTTTTTTTCTATTTTTTATTTTTCCAAACCAAGGTTGCTTTTTAATCTTTATAGTATCCCACATATCTTTAAATGTTGACTTAGACATATCTTCATGTCTAACTATATTATGAGATTTCCCAATAATTTCAGACCTAGCAAATCCTGAAGTTTTTACAAAGTTTTCATTTGCATATATAATAATACCATTTGGATCAGTTTTTGATATAATTGAACTAACGTTATAAGTATTTTTATACTGTTTTAAAAGGTTCTGACTATTTTTCAATAAAGATTTTTTTTCTTCATAATCAATCAACATCCCAGTTTTAAATGTCAATTCTTCTGAGACATAAGGCCTTTTAATAATGTCTGAAGCTCCATTTTTAATGTAACCACAATGATTACACTCATTATCTAAAGAAGAAATAACAAGTAGAGGAATATTTTCTTCTATTTTACATCTTATATTTTTAATTAAATTAATTTTAGACTTTACATACAAATCTATATCTAATATTATTAAATCAAAAGAATGGTTTTTAATTTCTTTTTCAAATGAAATTAAAGATTCAGAAAAATAGCTATCATAATTTTTTACTTTTAAAATCTTACTAATTTCATTAAATTTATTAAAAGAATTTATAATAATTAGAATTTTTTTAACTTTTTTATTTTCTACATACTCATTGGAACTCATTAAACTTCCTTTTTAATTAGTATTATTTATAAAAATAATATGATAAATAATTATAATATGACAAATAATTATAATTATAATATATAAGCAATAATATTATAGATATTATAGATTGTTATTATTTATTAGAACTTAAACTGTTTATTCCATATGCTTCTATCTTAAAGACAATGCTAAAAAATTTTTGAGAAATAAAAATAATATTATTTTTTAATAAGTTTTATATTATAATAATGATAATTAATGATATATATAGTCATTATTTATTATTAATTAATTAATTAATAATTAAATTATATATTTAAATATATATATAAATTTAATAAATTTTATTTTATTTGTACAAAAATATATTAAATAAAAGTAATAAAATATTTAAAAAAATAAAAAAACTTTTTTTAAAAACTGAAAGTAATGAAACTAAGATATATAAAATAAAAAAATATAAAGAGGTTTCAAAATCATATACAGCAATATCATATTCTAAAAAACAGACAATATATTTATCTAATATAGATGAGTATCCAATTATATGAACAAATAGCTCTAAAGGGTAAAAAATAGTAAAGAGAAGCGTTATAAGAGCTGATAACATTTGTTCATAAGAAGTATTATAAAAAAAATAGTGCACTATTGGATTAAAAACAAAAAAAATCCAAATATTAAAAAATAAAAAACTAAATAACTTAGGTAGATTTTTGAAATATTTTATATATAAAAAGATATAAAATACTCCTATAATAGAGAACCAAAATGAAATAGAAAAACAAAATCTAGGAAATAAAGCTAATACCAAACAAAAAGTTAAAAAAAGTGTCATAAAAGAGAGCAGCTTTATATTTCGTCTTAATAAAAAAATACCAATAATAAACATAATAAAACTTCTTAATAAAGACGGAACTACATTTGTAAGTAATAAATAAAAGTATAAGATAACAACAGAAAAAATTAATATATCATAAGATTTATTTCTATAAGGAAAATATCTTTGATGAAAAAATGAATATGGAAGATGAACTAAGCAATAGATTATAAAAACAATTATACCAAGGTGAAATCCTGAAATAGCTATTAAATGGTTTATTCCAAAATTTGAATAAATTTCTCTATTCTCATTAGATATAGGGATTGCTAAAAAAAGAGCATTGAATAATTCTTGTACTCTAATATCTTTATGAGTATTATTTATATAATTTGATATTTTTTGTTTAAAAGTTTTTTCTTCTAATATTTTTTCATAAAATAAAGATTTTGTATAAAAACCTTTTAAAAATGATAAAAAATCAATATTTATAGTCAAAATTACTAAATCTATTTTATCAAATTTTTGTAGATTTGTTTCTTTTTGTATAGAAGTAAAAAAATTAAAATTACTGTTTTGCAATTTTAATATATAAAAATCTTTTTTATCATAAATATTTATAATAGTAAAAATATCACTATAAACTTCTTCCTCTATAAAGTCTTTGTATTTTTGAAATTCATATATAATATTTAATAAAAATATAAAAGAAATAATCAATATAAAGTATCTTAAATCTTTTTTATTAGCTACAATTTTTGTCATAAAAAATTATAACATAAATAATAATAAGTATTATAATTTTAAATACTTTGTAGTAATTAAGATTTTTAACGAAAGAAAAAAGTTATAAAACCTTTTTCTTCCAAATACTCATTTGAGAAATAGTATGTTGATATTTTCTATTAGTTTCTTTTATTACAAAAGGCACATCTAAAGTATTTATTAACTCAAATTCATCTCCTAAGCTTGACTTTAAGGTATCTAAAGTATTAACTTCATGATTATCTTTTATATAGCCTCCTAACCAGTTTGATTTGGGAGTGTAATCTTCTAGCCAAGTATAAGGACTTAAAATTACTAAAAGTCCATCTTTATTAACACGTTTAGGAATATCATCTAAAAATTTTTGAGGATAATATAATCTATCTATTAAATTAGAACAAAAGATCAAATCATATCCAGAATAAATATCTTTCAAATTACAGGCATCACCTTGCATAAACGTAACTTTATTTTTAACATCTTCTAAAGAAAAATCTTTTAAAGAAACTGTTTTTTCAAAAAATAAATCACCTTCTGTAGCTACTTTATAAGTTAAACTATCATATTTTTTAAGTTTTATACCAACATTTATAAAATTTGCAGAGAAATCTATTCCTAACACTTCATCAAAAATCTTAGCAAGTTCAAATGTACTACGACCAACAGAACATCCTAAATCTAAAACTTTTTGTTTTTTTATATTTTCTAAATATGGTTTTAAAATATCTACAGAATTTTTAGGAAAATTTTTAACTCCAAAATTTTCTTCTCCATAATGAAACTCACAGTATTGAGATATTTGCTCATCCGTTTCGTAAACATTATCATTTAGTTTTTCTCTATATTCATTATCAGATTTAACATACCTAAATCCTGCATGTTGAAAAAAGTGTTTCCTAAAAGCATATCTAGCTTCTCTTAATATTTCATTTCCTAAAGATATAAAAGAACCACCTTTCATAAGTGCATGTCTATCATCAAAAGTTGGTGTTGTAAAATCATCATAAGATTTATGTGTTTCAAATCCATCAAAAGGATATGTAGGAGTTAAACTCCACTGCCAAACATTTCCTACTACATCATAAAATTCTTTATTGTCATCTGTTTTAAAAACATATTTATCGACAGGAGTTTGATTAAAATATCTTAATCCTATATTTGCTTCTTGATCTTGCGCTTTTACATAATCATTTAATCTATAAAATTCATCTTCACTAGGAAGTCTAACTTCAAAACCTAACTTTTCAGATTTATATTTACAAAAAGCTTCAGCTTCATATATATTTATATCAACAGGATAATTTAAAGCTAAAGGAATAATTCTATTTATCTCTCTTAAAAAATATTTTCCATCTTTACAAATCCAAAAAGTTGGCATCTTTGCTTGAGTAAAATCAAGCCATTTTAAACCATCTTCAGAAAAATAGTGTAGTTTTGAATATCCACCATCATTTACAAACTCTAAAAACTCTCCGTTTGATACTAGATATTTACTAGCTTCGAAATCTTTTATATAAGCTTTATGAAATGAAAATTCATTATCCCAACCATAAAAAATTGGATTTTCTCTATCTTTTTGAATTAAAACTTCACCAGCTTTTACATCCACTAAAGAATTAGTAGGATAGTTATCATTAGCTTCATTATTATAAGTAAATATTTCATCTTCAATTAAAAAATCAATATCAAGTTCTCTTAAAAGAACAGAAGATGTTTCAATATGAATATTTGCATGCTCAATACCCATAAGAACAATCCACATAGGAGACTCCCAATTTATTGGTAAAGTAAAGTCTAAAGTATCAATAATATCAAGAATTATATTTTTCACTTCATCTCTATATGCTTTCGTCTGCTCATATGTAGGCCATGCATAGTTTGTACTATTTAAATCATCCCAACTCATCTCATCTACGCCAATTGCAAATATAGACTCATAAGTTTTATTAACTCTTTGTTTAACAATATTTGCGACATTTAATTTATTTATAAAAAAAGTAGCAGTATGCCCATAATAAAAAATAAGTGGATGTCTTAAAGAGTTTGGTTGTTCATATAAAAAATCTTTTTCTTTTAATAAATCAAATAATCTTTCATCTAATTCATATGTTTGTAAAAAATATTCTTTTATCTCTTTTCGTTTATCTTCAACTGTTCCTAGACTTAAATTAATAGTTTGTTTTATATAATTCATAACGTTTACCCTTTTATTTTTCAACTATAAATATAACTACATAATGTTTACTGATTGTTAAGTAACATAATAAAATTTTATATTAAATGATTTTTATTTAGACAATTTTTTCTTTTGTTAATATTATTCCGTCAGTATCAGCGTAAATATAGTCGCCTTCATTAAATTGTACTCCACAAAAAGATAATTCAATTCCTCTTTCTGCAGTAGTTACTGGAATATATTTTCTAGGACATGTTCCTCGTGCAAATAGTGCTACTGGAATATCTTTTATTTGAAAAGTATCTCTTATGTAACCATTTACAATGATAGCTTCATAGTTATTTGAATGAGCAAATTTCATTAGATTTTCTCCTACAACAGCAAAATACTCATCTTCCACATCTACAACTACAACTTTTCCTGTACCATCTTCATCTCTTAATAGCTTAATAAGTTCACTGTTGTTTTTATCAAGTTTTATAGTTGTAACTGTTCCAGAAGCTTTTGTCTTTGCTCCATAATTTGTAAATTCATTATCTAATACATGAGTTTTATCAGGGTGTTCATCGCAAATATCTGCAGTAAAAAAATCCATTTGTTTTATCCTTAATTTTAATTGTTATTATTATCTCAAAATACAATTAATATAATCTTATTCAAACTTTTTTTATACAAATAAATGGTAAAATTAAACTCTAAACAAGGAGATAATATGAAAATTCTGTTAAAAAGTGTTCTCTTTCTAAGTATAATAATATTTTTAACTTCTTGTAGTTCAAAACAAGTAACAATAAAATCACTTCAACCTTCTATTATGCATGATAAAAAAATATATAAAGTAATAATTGAAGATTTGGAAAATGATAATATAAACCAAGCAAACTATATTGAAGAAAAACTTATCAATACAATCGTTGATAATAAAAGAGTTTTTAAATTAGAGACTAGTTACGATAATATAGATGCAATAATAACTGGAGAAGTTTTAGAATCTTCTCTTTTTTTCGACCTTTATTATGAAGAAGATACAGATTATAAAAGATGCTTTAGATATAAATATGAGAATGGTAAAAAAACAAATAAGTGTATAGAGTTTAGAATTAAGAGATATCCTTGTGAGAATAGAGATTATAATGTAAAAACGAGAATTGAAGTATTAAATAAAGATGAAGAACTTATTTTTTCAAAAACATATAATAAATCAGCTAATAAAAGAGTTTGTTATAAAAACAATATTAATTTTAGTCTATTTTTCTATAGACATACAAATATAAACAGACAAAAAGAAGAAATAAACTCATCTTTAGCAAGAAGTATTTCAAAGGATCTAGTAAAAGACCTATCACCACACTATAAATATCAGAAGATCTCTATAATAGAAGAACTTGATGATAAAAATAACTTATATGACAAGAATATAAAAAAAGAGTTTGAAAATATAGTGGAACTACTTGATAATGCAAATATAAATATATCTAATTTAAAACTTATAGATTTAAATAATAAATTAAATAGTAAAAGTTATGAGGTTCTTTACAATCTAGCACTAACTTATGAAGCAAAAGATGAGTTATACAAAGCAAAAATGTATTATATAGAAGCTGCTAATTTAGCAACAAAAGTAGAAGATTTAAAACTAATAGACAAGGCAATAAATAGAACGCAAAAGAACTTAGAAAATAAGATTAAAGCAAAATCACAACTTCAATAAATAAGTTTTATTAATAATAGTTTAAGAGATTGCATAATAAAATCAGAAAAAACATTATAGGAATAAAAGTGAAACAAACATTTACTACAAATAAAAGTGTAGAAGAAATCATACTAAAAATTCAAGAAATTCTTCCCAATTACGGATTTGGATTACAACATATACACAATCCACCTGAAAAACTTAGAGAAAAAGGTATTGATTTTAATACTGAATGTAAAATATTAGATATCTGTAGTCCTACAATTGCTAATGAAATGTTAAGTGCTGATTTATCTCTATCTTGTATTATGCCATGTAAAATAGCCATTTATGATGATAAAGGACAAACTACAATAGCTCTAAATTCAATTGTTCAACTTGTAGATGATATAAATCCTGATTTAATTGAATCTGCTCAAGAAGCACAAGAAGCTGTTGAAAATATTATCAACGAATCTTTATAATATAAAATAATAATATTATGTGCGGATTCTACGATGATGAACAAAAAATTAAAAAAGTTGATATAGCCACTTTAAATAACGAATACATCACTATACTTTCGGCCAAACATATTAAATATAATAAAACAATGGATATTACATATCATATTAACAATGAAGAAAAGGTATTTAATATTCCATATCAAACAACAGGACATGGCTTTAAACTAATCAATAGAGCAGATTAAAGACTTTATATAAAGCTCTAAGATGTAGGATTGGAGATTATTAAATAAGCTAATAAAATTAGCACACTTTTTACCCACCTAATAATAATATAACCAAACTTTAGATAGACTATTTGCCTTTTTAGAGAAACAAAAATACAATAGGTAATTATATGAAAGTAGTAACTGGCGTAGTTGGAAATGACATACACGTAGTAGCAAATAGACTTATAGAACTTTCACTTCAAGCAAGAGGATTTGAGGTATTTAACTTAGGAGTTAATACATATCTTGAGGAGTTCGTTGATGCTGTAATTGAAACAGATGCAGATATTTTACTGATCTCATCTTTAAATGGTGAAGCTGAAGGTTGGTGTAGAGAAGTTAAGATTTTAAAAAGTAAATATGGAAATCTTTTAGACAATGTCGTATTTATGATTGGTGGAAACTTAGTTGTAGGTACGGGAACGGCAGAAGATATAGTTCCTAGATTTAAAAATTATGGATTTGATTTAGTTTTTCATCAAGTTGATTTAAATACTGGACTTGACGAATTAGAAAAGTTTATGAAAGGCCTTAGCAAATGAGTTTACTACAAGAAGAACGAAATATTATATTAAACAATGAATATGTAGACAACTTTGATTTTGCTGAGGTTGAAGAGTTTGTAAAAAATGCTTCAAAAGATCTATTTATATCTCATAATTTTAAAACAAAAAACAAGATGTTGGTACAACCTCGTGGAGGTTTTCCAACATATGACAAAATGTTTGCCCTTTATGAATTTTTCAATGAAGCAAATGTAGATGTATTACCATGTACAATTGATTCTAACACTAGACTTAATGATTACGGCACTGCTAAGAAAATGTTAAGACTTAGTGAAGAAAATGAAGTAGATATGCTAAATGGATTTCCTTTAATTAATCACGGATATAGAACATCAAGAAAAATGATGACACACTTCAATAAACCTATTTCTTTAAGACATGGAACTCCTGATGCACGACTATTAATAGAAACAGCTATAGCATCTGGAATTTTTGAAATTGAAGGTGGACCAATTACATATCTTCTACCTTATTCTAAAAACTTTCCTCTTGATAAAGCATTTTTATATTGGAAATACGTTGAAAGAGTATGTGCAAACTATTCAGTTTTAAATGAACCAATAAATAGAGAATCGTTTGGTCCATTAACAGCAACATTAGTACCACCTTGTATTACAATTGTTATTCAATTACTTGAAATGCTACTTTCACTAGAAGAAGGTGTTAAATCATTCTCTGTATCTTTTTCACAAACTGGTTCTATGAATCAAGATATTGTTATGGGTGCAGTTATTAAAAAAATGGCTAAGTATTATGCAGATGAAATTGGATGTGGTGATGCTGATGTTCACTTAGTTTATCATCAATGGATGGGAGCTTTCCCTATGGATCCAAACTTTGCAGGTCAACTTATAAATATGAGTACAGTTATTGCTTCTATGGTTGGAGCTAATAAAATTATTACAAAAACAAAACAAGAAGCTTCAGGAATTCCTACAAAAGAAGCTAATGCTGAGACAGTTGCTAATACACAATATTTATTAAGAATTTTAAATGGATTGCCAACTATTGTTGATAAAGAAGAAGAAGAGATTTTAACTTTAGAAGTAATGGCAATAATGGAAGCTGTATTCAATGATAGTGCTGATACTCTTTGGAGAAAAGTATTTAATAGTATTAAAAATGGAACAATAGATGTACCATTTTCTCCTCATATTATAAACAATAATGAGATGATTACAATTAGAGATAAAAATAAAAACATTAGAATAATTAAAAAAGGGAAAGTACCAATTCCAAATAGATGTTTTGAGTATGAAAAAGCTCAATGTGACCTTACGAAAGATACTACATCTATTGTAAATGATATTATTCATGATATAGGAATTATGCAATGAGCCAAAATAATATAAGTTTAAATGACAAATTATTAATAGATGTAGGAAGTACTTACTTTAAAGTTTGTACTTCTCATGGTGTGCAACAACACTTTAGAGATTTCAATAAAGACATATTTGATGACTTAACATATAAATGTGGAGATGTTATTCATAATTTTCATAAAGATGATATTCATATTTGTTCATCAGCAAATGGAGGATTAAGTACTTTAATTATTGGTATTACAAATTCTTTTTCACTTAAATATGCTACAAATATTGCTTTTAATTCTGGTATTAATATTATAGATACTGTTTTATATAAAGATATACAACAGACATCAATTCCAAGTGATTTAATTGATGTAGTAATAGTAGTTGGTGGTATAAATTCAGTTTCTAAGATATTTGACGAAAAACTATTTGAATATTTAGAAAAAATAAACTACTCAAATGTAGTTTATGTTGGTAGTAAGAATGACAGTAAATATTTAGAAGACAATATAGAAAATATAAAAATCTTACCTAATATTATAACTGATAAACTTCATGTCGAAGAAGAACATTTAAAAGAGTATTTAACGAACCTTTATCAATCTGATATTATGGGGAAAGAAGATATAAAACACTTATATGATATTACTTCAAATCAAATATACTCTACTCCTTACATTGTAAATAAAACTCTATCAATAATTGATAGTAAATTTAAAGTAGCCGATCCTTATATTTTAATAGATATAGGTGGAGCAACTACAGATATTCATTATTCAAAAGATTTAGTAGATGAAAACATGGTAACTAACAATGAATATGATAGACTAGTTTTTAAAAAACTTGGTGTATATAAATCTAAAGAATCTTTAATATTTGCAGCAAAAAACAATGAGTTTGTTTACGAATTACTAGCACATCTTAAAGTAACAGAACATATATTTGAAGATACATCAGAAAAAGCAACAAGAACTCTAATGCAATTAGCAATTTTCTTAGTACTTTGTAAAGTATCTAAATATAGACAAGCATACGTTAATTTAAAACTAAATATTTTAAACTCATTAGTATTTACAGGTGGGATTACAAAAGTATTAAAACAAGAAGAAATAGAAGATATAATATCTTTCTTCTATCAAAAAATATTAAATTCACAACATAATCCAACAATTGTTATGGATAATAACTACGATATTTGGACTCTTGGGATGAATCCTGATAAAAACAAAATATAAAAGGAAAAAAATGTCTATTAATTGTATAAGAACACTAATTGAAGATGCTGCATTATCACACGCAAATAAAATTGCAATTAAGTTTAATGAAGAGAATATCACATATAAAGACCTTTTAACTAAAGTAAATCAAGTAGCCTTTTATTTAAAAGAGTTAAACCTACCTAAAGGTAGTAGAATTGGTATATATTCAAACAAAAGCATAGATCAAGTAATTGCTATACTTGCTATTTTATCAACTGATTATGTTTTAGTGCCACTTACAAAGCTTTTAAAATCTGAACAAGTAGAATATATTATTAATGATTGTGATATAAAATGTATTATTACTGATAAATTAAAAATAGAGTACATTGAAGAAATTAACTTTGATGGACATATTATTTCATACGAAACTGCTAATAAAGGTATCCCTTCTTTTGAAGAGATATTTAAATATTATAATAAACCGTACTCTTGTAATGTAAATGGGCATGACAATGCTGTTATTACATACTCTTTTGGAATAACAGGTAAACCAAAAGGAATTGTAATTTCGCAAAGAAATTTAATAGATAGTGCAAGAGTTGTTTCTCAATACTTAAAACTAGAAGAAAATGATGTTTTATCAGGTCTTTTGATTTTTAATTTAGACTATGGTTTAAATCAAATTTTTTGTTCTTTATATAAAAGAGCAACAATAGCTTTACATAGATTTATCTTACCTGGTGATTTTTTCAACCATATCATAAATGATGAAGTTACTGTTATTGCACTTATGCCAGTTAATATAACTTCTATGTTTGATGAAGATGAGCATAGACTTCCAAGTGCTGAATTATTATCTAAAGTTAAAACTATTACATCTTCAGGTGGAAATGTAACAGCAAAAATGGTACAAGATATTAAAAAAATCTTTACTAATGTTAGCTTTTATTCTATGCATGGATTAACAGAAGCTTTTAGATCAACATATCTAGACCCATCTCAAATTAATATTAGACCAGAATCTATAGGTAAAGCTATTCCTGATGTTGAATTATATGTTATTAATGAAGATGGATTTGAATGTAAAGTAAGAGAAGTTGGAGAATTAATTCATAGAGGTGGATATATTTATAAAGGTTTTTGGAATGCTTCTGTTGAAACACAAGAGAGGTTTAAATCAATACAAATTCTAAAAAATGCAATAGATATACAAGGAGAATTAACTGACGAGTTAGTTATAGCAACTGGAGATTACGTTTATAAAGATGAAGAAGGTTATTTTTATTTTGTATCAAGGCAAGATGATATGATTAAAACTAGAGGCTTTAGAGTAAGCCCATATGAAGTTGAATCTGTTGTTTCAAAAAATCTTCCAATGATAGAACAGTGTGCTGTATTTTCAATAGAAAATGAAGAAATTGAAGAAGAAATTGTAATGGTATACTCTTCAAGAAGTGAACTTGCGCCAAAAGAGATTACTTTCGAACTTAAAAAACATCTTGCTTCATATATGATACCTAGCAAAATAATATATAAAAAATCTCTACCTCTAATTCCTACAGATAAAAACAAAATAAATAAAGAAGAATTAAAACAAGAAATTCTTTACAATAACTAGTATATATTAAAATATACTAGTTTATTCTCTCTAAAAGCTTACCAAACTATACACTTTTTAATTTTACACTTTTTTTATACAATGAAATCATAAACTTTTAAGTAAAGTATATTAAAATATATACTAATTTAAAAATTTAAAGGATTCTTTATGAAAAAAGTATTATTACTTACAACTATCTTCGCCTGTATTTTGGCTGCAAGCCCTTACCAAAAATGTGTTGGTTGTCATGGTGCTAATGGAGAAAAAGCTGCTTTAGGTAAGTCTAAAGTTATCAAAGATATGACTAAAGCTGAAATTGTTGCTGCTATGAAAGGTTACAAAGATGGAAGTTATGGGGGACCAATGAAAGGTCTTATGAAAGGTCAAGCTGTATCTTTATCTGACGCTGATATTGAAGCAATTGCTAACCAAATTGGTAAGTAATTTTTATTTTTTATAGGATAGTTTAACTATCCTATAATTTTACCCAAACTCAATTCTATCTCGTCCATTATTTTTAGCTTTATAAACACCATTATCAGCTTTTTTAATCATTTCTTCTTTTGATGAGCTTTCAGAATAAAAAGAGACTCCCATACTAACAGTAATAGAAATATCTTTTGTACTATGGTAAATTCTTTGAGACTTTATATCTTTTCTTAAATCATCTAGTTTATTAATAATTTCTGATTTTGATATAAAACATAAAATTATAAACTCTTCCCCTCCATAACGATATACTTCTCCATTTAATAAACTTACATGTTTTTGAAGTTTTTGTCCAAGATATACAAGTGTTCTATCTCCAACATCATGACCAAAATTATCATTAATACCTTTAAACCTATCAGCATCAACAAATATAGCACAAAGAAAAGATGAATTATTTTGATTAGCAAACATATTTAAATCACTTTCCATCTTTCTTCTATTATAAACACCCGTTAAATGATCTCTATTCATTGTATCTTCTAATTGAGCTTTCTGTCTTAAAAGTTCCTCAATTAAATTATCTTTATAGTTATCTTCTAAATCAGTGTTTTTCTGTTCTATTATTTTCCCCAAATGAAATTCAAAAATATCTTTTTGAGATGAATAATCAATTTTATCGCACTCAATAGTAAGCTGTGGTTTATCTTCTCCTAAACCATTTGTTAAAATAAGTTTATCAACTTGTTTTATACTATATCTTATTTTATCATCAACAATTTTAGGTTCAAGTAGTTCTTTTTGCCAATACTTCGTAGTTTTTTTTTCTAAAATATTAGTTTTTTTAAATTGTATATTTTGAAAAAGATTTTTATCTATTGAAATTTTATACATCTATATTACAACTTTTCTATATTTTATTTGTGATTATATCAAAAATAGCAACTATTAGCTTTTTTATATATATTAATTTTTCATAATTTATATGTAGGAATAATTTAATCAAAAAGTTTCCAATGAATAGAAAAATCATGTTCAAATATTTTCAATTTTTGTTTTATAAACTCATATTTTTCTAAATTATCTAATAAAAAGAAATAAACCCTAGGAGAATATGGTTTATGTTTTATAGCTAAAACATAAGAAAAATCTTTTTGTAAAACATCATTTAATTCTTCTATTTGTAAGTCATGTGCAAAACAGCGATTTAAGTGGTGATAAACAATCAAAGATGATGTTTCTTGATACAGAGCTTGTATTTCATCTAAAAAGATGTATTTGCCACTATTTGGTCTTAAATTAAAATCTTTATAATCAAGTATTTTTATAATTTTTTTATTTTTATCACATTTAGTTGCAATTCCATTATCCGCATCTGTTAAGATAAAGTCACTATTTAAAGAGAAATCAAGAGCATTTTTAAACCACGACTTTCTAAAATATAAGTCTTTGTTGTTTGTAATAAGTTCATTAAAGTATTTTATATTTTGAAGTAAAGAAGCATTTTCTAAAGCTTTAACTTCTCTTTTTGTATTTATTATTTCTTTAAACTTTATCTCTAACTCTTCATCAAAACCTTTAACTTTGTCAAAATAGTTAATATGTTTTCCGTCATTATTGTGTGATTCATCAGGATACATATACCAAAGTTGGCATAAAGAGTATGAAGTATTAAAAAATAGATACCTTAAGAGTTGGAACTTTCCAAAATCACCAATATCAGCTGAATAACGATCTTGCAATTACTATTCCTTAGCTTTTCTTAAATATATAAGTCTATATACCATTGGTACATAATATAAGTTAAGAACTGTAGCCCATAAGATACCATATCCTAAAGATAAAGCCATTGGTTGTAAAATTAGTGCTTGTCCTGAAGCAAAGAAAATTAAAGTACTAAGACCAAGTACAGTTGTAACTGAAGTCAACAAAATTGGACGTAATCTTAAAAGTGCCTGTGTTTCAAGCTCTTTTAAATTTTTAGCTTTTTTAATAAAGTCCATCATAATAATTCCATCATTTACTATAACTCCTGCTAATCCAACCATACCAATTAAGCTAGGCATAGTTATATTTACTCCCATAATAAAATGTCCAAAATAAACACCTAAAATAGATAAAGGAATAGTACTGATTATAATCAAAGGTTTTATCATAGAATCAAACATCCAAACTAAAGCTATAAAAATAAGAATCAAAGCAATTAAAGCAGCTTGCATCATCTCCTCTTTAACTTTTTCATTCTCTTCTTGTTCACCTTTAATATCTATATCTACATCTTTTTTTAAAAGTTCTAATTTTGGATTTAAAGTAGAAAAAACATCTTCTGATGTTGTATCTGTCATTGATGCTGTTACACTTGTAATTCTTTTATGGTTTTCTTTAAATATTTGCGAATAAGAAGGTACTTTTATAAACTCAACAACTTGTCTTAATAAAACTTTTTTATCGCTGTTTGGAATAGTAATTTCATATGAATTAAGAGAAGTTAATAAATCCTTATTTTTACTTTTAAATACTATATTAACGATCCCTTTATCATCAAACATTTTAGAATATGTACCTTTAAAATATAAAGGTTTAAGTTCTCTTAATATCAATTCCTCAGAAAAACCTAATCCATATCCATATGAGGTTACTTTAAATTTTATTTCATAATTTCCTAAAAGTGAATCATCCGAGATATTTGAAACACCTTTTATATTAGCTAATTCTTTTTTTAATATTTTTATAGAATTTGATACTTTTTCAGTAGAACCAGAAACTGCTAATTCAATATCGTTTTTAACAATACCTGCTTTAGGAACAAAAACTTTAAATTCTTCAAATGAATTTGAAGTGCTAAACTCTTTAAGGTTTTCTTTTATTACCTCTTCCATAACTTGAGCACTATTTTCTCTTTGCATGTCAGTATTATCATATTTTGGAGAAAGATAAGGATTTACATAAGTATCAAAGATGTTCTGAGGAGATCTTTCAAAAAGATTTACAAATATTTGAAAATAAAATTCTTCATATTGAGGAATATTTTGACCATCAAGTTTCATTCCAGTAACAGAACTAATTGATTGCACTTCTGTTTTAAAATTTAAACTTTTTAAAAGTTCATTTTCTATTTTATATACTAATTCTTCCGTTTGTTCAATCTTTTTTCCAACACCAACTGAACCAGTTATATAAATTTGAGTACTATCAAAAGGTGGTAAAAATTCAAATTTTGAAGATTTAATTAATAAAAAAGTAGAACCTAAAATTACACTAATAAATATTAATAAAGAAAAATATTTTCCTTTTAACATAAAATCTAAAATCTTAGAATATAATTTTTTATTAAAATCCCAAACCTTATGTGACTTTCTATCTTCTTTACTAACATTTAAAATTTGCATTGAATGAAGTGGTAAAAAGAAAAATGCTTCTATAAGTGAACTAATAAGTAAAATACTTATCATAACTGGAAGTATCTGCATAAATTTACCAGTTTGACCTGTCATCAATAAGATTGGCAAAAATGCGAAAATAGTTGTAGCTGTTGCAGTTAAAACTGCAGGATACATCTCCATAGCACCATCACGTGCAGCTTCAAATTTATCTTTTCCCATCTCCATATGACGATATATATTTTCACCAACAACAATCGCCTCATCTACAAGCATACCAAGGGCAATTAAAGCACCTAAAAGAGATAACATATTTAAACTATAACCTAATGCATCAGCTGAAATAAGTCCAATCATAAAAGATGTTGGAATACCTATTGCAATTACAATTGCAATCCTTATATTTATAAATATAAGTAAAGCTATAAACAAAAGCATTAAACCAAATAAAATATTTGAAACAACAGTATTAAGTCTATTTTTAATCCAAATAGAAGTATCAATATAAGTATCAAATTTCAAATCTTCGTATTTTGATTCAAACTTTTTCGTAATTTCTTTGATTTTTTTCACCAAATCAATAGAATCACCCTCTTCACTCTTACTTACCCCTACTGCTATATTTGGTTTAGCATTAAAATGTGACTTGTCTTGTATATCTCCATAAGAATAAGATACTTCTGCTATATCTTTTAAACGTAATTTTAAACTGTTAACTTTTATTAGGGTATTTTTAATACTGTCTATATCTTTTTCACCATTAAAAGTACTCAAATAATAGTGCCTTGTGTCATCTTTTATAATACCTACTGGAAATATTGAACTTAGTTGTTGTACAGCATTTATAACTTGAATAGTTGTAAGACCAAATGCTTTAATTTTTCCATCGTTAAATGTTATTAAGAGTTCTTTATCACTTTTTCCTAAAACTTTTACATCTGACAAATCTTTTAGTTTTACAATTTCTGATTTTATTTCATTTGCAACATCTAGCAGCTTTTCTTTAGAAGCTTTCGTTTTTGAATATACCGCAACATTTATTAAAGGAAAAGTGTGCTTTATATTTTTTACAATTGGATCATCCATATCAGATGGCAAATTTGATTTAGTTTGAGAAATCACATCTTTAACATCAGAAATAACTAAATTAGGATCTTCTCCCCTTTTTAGTTCAACAATTATTGAAAAAAAACCATTTTTAATAACTGAGGTTATTTTATCAGCAGAACTTAAACCAAGTAATTCATCTTCAATATCTTCAACAGCAATTTTATCAAGTAAATCAGAACTAGCACCAGAATAAGTACCTGTAATTGATATTGCATCCATATTTGAAGGAGGAAATATCTCTTTTGGTATATTAAAATATGCGAAAACTGATAATATTAAAATAAAAAAAAGTAAGAAGTGATTTAATATAGGTTTTTTTAATCCAAATTCTATTATTGTTTTTATCATTTATTATTCTTTTGCTTTGCCTCTTCTATAGAGTATATTATAAGAGAATCTTCTATTTGATTTTTAAACTTCATGTCTTCTAATTGTTGTACTAAAAATTTATTTTCTTCTTTTAAAGATATATAATGTCTATATAGTTTATTTATATCTTTACTTACATAATATATATTATTATGTAAGTAAATTTTTGGAAAAAACAAAATTAAGCTAATTAATAAAATACCTATTGCAATAAAAAGAGCATTTAATGAATTTAATTTAATCAAATTTAAAAATCCTTAACTTAGAACTTCTACTTCTAGGATTCTGCTTAATCTCTTGTTTTGTAGGAATAATTGGCTTTCTTGTAATTATCTTTCCTAATGAGTGGTTATTACCACAAGTACATCTAAAAGCTTCGCTTGGACATATACAAGACTTTGTCCATTTTTTGAAATAGTTTTTTACTATTCTATCTTCTAAAGAATGAAATGAAATAATAGAAACAATACAATTTGACAATTTTGCTTCTTCTAAAGAATCAAAAAGTCTTTCTAAAACACCAAGTTCATCATTAACTTCTATTCTAATACCTTGAAATGGCAAAGTTGCAGGATGAATTTTACCTTTATACATCTTTTTAGATAAAAATTCTGCTAATTCTTTACTTGAAGTAAAAGGTCTATTATTTACTATTAATGATGCAACTTTTTTATACTCCCTTACTTCACCATACTCTTTAAATACTCTTTCAAGTTCAGCTTGAGAATAAGTATTAACAACTATTGAGGCATCTAAACTTTGATTCTGATCCATTCTCATATCAAGTCTATCTCCATCAAAACCAAAACCTCGTTCATTTTTATCTAGCTGTAAAGATGAGACTCCAATATCAGCTAGTAAACCTCTTACATCATACTCTTTAAACTTATCAATTACATGTTCAAAATTACCTTTATTAAAAATAACTCTATCTTTAAAATCTTCTAATCTTTTTTTTGAAAACTCTAAAGCTTCATCATCTTGATCATTACATATTAGTTTAATATTTTCATTTTGAGTAATTAGTCCTAGGCTATGTCCTGCATATCCTGTAGTACAATCTATAATATATCCTGTATCAATTTCACCAAAAGAATCTAGTGTTTCATTAAATAGTACGGGTATATGTGGTATATTCATTAAAAAAGTCCTTATTAAAATTAATATATAATACCCTAAAATATATTTAAGGTTTTTTAAAATGATTGATAAAAAAGCTGTTAAGCTCTTAAGTGACTTATCTCTAACTATGTTTAGAAAGAATTTTTTTGGTATTTACCATGGTGCAATTTCTGCAAAACAAGACCATAATACATTTATTATTAATAAATCAGATGCAGTTTTTGATAAAATGGATGAAAATTCTTTTTGTAAATTAAATATGAATAAACAAGATTACAGATGGAAAATTGCAAGTATTGAGTCGCATATTCACTCTACAATATATAATAATATTCATGAAGCTAAATATATAGCTTTTGGTGTTCCAATTTATACTACAGCATATACTTTTGAACATGATGAAATTATATTTGAAGATTTTTATGGAAAAACAAATTTTAAATCTGTAAAAGTATATAATCCAGGTAATTATGAAACTTGGTATGATAGAAATTCTCTAGAAATAACTAAATACTTAAAAGAAAATAATGAACATGTGATGATTATAAAAGGAATTGGCACATATGTTTATGATAGAGATATAAATAATTTGATTAAAAAAATCGCAATTTTAGAGAATTCTTGCAGACTTTTAAGTATAAAATCTTCTTTTAAATAATCTTTTTTGAAATTTTATAATTTTTTCTTCTTTAAAGCCCATATTTTAGCTATTTTAAAGCTTAAATACTATAAAGTTTATCAAATTTAATCTTACATAAGGAGTTCAAATATGAACAAAGCTGAATTTATTGACGCAATAGCAGCAAAAGCTGGTTTATCTAAAAAAGATTCTAAGGGTGCTGTTGATGCAGTATTAGAAACAATTACAGAAACTTTAGTAAAAAGAGAAACTGTTAGTTTTATTGGATTTGGTACATTTAGTACTGCAGACAGAGCTGAAAGAACTGCAAAAGTTCCAGGTACTGATAAAACTGTTAAAGTTCCAGCAACAACTGTTGCTAAATTTAAAGTTGGAAAAGCTTTAAAAGAAGCAGTAGCAGCTAAATAATTATTTTATCATAAATTTCAAAAGGACTTGTCTTAGATAAGTCCTTTTTTAATGTCAAAATATTGCCCGTATGGAGAAATTGGTAAACTCAGGGGATTCAAAATCCCCCGCTTCACGGCTTGACGGTTCGAGTCCGTCTACGGGTACCATACATTAAATTTTTATAGCAACTATAATAGGTTTACCCTACTTTCCAAAAATAATCAATTTATCAAATCTATATTGTAAAATAAAATTAAAAAATTTTGTTTTCGAATTATTTATAAAAAATAAAAATGCTATGTAACTTATATTTAATAAGCTACATAGACATAAGATTAAAAGGAAGAATAAACAGTTTGTTACACGTTTTATCAACTAAAAAGTTAATTACTCCCATTGAGAAAAATATGCAATAAAATATATAATAACATTATTTAATATTTACTATATTAATATTAATTTTTACTATTAACTAATAAGTATATACAAAATTTAAGCTAACTAGA